>NZ_JBGQOD010000003.1:0-394532 GCF_052113625.1 Flavobacterium sp. W21_SRS_FM3 | reverse complement strand
TTCGTGGGGTGACGGCGTGCCTTTTGCATAATGAGCCTACGAGTTAACGTTGCTGGCAAGGATAAGTGGTTAAGCCACGGATCCGTAGCGAAAGCGAGTCTGAATAGGGCGCTTTAGTCAGTAGTGTTAGACGCGAAACCGTGTGATCTACCCATGGACAGGTTGAAGCTTTGTTAACCCAAAGTGGAGGACCGAACCCGTTGACGTTGAAAAGTCTTGGGATGATCTGTGGGTAGGGGTGAAAGGCCAATCAAACTCGGAAATAGCTCGTACTCCCCGAAATGCATTTAGGTGCAGCGTTATGCATAAAGTTATATAGAGGTAGAGCTACTGATTGGATGCGGGGGCTTCACCGCCTACCAATTCCTGACAAACTCCGAATGCTATATAATGTTTCATAACAGTGAGGGCTTGGGTGCTAAGGTCCAAGTCCGAGAGGGAAAGAACCCAGACCATCAGCTAAGGTCCCCAAATATATACTAAGTTGAAAGAACGCGGTTTGTCTGCATAGACAGCTAGGATGTTGGCTTGGAAGCAGCCATTCATTTAAAGAGTGCGTAACAGCTCACTAGTCGAGCGGACGAGCATGGATAATAATCGGGCATAAGTATATTACCGAAGCTATGGATTTAGAGTTTACTCTAAGTGGTAGGGGAGCATTCTAACAGGGTAGAAGGTGTGTCGTAAGGCATGCTGGACTGGTTAGAAAAGAAAATGTAGGCATAAGTAACGATAATGCGGGCGAGAAACCCGCACACCGAAAGACTAAGGTTTCCACAGCTATGCTAATCAGCTGTGGGTTAGTCGGGACCTAAGGCGAACCCGAAAGGGACAGTCGATGGACAACGGGTTAATATTCCCGTACTACTGTTAACTGTGATGGGGTGACGGAGTGATGAAAGTGCCGCGAACTGACGGAATAGTTCGTTGAAGTACCTACCTATAAGACCCGCAGGCAAATCCACGGGTTTTGGGGAAATACGATAGTACTCGGCGTCTTCGGACAAAGAGATAGTGCACCTAAGGGCTTCCAAGAAAAACCTCTAAACTTCAGGTTAATAGTACCCGTACCGCAAACCGACACAGGTAGTCGAGATGAGAATTCTAAGGTGCTCGAGAGATTCATGGCTAAGGAATTAGGCAAAATAGACCCGTAACTTCGGGAGAAGGGTCGCCAGCAGCAATGCTGGCCGCAGTGAAGAGGTCCAGGCGACTGTTTATCAAAAACACAGGGCTCTGCAAAATCGTAAGATGAAGTATAGGGCCTGACACCTGCCCGGTGCTGGAAGGTTAAGAGGAGATGTTATCTTCGGAGAAGCATTGAATTGAAGCCCCAGTAAACGGCGGCCGTAACTATAACGGTCCTAAGGTAGCGAAATTCCTTGTCGGGTAAGTTCCGACCTGCACGAATGGTGTAACGATCTGGACACTGTCTCAGCCATGAGCTCGGTGAAATTGTAGTAGCGGTGAAGATGCCGCTTACCCGCAGTGGGACGAAAAGACCCTGTGCACCTTTACTATAGCTTAGTATTGACCTTGGATAAATGATGTGTAGGATAGGTTGGAGACTGTGAAGTGGCGTCGCTAGGCGTTGTGGAGTCATTGTTGAAATACAACCCTTTGTTTATCTGAGGCCTAACCCCGCTATGCGGGGGACATTGCTTGGTGGGTAGTTTGACTGGGGTGGTCGCCTCCAAAAGAGTAACGGAGGCTTCTAAAGGTTCCCTCAGTACGCTTGGTAACCGTGCGTAGAGTGCAATGGCATAAGGGAGCTTGACTGAGAGACATACAGGTCGATCAGGTACGAAAGTAGAGCATAGTGATCCGGTGGTTCCGCATGGAAGGGCCATCGCTCAAAGGATAAAAGGTACGCCGGGGATAACAGGCTGATCTCCCCCAAGAGCTCATATCGACGGGGGGGTTTGGCACCTCGATGTCGGCTCGTCACATCCTGGGGCTGGAGAAGGTCCCAAGGGTTGGGCTGTTCGCCCATTAAAGTGGCACGCGAGCTGGGTTCAGAACGTCGTGAGACAGTTCGGTCTCTATCTACTGTGGGCGCAAGAAATTTGAGTGGATCTGATTCTAGTACGAGAGGACCGAATTGGACAAACCTCTAGTGTATCTGTTGTCACGCCAGTGGCACCGCAGAGTAGCTACGTTTGGAAGGGATAAGCGCTGAAAGCATATAAGCGCGAAACCCACCACAAGATGAGATTTCTTTTAAGGATCGTGGGAGATGACCACGTTGATAGGCTATAGATGTAAAGGCAGTAATGTCATAGTCGAGTAGTACTAATAATCCGTAAGCTTATGTACACCCTTTCCAGTGCGCCTCGGCGCACTGGGGAAACTTTCTTTATACTGAACTAGTTTCAGTATCTACAATACTTTTTTCTTTATCTCAGTATGTTAAGATATTGCAGCAAAGCTGCGTTTAAAGTTTGAAGTTTAATGTTGCAAGTTGTATAACTTGAAACTATAAAAACCTTAAACTCCTTAAACAATAATCTTAAGGTGGTTATTGCGGCGGGGCTCACCTCTTCCCATCCCGAACAGAGTAGTTAAGCCCGCCTGCGCAGATGGTACTGCAGTTATGTGGGAGAGTATGTCGTCGCCTTTCTTTAATCTGAACTAGTTTCAGATTCTAAAACCCCGGTCTGAAAAGACTGGGGTTCTTTTTTTTACTAGAACCACGAGTTCACGCTCTCGGTTTGCCGACTTTCTTTAATCTGAACTTGTTTTAGATTCTAAAACCCCTATCCAGTCGGATGGGGGTTTTTATTTTATATGCTTTTGATCTTAATCCTATGATCAGGTGTTTAATAGATACCTGAAATATAGGATCGGATATATCCTCAGCTATTTAATATTTAGAATTCCATTAGCTTTGATTATTTAAATTCTAAATCATCTCTCATACTTACTAACAGAATATAAAATATTGCTGATAAAGTTTGTAGTTGAATTGTAAATTATAAAAAGAAGATTATGACAGATGTAGTAAGGGAATAATTAATACGATTACTGTATGTCTTAGAAGGTCTTTGTATAGGAGAATCAATGATCAATTAATCAGTACCAGAGTATATTTAATATAAGTAAGCTTCTGTATATTTAACTCTGTTATAGAAAAAAACAAGGTTTATTATACTATTAAGTGCTATAATAGCTTAAGACAATGATTAACCCTGATGTTATAGTTATTTAAGCCTTATTTATGCACTTCTTTAGTCTTAATTTTATTGACTTACAATTTGTGGAATTTGAAATAATCTAAAGCTTATTTGTTAAGTAATTTAACATGTTTATTGTGATAGGTTTTGATAAAAAATCTATCACCATCGGGTATTTTTTTGCTTTTTCTAAATCTTCAGGATCAATTGTAGATGACAGTACAACCACTTTAATATGATGGAAAGAAAGGTATTCATCGGTGTTGAAGGAGTCTAAAAACTCCCATCCACCCATCACAGGCATGTTTAAGTCTAAAAAGATTAACTCGGGAATCTCATCTTTTTCTACATCTGATTGTATAAATTTGTCAAAAATAAACAGAGCCTCTTCTCCATTTTGGGCAGTCATTATTGTTTTTGAAAAAGAGGTTTTTGCTATAACTTTCTTACATAACATTAATGTTATGGGGTCGTCATCAACGCATAAAATCAGATCTAACATTTAATTTATTTGTTTTTGAATGTTAAAGTAAATGTAGTGCCTTTGTTAACTACGCTATCGATTGAAATTGTTCCACCCATGGCTTCTACTTGTGACTTTACTAGGTATAATCCTAATCCTTTACTGTCGGGGTAATTATGAAATCTTTGATAAAGCCCAAAAATTTTGTCTTTATTGCGATTTAAATCAATACCAATACCATTGTCACTAAAAGATAAGGTTACAATATTATTTATCTGTTCTGCGGATATAGCTATTGTTATTTTTCGGTCATCTGACCTATATTTTATTGAATTGGTTAAAAGATTTAGCAAAATACTTTCCAGATATGATTTATTAATATTGAGCGCAGGCACTTTATCAAAATCAAGTTCTAAAATTGGCTTATGCTCATCAATTTGAAAGGTAATTTGGTTAAATACGTTTTCAAATAGATCTCTTAAAGAAAGGCTTTCTTTTTGGATGGAACGGTTATCTTTAATAATCATTACTTTTGTTAGGTCGTTTACTGTGTCATTTAATAAATGTGTAGATTTATTAAAACCGTCAATAAGTTCACGTAGTTCTTCATCTTCAATTTTGACATCTTCAATTAAATTTAATAAACCCGTAAGATTAGACAGTGGTGCTCTTAAATTATGTGATGTTATGTACGAAAACTGCTTAAGGTCTTTATTATTTTGTGTTAATTCATTAATTAGTTGCTCTTTTTCTTTTTCTTGAATTTTTTCTTCGGAAACGTCTCTTTGTATGGATACCCAATGGGTTAGTTCGTTTTCGGAATTGTATATTGGAATCATTGAAAATCGCAGCCAAAATTCTTCTTTATCTTTTTTGTAGCATATCATTTCTATTAAACTTTCTTCTTTGTTTTTAATAGAGGCAATAATATTTTTGATTCCGGCTATAGATGAATTAGGACCTTTTAAAAAGTCTGGAGATTGTCCTAAAATTTCATCAGGATTATAACCAGTCATATTTGAAAATGCTGGATTGACGTAGACAATTTTAGGAAGCTTATTATCGTTAAAGTCTGCTTCAGTAATAATTATAGAGTCTTTAGTTTGTACAATTACAGTTTCAAGCAATTTTAGTCTTAATTCCTCTTCTTTTTGTTTGGTGATATCCTGAATTGCACCAATCATTCTAATAGCTTTACCTTGGTCATCTTTTAAAAGAAAACCTCTATCAAGAACATATTTATAACTATTATCAGCGCATTTAAAACGGTATTCATCTTGCCAATTTTCTGTTTTCTGTTCGATAAAGGAATAAAGCTTTATAGACATTTTAATACTGTCTTCCGGATGGATGTTTTCAAACCACCATTTTGAACTATCTCCTACAATCTCTTCGTCATAACCAAAAATGCTCCTAATACCTTTGTTCCAAATAAATTTATCCTCTTGTATTTTCCAGTCCCAAATTGTATCACTTGTGGCTTTGGCTACAATGTCATATTTTTCATTTGATTCTTTAATTTCGTCGTTAGTGTTTTTTAATTTTTGAAAAATGGCCTTATTTCGATTATCATTTTTTGATAAAACAAATCTGTAAGTAATTGCGGTCAAAATGATTAGTACAATATCTTTTGAAAAAAGATAAAGTTGGTAATTTTCGCTAAATGAAGGCTTTAGAAAAAGTTTGTGAAAAACTATAGCTGCAAACATGGCAATAAGCAGATAGATCAGGGTTATTTGGTTGGATTTGTTTTTCATTACTCAAATGTAATAAATAATATGAAATATAAAAAACCTACAAAAGTTATTTTAAAGTGTTTTAAATATTAAGTTTTTTAGGTGTAAATCGTTAAGAATATGTAAAGTATTAATGAAATATTTTTTATATCAAAATAAAGTGTACCTTTGCACCCATTAAAAATCACAGATGGAATCAATTAGAAACATTGCAATTATTGCCCACGTCGATCACGGTAAAACAACTTTGGTTGATAAAATTATGTATCACTGTCAGTTATTTCGTGACAACGAAAACACAGGTGATCTAATCCTTGATAACAACGACTTAGAGCGTGAAAGAGGTATTACTATTACTTCTAAGAATGTTTCTGTTCAGTATAAAGGAACAAAAATCAACATTATTGACACTCCTGGTCACGCCGATTTTGGTGGAGAAGTGGAGCGTGTATTAAATATGGCTGATGGAGTTTGTTTACTAGTAGATGCATTTGAAGGGCCTATGCCACAAACGCGTTTTGTATTACAAAAAGCATTAGACCTTGGTTTAAAACCATGTGTTGTTATAAATAAAGTAGATAAAGAAAACTGTACTCCTGAAGAAGTTCATGAAAAAGTTTTTGACTTAATGTTTGAATTAGGTGCTACTGAAGAGCAGTTGGATTTTCCAGCAGTTTACGGTTCAGCTAAGAACAACTGGATGTCTGACCATTGGGAGAATGTAACTGATAATGTTGAAGCATTATTAGACATGGTTATCGAAAATGTACCAGCTCCTAAAGTTTCAGAAGGAACTCCACAAATGTTGATCACTTCTCTTGATTTTTCTGCTTTTACAGGTCGTATTGCTATCGGTCGTCTTGAAAGAGGAGTTTTAAAAGAAGGTATGCCAATCTCTTTAGTAAAAAGAGACGGTACTATCGTAAAATCACGTATTAAAGAATTACATACTTTTGAAGGTTTAGGTCGTAAAAAAGTTCAAGAAGTAATTGCTGGAGATATTTGTGCAATTGTTGGTGTTGAAGGTTTCGAAATTGGTGATACTATCGCTGACTTTGAAAATCCTGAAGGATTAGCTTCTATTGCAATTGATGAACCTACAATGAGTATGTTGTTTACAATTAATGACTCTCCTTTCTTTGGTAAAGAGGGTAAATTTGTAACTTCACGTCATATTAGAGAGCGTTTAACAAAAGAGTTAGAGAAAAACTTAGCAATGAAATTAGGTGAAACTGATTCAGCTGATAAGTTTATGGTTTTTGGTCGTGGTGTACTTCACTTATCTGTTCTTATTGAAACAATGAGAAGAGAAGGGTATGAGTTACAAATTGGTCAACCACAAGTTATTATCAAAGAAATTGATGGTAAAAAATGTGAGCCAATTGAAGAGTTAACAATCGACTTACCAGAAAATCTTTCTGGACGTGCTGTAGAGTTTGTAACTATTCGTAAAGGTGAGATGCTTTCTATGGAAGGTAAAAATGATCGTATGATTATTAAATTCAACATTCCATCTCGTGGAATCATTGGATTACGTAATCAATTGTTAACAGCTACTGCTGGTGAGGCGATTATGTCACACCGTTTTATTGGATATGAGCCTTTCAAAGGAGCAATTCCAGGACGTAACAACGGTTCATTGATCTCTATGGAGAATGGTAAAGCAATTCCTTACTCTATTGATAAATTACAAGATCGTGGTAAATTCTTCGTTGAACCTAACGCTGAAATTTATGAAGGTCAGGTTATTGGTGAAAATTCACGTAGCGATGATATGTGTGTGAATGTAACTAAGGCTAAAAAACAGTCGAACGTACGTTCATCAGGAAATGATGAAAAAGCGAGAATTATTCCTCCAATTATTTTCTCCCTTGAGGAAGCTTTGGAGTACATTCAAAAAGATGAATACGTAGAGGTGACTCCAAAATCGATTCGTTTAAGAAAAATTTATTTGACTGAAACTGATAGAAAAAGATTTAAAATCTAATTCTTATTTAGTATATATATTAAAAGCCATTCTTAGTAATGGCTTTTTTTTATGCATAATCTTTGCGGAATATTTAGCTTATCTTTTTAAACTGAAATGACCTCGTACTTCTCTTTTGTCTTCTAACTTTATAGTAAACCAGTAATCATCTGCTGGTAATAATGTTCCTCTAGAAGTCCCATCCCAGCCTACTTCTAGAGGTTTAATTTGTTTGATTAATTTACCGTAGCGATCAAAAATATAAATTAGAGATTTAGAATTCATTGTTTCACTAACTCCTTTAATATTCCAATAATCATTAAAGCCATCATTATTTGGTGTAAAAAATTTTGGTACGCCCAGTAAAGCTATAGTTTTGGATATTAAACCGCAGTTGTTATCGTCGTTTATATAAATTTCATGAATACCTGCAGGAACATTGTCAAAAAAGTTGGACTCCTGAAAGGGACCATACTGAGAATCCATGCTATATTTGTAATCGCCAGAACCGCTAACATTAATTGTGACTGAATTAATTTCTGAGAGGTCAACTATAGAAATATTTTCTATTGTCGCAATATCAGATGATGTTACCTCAATATTTCTCTTTTTGCTACAGCCCATTAAATTAGTAACTTGAACAGCATAATTTCCAGTCCTATTAACGTTCAAGGTGTAATTTGTTTCTTCCTTTATAACATTATTATCTTTAAACCATATATATGTATATGAACTTGGAGAAGAATTATCTTGAATACCGGCATCTAATTGTATATAATAGTTAGGGGAATTACGACATACCTTCTTATTATCAATTGTGATAATATCGGGTAATTTTAAAACTTCTAATTTTATTTTAGAAATTCCAAAACAATCATTTCCTTGTTCAATACGGGCATACACGTCTTGATGGTAAGGCATTTCGTTAAAATATCGATCTGGATTAATGATTTTATTTTCTTCCAGTAACGCATCAGTTAATGTTGGATAATAAGAAAGTGTTTGGCTTGGCGTTATGGGGATATTAGTATCAGCTAAGTTGAACGCGTGCAAGCCATCTTCTATTCCGTCGTCATCACATACAGGATTTATCACATAATTTTTTTCAGTAATAACATTTACTACTAAATTGATGTTGCTAATACTGTAGCAGCCTGTTGACTTGCTTAAAATACGGGCATAAATGTTTTGAGGATTAGCAATGTTTGTGTACGCTGCATCTAGTTCATTAAGGTTGTTCTGAGCATCAAAATAACTAGTAAAAAATGTTGTAGTTAGATCTGGATTATTATTAATTAATGAAGTGGTAGCTTCATTAAGATTAAATAAACTAAAGTCACTTGCACTTGCTCCTGTACTGCATTGTACTAATGTTATATCTACTTTTGTGGGAGGTTGTACTACATTCAGTGTTATTTCATTTATAGTCGTACAGCCTTCTATATTTGTTGCTTTTATAAATAAATTTTGCTGCTGCGGAATACTATTATAAAATGAATTTTGTATTTCATTAACTGATTTATTAGCATCACTTTCTGAGATGTAATATTTAATAATAAGGCTTGAAATGTCTTGATTTTCAAATATATCAAAACTAACTTTATCAAGATAAAAAGTTGTTTGTCCATTTGAATCATTTCCGTCTGTTGTATCATCACAAGCATAAGAAACTATATTGGATAGTTGTACCGTTTCTTTGGTACTTATTGTAAAATCTGTAACGTTATAACATTGATTTACATTGTTTGTTATTCTTGTATAAATTGTTTGGGGATTAGTTGTGTTTGTAAATGAAGTGGTGTTTGTAATTCTATCTTTATTTGTTAGAGCATCATTTTGGCTAAGATGATAGGTTACACTAACATTGGATTGATTTCCAATCATCATAGCTGTATTTTGCTCTAAATTAAAATTAGTTGATAAATCAATTAGACCGTCATTATCACATTCTTCTAAATTTATAGACGCAGCCGATGGCATATTAAATGTAGGAGGGGGGTTAAAAGTTGCCGTTCCAGTCCACTGTAAGGAAAAGTTGCTAATCCCAATAGGTCGATCAATTACGATATAATAGGATTCTCCTGCGTTTACCTCGAGCCATTTTACAAAACTATTGCCTAATGCTCCGGGGCCTTCTGAAGTATCAGTTTCAACATTATTCATTCCCGTATAATTATTAGGCTGTACAGAAGCTTGAGGATTTGTTGTTGAGCATCTTATTGCTTGTCCCAAGTTTGTACAAGTAGCATTTGGGCCGAATACAAAAAAATCAAAATCTTCATTAATATTGCTACTTTCAGGCACAAGAGTAAAGCCTAGTGTTCCAGAATCTTTGATATAAATTTTCATCCAAATACTGTTGTTTTCTTCGCTACTACATGTATTGGAGTTAAATAGTTCTTGTGCTCCAATTCCAGTTGCTGATAATCCCTCGAAACCAGTATTTCCACAAACAATAATTGCATCTACACAATCATTTTGAGCATTTGCTTTGATTGCTGTAAGGACGAGAATGAGTATTACTGTTTTGATAAATTTCATGATTATTTCTAGATTCCTAAGTTTAGCGTTTTAGACTAAAATGTCCTTTTGCTTCTCTGCCATCTTCTAATTTTACAGTGTACCAATAATCATCTGCAGGTAGAGGAATACCATTAAAAGTACCATCCCAACCAATACTCATGGGGTTAATCTGCTTAATTAATTTACCGTATCTGTCAAATATGTGAATTAATGACTTAGCATTACTTGTGGTATTGACTCCTTTTACATTCCAGTAGTCATTAGATCCATCATTATTAGGTGTGAAAAATTTTGGTACACCTAAAATCGCGATTGTCTTTTGAACGATGCCGCAGCCATTTTTATCATTAATGTATATTTCGTGAATTCCTGCAGCAAGGTTATCAAAAAAGTTGGAATCTTGATAGGGTCCAGAAATAGTATCGATGCCGTATTCATAATTTCCTTGACCGGTAACAATAACTCTTACACTATTAGTGTCTGAAAGGTCAGTGATTTCAATCGTACTTAATTGTGCAATATCAGAGGCAGTAACTTTAACCGTTCTTAATCTACTACAGCCAGAATGATTCATAACTTCCACTGTGTAATCCCCGATAGCATTGACTTGTAAAGTTGAACTGGTACTGCCAGCTAGGAAAACAGCATCTTTAAACCATTTGTAGGTGTAGTCACTCTCTGGAGTGCCATCTTGTATCCCTGAATTTAATGTTACAAAAAAGGAGGAAAGATTGGAACATACTAATTCATCTTCAAGTTTGTCTTCGTTTGTATTGATGTTTGGTTTAGGATTGACCTTTAGAGTTACATTTGGTCCTAATCCATAACAAGAATTATCTAAAGTGCTTTCTACTCTAACCCATATATTTTGTAAAAAAGGGCTTTCTGTATTTCGATAATTTGAGATATTTATAATTTCATTTTGTTCTGCTAAAGCATCGGTGTCGTTAGCATAATATTTAATTTCATATAACGAAGCAGGAGAGGGCAACAAAGCTTGAATATCTTGTGTTACGCTACTAAAATCAAAGGTGGCTATACCATCAGTATCTGTACTAATTAGATCTATAGTATCATCGCAAACATCAAATTTCCTGTTAAAAGTTTGGGGAATTTGCGTACTAGAAACAACCAAATCTAATTGTGAAACAGTATAACATCCATTACTATTTTCTATACGGACCCAAATACTTTTACTTGGGCTAATATAAGCTAAAGGAGTAGTGATTTTTTTTGAAATGTCATTAGATGTAGCAGCAGCTACAGTGTTAAAATAAGTAAAGGTTTCAGTACTGTAATTGGATGATATGCTATTATTCTTTTCTGTTAAGTTGAAACTAGAGGAGCCATCAGCGTCGTCATCGCATTGTATAAGTGTCACGAGCACATTTACGTTTGGTAATGTATTTACTTTTAAAATTGCTTCACTTGATGTTAAACCACAACTATTCCCGTTTTTGTTTAGGAGTACTCTGTAGTGAAAATTATTTTGAGCATTTCTGATTGTTTTAATAGTAAGTGTACTTGTAGTAGTTCCGTTAAAATTTGAGTTATTCAAAAGATTTACCCAAGTAATACCATCAGTAGATTGCTGCCATTGATAACTAGTAATACTGTTTGTGTCTATTGTAAAGTTTACATCTTGTAATTCGCATGCAGTTTGATCTATAGGTTGTTGATTGATAATAATAGGGGATGCTGTTAAGTAGTTACTATTAGGAATAGTGTAGCCGTTGCTACTGCTCGATACTACACCATATTTGTTTACGGTAACAGGACTATTTCCTAGAATGCCATCAGAATTGTCATCAGTGAAACCAGCTTCTATAACATCAAAACAACCGTCATTATCACTATCTAAATCGACATAATTCTTTTTCCCATCGGCATCAAAATCATTAACAGTGTAGTTTAATATTCCCGAATCGGCAAAGCTTTCTAGACTATTTGCAAGTCCATTAATACCAAAACTACTTGCAGTTCCGTCTATAATTCCATCAAAGTTACTGTCTATCGCTGCGCTTCCACTTTCGACAACATCATAAATTCCGTCATTATCACTATCTAAATCTAAGTAATCAGGGGCTCCGCCAATAGAGTTATCAGTATCTGTATCTATTGGTTCAATACCGTTTCCGTAAGCATCACTCAAGCCGTCTTTATTAGCATCAGTAGTAGTGTATTGCACATAATTGCTTCCTTGCCCTTCAATAGTATCAGGTATACCATCATTATCACTGTCTAGGTCCAATTGATCGGGAACTCCATCACCATCACTGTCTTTAGGAACACAAATAGCAAATATTTTGAAAGTGGACTTATTTGGACTAACATCTGATAAGTTTTTATGTGTAATCCTAATGGTATTAGTTAAATAGGTTGCGAATTTAAAATTTCCTGTTCCTGCTGGAAGGGGTGAAGTGCTTTTTAGTCTAAAGCGAATCTCAAAAGAGGAATATTCAGTTACTCCACTTTCGTAAATTCCATCATAATTTGTATCAATCAATAATTGGTCTGTGGGATTCAACACAGTTATGGTTTTATCGATATCAGAATTAATAATATATTCTGCATCTGGATTTAGTAAATCTGATGGGCTTGCAGTTGAAACATATTCGACTCCTATTGTAATGGGTTTGGTGAATGACATTTTGTAAGAAACGTAATTAGCTTTACCAGAAGCTACTTCCGTTATAAAACTCCCATCTGTATTACCAATAAAAGGCGCAGTAGTTGTTGAAGCTGAATTATTAAATGTTCCGTTAAATGAATTGGAATAGTCGCCAATAGACAAAGTACCAGAAGCTGGGTTTGAAAGGTTAATGTTTGCGTTACCAAAAGATTCTGTGCAATTTGTAATGCCATCATTATCATTATCAATATCTAAGTTGTCATGTGCTAAATCATTATCATTATTTGTAGGACAATTGCTTACTGGTATTTTATCAGAAAATATGGGAACTGTAGTAGGACAGTTAGTAATACTTCCTTTAACTTGGTAGAATCCGGGAGTAGTTGGGCGATAAGAATTGGTTGTTGCACCAGGAATAATGGTATCGTCTAGATACCATTGGAAAGAGTCATAAGAGGATAAGGTATTAATTTTTAAAATTACGTTAGGGATACAGGCAGAATTAGAGACAGTGATTTTATCTGTGACAATTTCTGGTTTGGTATCAAATCCAGAATAATAACCACCATAGGTAGCAGCACCGTTAGTCCCATAATAAGATACGTAAACTTGTCTCGTTGATTTTACTGATATATCTCCAATAAGATTATTGACAGAATATCTGACGAAATTGGGGTTTCCAGTTATCGCTACTGGTAAAGAGTTTATAGCTGAATTGTTAATTAAAACAGTGGCGCCAGTTTCCGTTACGATGTTCAAACCTCCGCTATAGAAAACACTACCAATTGATTCAATTGAAGGAATATTATCAACAACATTAGGTGTAGAACAGTTTATAGGGGGAACAAAAAATAAGTTTTGATTTGCAGGAGAATTAGATCCAGATGTACTTTGGTAAGCAAAAACTTTTTCGGATGTTTTAACATACAGATTTCCATTGTCAAAGCTATTGCCGTCAATGTCGATATAGTCACCAGCATTTACCAGAGTTGCAAATGCGGTGGAACTTCCATTTAGATAAACTAGTGTATTAGGAAGATGTGCAATTAATAAAACACGCTCTAATTCGGGGCTGACTGATGCTATATTTCCTTTTACAAATAGGTACTCTGTGCCCGTTTTTTCATAGGGTACAATCTGGTCAAAACCTAAATCTCTTCCTGAAGGATTTCCTTGTCCATTGAGTGCTGTGCTGTTACTCCCACAAAAGGAACCAGAATTAACTACAACGGGCTTATCTGAAACCACTAAAGCACCTATCATTTTAGAACTGTTTGATATTATGGCGTTATCAATGTTTTCTAAAGCTAAAACATAACTTTCATTTTTATTTAATACGACATTTATTGGGCCGTTTGTTACTGTTCCGTCAGATAATATGGTACCAGCAGGTATATTTGAGATAGTCACATTTGTACCATTTTCTGTAGCTAAAATAGATGCAAAATTGAGTATTGTGGTGTCATAATTTGGGTTTAGCATCGCTCCAAGTCTAAATTCTTTCCCTAATGCACTGTTACCTTTAGACACTAGGCCTCCAGCATGATTATAAGATCCGTTTGGGTTTCTACTAGCATTTACCCGTACACTAACATATATTAAATCTTCCGCTTCAATGATGTAGCCTTTATTACTTATTTTTCCAATGAGTGTTTTTGGAGTTATCAGTTGCGTAGTATTTCCACTACCAATAGGATAAGTAGAAGGACTGTTTTTACTTACCGATCCAGTTATAATGTTTCCCCCATTTTCAATTATTTTAAAATTAACATTATTACTATTAGGAGTAGATATGTATAAATATTGATCTTCAACTAAATTATTTTGAACAGCTATAGGAGGTATATAATGTGTCTTACTAAACTGTGCTAAACAATTAATAGACATAAATATAAAAAATAAAAGTATAGTTTTTTTCATCGGTTAAATATAAAAAAACTTATCATGTTTTTAACAAAAAAACAACTTTTATGATTTATTCGTTTAAATAAATAAGCTATAAATTGACATAGCTAGAGATGATTCAAAATCAAAGTGATATTGTATTCAATTAGGGAAATTTTTACATGCTTAAACTAATTAACAACGATTTTGTTGTTTATTATAAATCCCTGTTTTTTAATAATTTATAAGAAAAAAACAGGAATAATAGAGACCAAATTAATACAATGATAATGGCTCCAAGATGTACTCCATAATCTTTGCTATTTTCTACTCCAATTTGTGTTCCAATACTTTTGATAACAGATAATCGAGTGAAAGGCTCTACAATTAAATTTGACATAGATTCTAGCGGAAAAAACTGTGTAATTGAGTCGGCTGTTTTAGAATCAGGAAAGATTTTAAATACTAAAATTCCTTTTGCTATACCTTCGACAATATTCCACACTAATAAAAAGCCAAGTGCAAAAGCTGATCTTTTTACTAATATTCCTAAGAATAAACAGAAAGAGAAGAAACCTATTAACTTCACAAAGAAAGCTAAAAGATACTCTAAATCAGAGAATATAATGCCTATTTCAGTATAAGACGAAAAGCTCAGTCCTAATAGAATGGTCATGACAAAGACAAATATGGTGGAGCAAAACGCAAAAAGAAGTACTGTTAGAAATTTAGACAGAATAAATTCTTTTTTACTCATGCCATCAATTAAATTCTGTTTTAGAGTTCCATAACTGTATTCATTTGCCATCATGGAAACTATAACAATGGCTAAAAAGAATTTTAACCAAGCGGCAACATAAGTGTTAAAATGCCAAATGAAAGGAAAGTTAAATATACCCATCTCCGCTAGGTGTAATTTAAATATTCCAATATCAAATTTGATAGAGGCAATTAAGGCAATAAAAGATAGTAGAATGAAATAGGTTAATGTTAAAACGCGACTAGCTTTATTCAACCATATTTTTTGTAGTTCTATAAATAATAATCTTTTCATGTGTATTAGTTTAAGGATGGTGTATTACTATTATTAGTTAACTCTAAAAACTGTTCTTCTAAACTATTTTTTCGTTTAACCAAATGGCTTAAACTAATATTATGTTCAAATAAATATTCATTCAGTACAGCAGCTTCTAATTCTAATTTTAAATACACTAGTACTTTCTCTTCTTCTTTAACGACTTTGTCTACCGCTGGATGTTTTTTTAATGTATCGGCTAAGAGTTCGTTGTTATCAGCTTGTAACTCAAAATAACCTTCATTTGCTGACATGCCATCAACCGTACCAGAGTACAGTACAGTTCCTTTTCTTAACACTAAAACGTGAGAACAAACTTTCTCTACCTCGTCAAGTAAATGAGAAGCTAATAAAATTGTTGTGCCTTGAGAAGCAATTTTTCTAATGATATCTCTAATTTGATGAATCCCTTGTGGATCTAATCCATTTGTAGGTTCATCTAAGATAAGTATTTCTGGATCATTAAGTAGGGCAGAAGCAATGGCTAAACGTTGTTTCATACCTAAAGAAAAAGTACTAAACTTACTGTCCTTTCGATCAACTAAACCAACCAGCTCTAACTTTTCTTGAATTTTATCTAATGGAATGTTTTTAATTTTACAAACTAGCTTTAGATTCTGCTGAGCAGTCATGTAAGGATAAAAATTAGGTCTTTCAATAATAGCTCCTACCTTTTTTAACGCTTCATGGGTTTCCATTTTACCATCAAACCACAAATAGTCACCCGAAGTTTTATTGACTACATTAAGAACAATACCTAAAGTTGTTGATTTTCCGCTTCCATTTGGACCAAGAATACCATAAACATTTCCTTTTTTTATTTCGAATGAAACGTCTTTTAGCGCTTGGACTCCGCCGTAACGTTTGTGTAAATTAGTAATAGTAAGTATGGTTTCCAATATGATCGTGTTTAGTTTGTTGATAAGACGAACAAGATATGAAATTGTTACTATTTATAAAGAATTAGTTTTTTTTCTCTATATTGATTTTGTAGCTTCTTCTAATTTTTTAGCAGTAATAGGTTTCATTAAATAATTTTTGACCACCTTATATTTTTTTGTCATTTCAATATCTGCAGGATCTATTGAAGAGGTAACAATGAAAATAGCAATTTCTTTTTGAATTGGAAGAAGCATAAATTCATCTAAAAATTGCCAACCATCCAATACAGGCATATTCAGGTCTAGTAAAATAACATCAGGCAGTTTTGAAGCGTCAGCAGCATTATTTTTTAAATCTTGTAAAGCTGTCTGTGGATTAAAGAAGGAAATGATTTCTTTACAAAATTCATTTTTTAAAATTAGCATGCTCATTAATTTTATTGATAATTTATCATCATCAATAATATATGTTATTTTATTTTTCATTGAGATATATTTTAAAAACAGAACCAACTGCTTCTTCGCTTTCAACTTCTATTTTCCCCTTCATTGCCTCTAACTGATTTTTTGTGATAAAAAGACCAATTCCTCTTGCATCTTCATTTCCATGAAAAGTCTTGTACATTCCAAATATTTTATGCTTGTTTTTATTTAGGTTTATACCTAAGCCATTGTCTCTAAAAGTGATTACCGTGTAATTTTCGAGAATTTCGTATCCAATTTCCAATTTGGCTTCTCGCTCAAGGGATTTGTATTTAATGGCATTAGTAAATAAATTTAGTAAAATGCTATCTAGGTAAGCGGGAATGACGTTGACTGTCATTTTATCGGGAATAGTATGGGTAATCGTAATGCCGCTTTCTATAATGGATAAACTAAGCGCTTTTTTTGTTTTTTCGATTTCGTCTTTCAGGAAAATCGCTTTCTTTTCAATATTAGTATTTTTCTGAATAGTAATAATTTCGTTCAAATATTCAATGGTTTCCGACAGCTTTTCTGTTCCTTCTTTAAAATAATCTACGTAAGCCATTTTCTCATCGACATCATCAGTACTGTCCATGACATCCAGAATCATTGATAAATTACTAGTGTGTGAACGGATGTTGTGCGAAACAATATGGGCAAAATTAAATAACTTATTATTTTGCTGGCTAGTAACTTCCAGTAAACGCTTAAGTTCTAATTCTCGTTCTTTTCTATGGGTAACATCTCTACCCACGCCTACAAATTTGATACACTTACCTTGTCTATCAAATATTGGAGTAATATTCAACTCAAACCAGTATTTGTTTTTTTGTTTGTTATAATTGAGCAAACTAACTTTAATGTTTTCCTTGTTTTTTATAGCTTGCCTTATCTTATTTGTGCTTTCAGGATCTGTTTTGGGTCCAGCGACCAAGTGCCCAGGTTTTTTACCACGCAATTCATTAAGAGTAAAACCAGTTAATTTTAGAAATGATTTATTTGCCCATACAGCATCACCTTTCTCATTAGTAATCACGATTGCATCAGTAGTCTCAGAAGCTACTAACGATAGCATGCTCAAGTTTTCATCGGCATTTTTTCGTTCGCTGATATCTCTAAAAAAACACACTAAATAACTTTTAGAGTCTACACTGAATTTCTTTCCAGAAGCAACTTCAACAGGTATTGTAGAATTAGTTTTTGTTTTCAGATAAGTTTCATTAATCGAGTACTCATCTTTTTTTAATTGATTGGATAGAAAAAAACGGACTTCTTTTCTTCT
This sequence comes from Flavobacterium sp. W21_SRS_FM3, assembly GCF_052113625.1. Classification (NCBI taxonomy): domain Bacteria; kingdom Pseudomonadati; phylum Bacteroidota; class Flavobacteriia; order Flavobacteriales; family Flavobacteriaceae; genus Flavobacterium; species Flavobacterium sp. W21_SRS_FM3. The sequence continues at coordinate 376,452 of NZ_JBGQOD010000003.1, read as the reverse complement.
TTCGTCAGGAAATAAATTTAAATTATGTAAACCTATAAGTTCTGATCTATTGTAACCTGTAAGTTCATAAAAACGGGTATTACAATCAGTGATTATACCAGTAGAAAAATCTATAATTATAATGGCATCGTTAGCACTTGAAAAAACCGAAGAGAATTTTTCAACACTAATTTCTAATTCATTGATTAAATTTTGCTCTTTTGTAATGTCTTGAAAAGTTCCTAATAATCGGGTGGGTACATTATCTAATGACTCTACTTTACAAACACATTCGACGTACTTTATAGTATTGTTAGCCGTGGTAATTTGAAATTTATCATTAAACGAAACTCCTTCATTGATTGCTCTTTCAATAAATGCTTTTATTTTATCTCTATTTTCTCCTTCAGAATAAAAGTTGATTCCACTTCCTTGAACAGGTACAAAGTCTTCAGGAACTTCGAGAATTTGTTTGATTACAGTATCCCAATAAATAAAATTATTTTCTAAATTAACTTCCCAAATCCCAATTTTTGCAGATTCAGCAGCTTTAAAATAAATTTCATGCTTATAACTCATAGTTAGTGGAAGGTTGGTATTATGTTTTGGACACTTCCAAATTTAAAATAATTATGTTCCTAATTGCCTTTTTTTGTCAATAAAATACTATTTTTTTAAGGGAGTTTTATTTTATTTGGTATAATTACCTGCTAATCAATTTTTTGAAGATGTTTGTTGTTTAGTTTCGAATGATAAAAAATTTAAAAGAAATCTATAAACTCAATTAGTCAAATTGGCATAAAACTAGTAGTTAGATTATAACTTTATAAGCTTATTTCATAACCTTAATTAATGCAACTACTTGTAATTTTGTTACCATTACGCTTTTAATTAATGTAAATTTGCAATAAAAGACCCTAAATGAGCGACGCAACAATACAATTTAAAAAACCTAGCTATCCAATTAATAAATCTCTTTTTGATTATTTGGAGCGTTTTGATCGTATTTCAAAAGTTTCTATTTGCTATGATGATTTACTGCGTTTCTCAGGAGCAATTAATGTTTATGATAAACAAGATCAGGACACCTTATGGGCAAGGGTTTTTTACAATGAATATGAACGAAATGAAATAGATCTGAACTTAAAGAAAATCTATTCTCTACTGCATTCTGATGGAAACTCAGATATTATCAAATTTTTAAATGTTGATGCTATCGACTATTGCACTTTTGGAAATTCTAAACCTTTTAGAATAAAGGTGCGAAATATTCTTAATGATAATTATGTTCATTTTTACATTAAAAAAGCAGATGCTTCTCGAATATATGGTTTAGAATTAGAGCATATTTTATCTCCTGACAAAATCAATTTCTTGGTTTTTGATGATACTCTAATTGAAGAACACATCATCGGTATTCCTGGTGATGTTTTTATGGAAACCCACTTAAAAAGTTGTACAGAAACTGAGAAAGCACAAATTGCAAAAGAATTTGTTAAGTTTAATGAACGCTGTATGATTAGGCTTCTAGGGGATATGAGAGCCTATAATTATGTGATAGTTCCTATTCATGATTTTGATCAAGTAGTATATAAAATACGTCCCATTGATTTTGATCAGCAGTGCTACGAAGGTAATTTTAAAGTGTACAGACCACAATTCTTCAAAGAGAATTATCCGATGGTCAAATTAGTCAAAGAAAAACTTCAAGAAAGTTCAATTGAGCAATATAAAAATGAAGAACGATCAGCTTTGGCTAAAAGGATTCTGTCTGCTGAAACTCGTATTAAGCGTATTTTGAAAATTATGGGTCAAGATAACATTGCTCCTGAGGAACATATTGAGCAACTGAAAATGGACTTGTACCGTTATACTAATGACCTGAATTTTAAAAATGCAAAGAGAATGGGTAATGTACTAAGTGCTGCTTTTCGATTTGTAACTAGAAACTTTAAAAATGCTAATTTATTTAAACCAGGGTTTTAATACTCTTTTACTTTAATTACCACTATTATGAACTCATTTATCTTTATGAAAAATTACTTTTCCATTATATTAGTTTCTTTAGTAACCTTAGCCTGTCAACAAGATAGTGGAGCTTTGACCAACATATATTCCCTTCCAAAAAAACTTAAAGAAGTTTCTGGTATTAGCTACGCAAATGAAACAAATTTGCTCTGGACACTTGAAGACAGCGGAAATGCTAATAAAATATACGGACTTACTCCTGATGGTAAAATTAAATATGAGGTTAAGATTTCAGGGGCTACTAACGAGGATTGGGAAGATATTACAAAAGACCAGCAGGGTAACCTTTATATTGGAGACTTTGGTAATAATAATAATGATCGAAAAGATCTGTGCATTTATAAAATTAATAAAGAGTCTTTGTTCTCTGAAGATGCAACACCAGCTTATAAAGTTTCTTTTTCATATCCTGAACAACAATCATTTCCTCCAAAGAAGAAAGAAATGTTTTATGACGTAGAAGGATTCTTTGAGTTCAAAAACAATTTTTATCTTTTTACAAAGAATAGAAGTAAAGGATTTGATGGTACCACTTTTTTATATAAAATTCCTAATAAGCAAGGGACACATAAGGCAGAAAAGTTAGCCGAATTTAAAACCTGTGACAACTTTACTACCTGCGCCATTACAAGTGCAGCCATAAGTCCAGATGAAACAAAGGTGGTGTTACTTTGTCATGATAAAATATGGCTGTTTGATAACTTTAAAAATGATTCTTTCCTGTCAGGCAATGTAAAGGAGTTAGATTTAGGACACAACTCTCAAAAAGAGGCCGTTTGTTTTAAGGATAACTCCAGTTTATTCATTGCTGATGAAAAAACTAAAAATATAGGAGGCAATGTCTATACAGTAAAAATTAGTGATTTAAAATCCAAACCCTAATCCAAATGCAATTCTAGGTCTATCATCTTGACTTTTGAAATAGGTTAATCTTGCTGTCACGACATTTAATCCATTTAGCCACAAACCACCACCAAAAGATTGGTGCCATTTATCAGAATTCTCACCAGTTGTCCATACTCTTCCATAGTCAAATCCACCTAGGATTCCATAAGACATCGGTATGATACTTCTTTTTATTTTTCCTAAATTCCAACGTAAATCAGTACTTTGGTAAAAGGATTGACGGCCTAAAAATCGTTCGTTACGGAAACCCCTTAAATCATAGTCCCCACCTAATGTTGCCCCTTGATAAAATTCATAATTATCATTTAGTATGACTTTTGATTTTAACATCGTGGCTAAAACAAGTTTGCCATTTGAATCAATTCTATGATTAATATTTAAATGACTCTCTATAGTAGGGAAGTTTCTTTTGCCATCACGTAGATTTGTTGTCCAGCTACCAGCAAGTGAAAATCCGAGTCCCATGGTAGGTAAAGATACAACATCGTAGTTCTCAAAACTGTATTTTAAAGTAGCACCACCAAAATGCTGTCCATCAAATACGGTTTGATTAACTACGGTAGGTAAATTAATATATCTATCAGTTGTTTCTTCAACTTTTATTCTTTCAAATGAAGTTTGAAAATTAATTTCACTTCCATATCGACCAAATTTCATGATAGACGGGGCAAATTTTAAAATTCTAATTTTTACTCTATTGTAATCTAAACCATATTGTTGATCCTCATTTACAGTTTCGTTACCCGCTCCAAAATAATTTATAGAAAAATTAGGACTTGTAAGTCGGGCTTCTACATTAAAGTCCCAATCCTTAAATAACTTAGGGAGATGACCGTTGTAAATTAAATCATAACCGTTTGTTGCAAAGTAATAATTTGCTTTTAGCGTATGTTTTTGTGTATAGGGATTTTGTTTGAACCCATTGACAAGGTACTTAGTGAGCAGTACTAACTTGAGTCCGTCATCTGGATTGTAGCCTATCACTGGAAATTTAGAAAAAGAATTGAACTTAGGTTTTGTATAATCATATTGATTGATACTGTAATCATCCGTTAAAACAGTTTTTGTCTTATTATCTAAATCGTAATTATTATCTTTTGACTTAAAGTCATAAATAGTCAGTCTTTTACCATTTTCTATTTTATACTGGTCTTTATCTAAACCTCCTATTAATTTGATCTTAGTACTTGTCTTCGCATTTCCTTTTATTTCGAATTGATCTTTGTCATCTAAGCCATAAACCCAAATGTTCTTTGTGCTAGAAGCAGAGTAATTCTTAGAATACATCAGTTCATCACCTTCCTTTTTTAAACGGTATGCATCTACTTTTATATTATTTTTTTTATTGTGATCGATTACAAATTTATCATCTTTGTTTGTTCCTACAATCAATACTGTTTTCTGTAAGGCTTGAAAATAGATGGCAGTATATTTTTGAAGGTCATTTTTTCGCAATTTTAATTTGCGTTTAATGTCTTCAATAGTCGCATCTTGAACTTCTACCGGAAGATTTTTAAAAGCGGCATCAATTTCAGCATCTGAGAGCTGATTTTGAATGTATTTAGCTTGTTTAATCCAGTCTTCTTTGTCAGCCGTTTTTAGAAAAGCCAGATCAAGTGGATAAGGTTCTCTGTTTAACCATTTCACTTTTTTAATATGATCTTTAAATGTTTGCATGTGCTTTAGCTCTGATTTGGTCATCAAAACAGAAAGTAGCGCACCATCATATTTAGTAAAGGCTTGATCACGATCTCTAGGTATCGGTTTGTAGACTACTTTATCTTTTACTTTATATTCGCCCCATCGCCACTGGTCATAGTGTCTGTCCCAGTCACCAATTAGCATATCAAATAATCGGGCCTTTATATACTCTTTTTCGTCTACTGAATATTTTTCATCCTTATGAAGTTTTTCTAATAAGTCCTCAGTGCTTATAATGTCTTCAGGTTTTCCAAAACTTTTGAGATCTTTTTGTGTTTCGTCTGTGCGTTCTTCAAACATGTACAACTCGTCCCCAAATTCTTCGTTGTATTCTTGTAAAGCCTTATGTTTCGGTACGTAATATAATTTTGGATTAGTATGAGCGACACCAATTTTAGATGCTAAATTACTAATAGCAAAAGGCGTATAGGGATGTGCCGTAGTATAGAAATCATAAAGAAATCCTTCTGCATAAGTGTTTTTAAATTCATTAACAACATATTGATCTTTAAAAGCCACTGACTGTACAAAGCTTGATACACTTTTTTTCATTGCACGCAGCACAAACTCTTTACCATCTTTATTTACCAGTTGCAAAGATCTTGTTTGATGTCCACCTCCCGCTCTTTTAGGGACCATTCCGCCCATTAAAGTGTCAATAGTTGCTGTTTTAACTTCAACAGGCATGCTGTAATATTTTCTATAATGTTTACCAAAAAATAAGCGGTAGAACCAACTTTTATCCGTCATTTCCTTAGTATATATTGAAGTTGTTGTTTTAGCTGGGAAATTAGTTGGGAACTTTTCTAGCTTTTTATCTTCAACTTTAATAACTGTTTTTTCAAACAAAAGTTTGTCTTGTTTGTCCTGATTTGCAAAATAAGAAACTTTAACATCTCCTTTTTTATACACTTTCATTATCGCATAACCATTACCGCTATACGAAAAGTCATAAGGGAAAACGGCTCTTGCAACTTCTGATTTAGAACCAGATCCACTTATAATTTGCTTGATATTGTCTTTGTCTATGTACTGTAAATTATGTTCATGACCAGAAACCACAATCACATTATCTTGGCCTTGCAATATGGTTTTAATACGCTTAGCTAATAAGGTGTACTGTTTATTCTGAATGTCTTGTGGACTAAAACCTGATGTTTTTCGAACAAGGTTAATTAATGAACCAATTATAGGTAAAGGGATTTTTTGCTGAAAAGGGAATAATTGTTTTTTTAACGAAAACTGATTACCATGTGTCCCATTGCTGATGAGGGGATGATGGATAGCTAAAATTATCGTCTTATCTTCATTTTTACTCAAGGTACTTTCTAACTCTTCAAAAAATGCTTCTCTATTCTTGATATCACAATTTTCATTTATTGTGGGAACATTGTCCCAGTCTAATAAAAACCATTGACTATCAATGGTAATCAACATCACTTTATCATTAATATCGTGTTCCTCTATAGGACACCCATTGCGAGGAGAAAATGAGTTTTTGTCTTTTAAGTAATCGGTAACGTATTTTTCTTGCCTTTCTAAACCTTTAATTCCGCTATACCAATCATGATTGCCAGGAATAAACATCGTGTTTCCTTTAAAACCTTGTGAAAGTTTTAACTGATTTAGTAGTTTATTTTCTGCGGACTTATATCCTTTTTTGTTTTCTTTGTCAGGCATTCCGACAGGATAGATATTATCACCGAGAAATAATAGTGTGGCATTTTTATCTGATTTGATTAAATTGTCCTGTAGGTTATTTAAAGTGATTTTTGTAGCCAATTCGTCTGCATAACCGGCATCACCAATAAGGTAAAAGGTGTGTGAAACTTTAGAGGTGTCAATATCATTTGCAGATTTTGGTGCCTCAATTTTACTACCATATTGTGCGTGATAAGTGGCACAGCTTTGTAGGAATAATAGAGGTAATAAAACAGGACTATATTTAAATATATTTTTTTTTATACAAGAGTAATCAAAAAACAATTTCATAATTTAGAGGTATAAATTTTTTAATATGAATCTAATCGAACAGGCCGAGGAATTTATTTATAATTTGCTCAAAGATAATCTTTCTGAATTATTTACATACCATAATTTTAATCATACATTAGATGTTGTAAATGCAGTCAAAGAGCTCGCTGAAAATGAAAATATTGATCAAACAGATAGTGAGATTTTACAAATCGCTGCTTGGTTTCATGACTGTGGTTATATTCATGGTAGTACAGATCATGAAGACTTAAGCATAGTAATGGTTACTAATTTTTTAAAAGAACAAGAAGTCTCTGAAAGCGTTATTGCTAAGGTTTGTTCGCTGATTAATGCAACTAAATACAGCAACACTCCCAAGAATATTTTAGAACAAATAATTAGAGATGCCGACTATTATCATTTCTCTACTGATAATTACTTGTTGCGATGTGAGTTGTTGAGAACAGAATGGGAGAAAACCCAAGATAAATTTTTTACCGATACAGAATGGGCTAATGAAAACTTAAAAATGCTGTCTGAACATCATACTTATTATACTGCTTATGCGAAGGCAAATTGGGAAGCAGCAAAACAAAATAACATTACTTTGATTAAAGATATCATAAAAAAGTTAGAGACAAATATGGATGAAAAGAAAGTGGTTTTAAAGAAAAAAAAGAAGAAAAAAGCTAAAAAACCAGATAGAGGAATAGATACGCTTTTTAGGATAACACTTAACAATCACACACGATTAAGTGGGATTGCTGATAGTAAAGCTAATATTTTATTATCTGTGAATGCTATTATAATTTCAATTGCATTATCCTCTTTAATACCTAAGTTAGATAGCATACGCAATGCCCACCTCGTTTACCCAACTTTTATCATGTTACTTTTTAGTGTAGTTTCAATCATCTTTGCGATCTTATCAACTCGACCAAAAGTTACAAGTGGAACATTTACTAGGCAAGATATAGCCGATAAAAAAGTGAATTTACTGTTTTTTGGTAATTTCTATAAGATGCCTTTAGAAGAGTATGAATGGGCGGTAAACGAAATGATGAACGATAGAGAGTATCTATATAACTCTCTTATTAAAGATTTGTATTTTCTGGGTCTTGTGCTTGAAAGAAAATACAAGTTATTGAGAATTACATATAATATTTTTATGATTGGATTAATCATATCGTTTATAGCATTTATTATAGCATTTAACTGGGCTAGTATCTAGTCCAGTTCTTCTAATAATTCTTCATAAGTATATTGGTGGTTAGGGTTTTTCGAAATGGTATTCAAAACTTTTATTCGAATGGCCTTCAAACCAGACACCCCTTGTAGTTCCTCTACATCAAACTGTTCTATAGTAGGTTCTAAAACTTTCTTAAACTGTAAAAATTTAATGTACTTTAAATATTCCCTTTCTTCCTCTTTATGAGAATAAACGATGGTGATTTTTTCTTGCTGCGTGATTCTTTCTTCAGTCCCTTTAATATTAGCTTTATCAATTCTTTTCTTTACCACTTCATATCTAGCATTATAGGTGCCATCTACGTCAAATCTTTTCTCATCCATTCTAAATCGTATAGAGATAGGAGAGCTAAATACAAGAATTAAAGAGGTTACTTCTAGCTCATAAGGTAAAACCGATTTATACCTGTGGTGTTCCAATTCCATTTTGCATAATGTTTGTAACTGCCAAAGCCTTAAATTGCTTAGATAAATTTTATCAAATTGCTGCTGTGGAGCTATTGAAGCGCCTATATATAAATTGTGTTCAACACCATCTGTTTTAAAGCGCTCAAAATAGTGCGGAAAAATATTTTGCGCTTCTATCTGAGCATTATCAATTATAGAGGCCATCTTTTTATTGATAATAGACATTGCGTCGTCAAACTTTTTTCTAGATTCATAATACAAGCCTGTCTTTGAATCAATATGGGAAAAGTAGTTGGCTATCTCCTCTTGAGACGAAGCGACCACCTTTGCTTTAGCAATGATAGGGTGGATGTCCTTTCTAATGTAGTTTTGAATTTGTTGCTCAGTATCTGTTTTTAATTCAGAATCTAATTCACTAACAAAAGCATTCATCTCAAATTTTCGTTGTTCTAAAATAGCTAGTTTTTTAGTCTCTTTTAGCTTGTCGAAAATTGCTAATAAAGATTTCAACTGATTTCGTAAATCCTCTTTTACCGTTTGATTTCGATGTAACGAAGAACCTTTAATGTCAATTTGCCCATATAAAGGATATACTTCTTTAAATACTATTTCTTTAAAAACGTATTCCTTATTTGGATTGTGAGAATAAAAGTATTTCTGAGCTTCTTTCTTAAATTTCCAAAAAACACTCGAATGAATAGCGGTATATTCTCGCTGGATTATTGCTTCAATTTGGTTTTGCAAATCATTATAAAAGCCATCTATCGTATCCACTACGTATGGAAGTATCAGCTCGAGATTATTAGCATTAATACTATTTAAACTCCTAGGAGTAGCAGAAACTAATTCTAGGATACCTAATAGTTTATTTTTTTTCATAACAGGTGCCAGAATACAGCTCTTAATATCTTGTTTAAGAAGGTGCTGTGCAAAACTGTTGTCTTTTTGGGTTTTACCAAAATGTTCTACGTTTGAAATGGCAACTGTTTTATTAGCTCTAAAAACATTAATTTGCTTACTCTCTAAAAAGGCTTCCTCACACGGTAATTCCTTTTTATTGACAAGAATAAAACTTTTAGTTGCGCTGGTACTATTCGAGGGATTTGTAAAGGTGTTTTCTTCTTCATTATAAAAAGTCAGACCCACTCTCAAATCAGACACTTTAAAAATGGATCTAAAAATAGACTCAAATTGATGGTCATTTTCATTAGATTCATTAGTTGTTTTTAAGAGATTACTCTTTAATTCAGATAAGGCATTTTCAATAGTAGCGTCAAATAAAGTTACAATACCAAACCCTTTTAATTCCCAACTAGCTTGAGGAAATTTTTCTTTCCATAAATTTACATCATCATAGTTGTCCATTAACAAATCGATATCATCAGTACTTAATTCTTTAGCTCTGTCAGTAGGCGTGATGTCAATAAAATCGGCATTGTACAAAATTCTATAATGCTTGATAATTCCATTAGCATCAGGTATGTCATAAAACAAAGGCTTGCTAATAGAGAAATTCTTTTTATAGTAATTATTTAGTATTAAAATACAAGACATGATAAAGAATTGGTCTTTATCAAAATCTCTTATTGTCATATCAAAGTTACCTCCAGCATTATCGAGGATGGATTGAAATCTATTAGTGAAATTGAAGGTGATGTTTTGAAAAGGGATAGTTACCGCCTTAATTTCATTATCTGACAATAATTTTGGAAATAAGTCAGACAGCAGGTTTTGTATTAAATCTTTGTGCTTAGTTAAAAGCGTTAGATCATTAATACCAGTGCGCAGTTCAGGAAGTTTGTTTATTGAACTGAGTAATTCTTTAGCGTAAGATGACCTGTAATCACTATCGTTCAAAGCTAGCTTTTCTAATGGCTCAATGAGCTGATGAAAAGAAATAACAGTTTTGAGAGGGCTATCTTTGAATAAGTTATAGTTCATTAATGGGTATATTAGAATGCAAAATTACAAATAAACTAAGATAATACTGAAAATGTAGTACCTATTATGAAAGTATTAGCAGTTGTAAACGTATTTATCAATCAAATTGTAAAGAAGAACTATTTTAATATAGGGATTGAGCGTAACTTTTAGAAAATTGCTAGCGCTAAGTGATTAACTATTAAATACTTAGTAGCTAGTGTGTTGTTGTAAAAAAGAAATCCTCTGTTACAAAATGTAATAGAGGATTTTAAACGATAGCTAACGGAGTTCCGTATTTTGCTTATGATTTTTGTTCTTTATTGAAATACACTAAGTAATAGTACATTTGTTTCTCCTCGTCCCATCCTTTTTCTACAAATTTCTCTGCACTTTCAGGATTGATAAAATCCATTTTGATCTGAATATTAGTATCTAAATTAATCACATTTTTGATGGATTTACGAGCGTCAGAAACTGCAGCATTAGCAATAGGAAAAGAGGTTACATCTTCGATACTGTATTTTTCACCTTTATCAGTTTTGTAATTTTTAAATTCCGGAATCAAATCAGGATTGTCTAGTACTTCGTTCAAAAAATTAGTCTCTTCAAATTGATCGTTCTTAGCAAAGTAATTTACAGAGCGGTTCATGAACATCACTTCTTCTTTTTTATCTTCAGCAGGGAAAACAACGTCTTTAGCAAAGTTTTGACAAAATTTCAAATACTTTTTAGTGATGAAATTTTCATCTTCAAAAGCGTCAACTGATAAGAAATGCTCTAACCAATACCTAGCATCGTAGCGGTTGCTATCTACAGTAAGGATTTTATATCCCTCTTCTTTTTTATGATTAAAGATAATACAACCTTTGTCTAACTTGCTTAAGTTAACTCCTTGTTGTAAGATCATTTCTAAGTGGGTTCCTTTTTCTTCAAATTGCAAGAAATCAGCTTGTAATTCACTTTTAAAAATCCCAATAGCATCTACCTGAGTGTTGTCAATATTTACATTAGTTAAATAAGTAACATATACTTCTCCGTTTTTAATGTGCGGATGATTAGACTGCTCAAATAAGTGTTTGGTTATCTTTTTTGATGTTTCGTGTAACGTTTCAGGTTTTTCAAAAATTTCAGTAGCAAACTTATACATATCGTTGTAGTCTAAATCTACTTCGTGAGCAAACTGAAAATAGTTTTCTTCTTTTTCTCGAAAAGGCTTCAAGAAGAATTCTTTCATAAGAGGAACTATCTCGTCATTTAGACTAAATGGTTGCTCCGATAAAAAGATAGCTTCATTACGACTTTTGTTTCCTACTCTGTGAATAGAAAGCGTCTCGATGTGTGTGTTAAATAAGTTGATCATTAATTAAGTTTAAAATTGTTTAAAGGTTTAAAGTTGTTTAAAAGTTTCATTGTCGATAAACTTTGTTCCTTTAAAATCTTTTTTATTTAGATATGTAATAAAATTGTGAATTTTGACGCTTAATTTTTCATAAGAAGCAACCAAAATTATCAACTCTCCTTCATTGATGTATCCGTTGTCAAAAAGTCTATATAATTGCGATCTAGATTCTCCCGCAGAACCTTTTGCAATTGAAAGAAATTGGCGAAATTCTGCATTTCCATTTCTTTCAAAACCTTCGGCTATGTTGTCCATAACAGAGCCTGATGAACTTTTAATTTGTTCTTTAAGCTTAAAATCTTTGTTTAAATCAGTGTTTTTTGAGATTGAAATTATTTCTTTCGAAAGTCTTCTAGCTTCAAGCCAAATTTCTAAATCTTCGAATCTTTTAATTGTAGCCATCTTAAAAAACTATTTTAAACAATTAAACTCTTGAACAATTTAAACTTTCTTTTAATTCCAATTCTCCTCAAATCCAAAGTCTTCAAAACTGTCGTCTCCTTCAAACATATCTAGATCGTCTTCGTCTAGGCCGTCTTCATAGTCATTGGCATAATCATCAGCATTGTCTGCTTCAAAGTTTTTTTCTATGGCTTCATCTGGCATTTCACCGTGAGAAAATAATGTTTCAGGATACAAGTTTCCAGCTTCTTGTTCTTCAATTGCGGCTAATTCTACAAGGAATGTCCACATATTAATAAAGTCATAAACATAAAGAATCTTAGTGTTTTCATCGTCTAAGATGTCTGATAGTTTATAATCGCTCATGATTTTTTGTTCACCAGGAACATCACCAGTATCAAAAAGCGAAATTTCATCTTCTTGATTCCATGTTTCGTCACAGGTGTAGAATGAAGCTACTTCCATACCGTCAAAACCAAATGAATTGAAGATTGCGTTATGTAAATCTTCTAAAGTATCCTCATCAAGTATTGCAATATCTCTAAAAATATCTTCTTCAGCATCTAGAATTACTCTGAATTTGTAAACCATAATCTTTGTTTTTATTGAAAGGTCAAAGGTAAAATTTAATTTTAGATATCTTTTTAAGAATCTTGATTTGTTAATAAGATTTTTGATTAAACTTCATAGAACTCTATGGGTAAATTATCTGGGTCTGCAATAAAGAAAAATCGCTTATTTGTAAATTCGTCCGTCCGAATAGTTTCTGATGGAATTTCGTTTTGAACTAAGAAATTTCGAGTTTGCTCCATATCATTTACTTCAAAAGCCAAATGTCTTAAACCACAAGACTCTGGTCGAGAGAGCCTCTCTGGCGGATTAGGGAACGAAAACAACTCTACTATATATTCGCCATTTAAGGCTAAATCTAATTTATATGATTCCCGTTCTTCTCGATATATTTCGTGTACTATTGTTAGCCCTAAAATCTCAGTATAAAAATGTTTTGATTTTTCATAATCAGAACAAATAATGGCAATATGGTGTACTTTGTTAAGTTGCAGCATTTTATTTTAAATAAGTCATGGTGGGTAGATTCGCTTCCGGATTTTCCTTTAAAGCTTGAGCGTGTAATTTGTTGATGAGCACTTTAGTTTTTTCGATAGAATCAATTGTAAACAGAAAGAAAACTTCCATGTCATTGTCGGAATTTTGCCAAATATGCTCTAAATACATTCCCTGTGAAGCATGAAATTCTTTGTCTTTCTCTAATATTTCTGTAATAAACTCGATGGGTACATTACAGAGTTTCGCTAATAGGTGTGGCATAGATTATTGATTTAATTTTCGAATGACTTTTGCAGGATTGCCTACGGCTAATGAGTTATCTGGGATATCTTTAGTCACTACTGCGCCAGCACCGATGACACAACCTTTACCAATTGTTATTCCAGGGCAAATCACCGTATTTCCGCCTATCCAGCAATCATCGCCTATAGTTATTGGTAGAGCACTTTCTAGCGTTTTCCTTAACTCTGCTTCTAATGGATGGGTTGCGGTATATAACTGCACATTGGGCGCAAAAAACACATTCGAACCAATAGTTACTGGAGCACAGTCCAGGACCACGCAGTTAACATTAAAGTAAACATTCTCACCGCAACTAATATTGTAGCCGTAATCACACTGAAAAGGAGGTTCTATATATAAATTAGCCCCTGCATTTGGAATCAACTCTTTGATAATTTCGCGCGCTTTCTTGGTAATGCGGTATTCAGTAACATTCAAGCGGTGCAGTAGATTTTTTGAACGTCTTCTGTCTTTCACTAAAACCGAATCTCCAGCCAAATAGTATTCGCCAGCAATCATCTTTTCTTTTTCCGTTTTCATGTTCTATTGCTCATTTCGTTTCTAATTCTTTTTTTTGGAATGCCCTTCGCAACCCCGATAGCTATGATGGCCGGTCGCGCTGTTCGTTACCATCTCCCATGAAAAAAAAAAGAGATCATTTTCACTGCCATCCCTCATGCAAACCGCATAGCTGAACGAGGGCGACATGCTGTAAATATAGCAGAAATTTAAAACCATTACAACTCATCCATTGATTTTGACAGTTCGGTTAGTTTAAATTTCAATAATGAGACAATCAAAATACATTTGGAGTATCAAAATCAAACCAAATGAAAACAATCATCACCTTAACTGCATTATTTTTTACCATTCTTTCATTTTCTCAAACAACACTTTCTGGAAAAGTTGTTGACCATAAAGGGAAACCCATTGCTGGAGCTAATATTTTCATCGAAGGAAGTTATGATGGCGCAACTACTACTGAAACCGGCAATTTTTCATTTACTACAGATGCTGAAGGGAGTCAAACGCTTGTAGTTAGCTTTTTAATCTATGAAACCATGAGAATGCAAGTTGAGGTTGCTAATTTTCAGGGAAAAACCATCATATTACAAGAAAATAGGAACGCACTGGACGCCGTAGTGATTACTGCAGGAACCATGGAGTCTGGCGAAAAAGCCAGAGTTGCAGTTTTAAAACCCTTGGATATTGTAACGACTGCAGGTTCTGCAGGAAATATTATAGCTGCGCTGCAAACCTTACCGGGAACACAAAGTGTAGGTGAGGATGGTCGTTTGTTTGTTCGTGGGGGAGAAGCTAATGAAACACAAACTTTTGTAGATGGTATTCGGGTAGCGCAACCTTATGGAGCAACTACTAATAATCTGCCCACTCGCGGTCGGTTTTCTCCTTTTCTGTTTAGTGGCATCGCTTTTTCTACAGGAGGATATTCCGCTGAGTACGGGGAAGCCTTATCCAGTGTGCTACTTTTAAATACTGAAGATAATCCTGATCAAAACAAAACAGATATTTCCTTAATGACGGTAGGTTTAGGAGTAGGGAATACGCAAAAATGGAAAAAAAGTTCCCTTAGTGTAAATACGTCTTATGTTAATCTGGCCCCATATCAAGCGGTAATTTCGCAAAATGTTGACTGGAACAGTCCTTTTCAATCTTTGTCAGGAGAAACCGTTTATCGCTATAACTTTAATAACGGAATTCTAAAATTGTACGCTGCTTTTGATTCCTCTAAATTTGATATTAATCAGGAAAATATAAATGCAGCTGAGAAGATGAGAGTAAATTTAAAGAACGATAATTTGTATTTTAATACTTCCTACAAAGGCGTTTTTGGAGCTAATTGGCAAATCACAACTGGAATGAGTTATGGTTTTAGTAAAAATAAAATTGATCTGGATTTAAACAAGGTCGGTAATGATGAAAATGCAGCACACCTCAAAATGAAGCTGAACAAAAAAATTTCCAATTCCTTTAAGCTTTCTTTTGGGGCTGATTATTTTACTACCAAATTTAATGAAAGCTTTACCGAAAATCAGGGTCCAACTTTAACCAATGGATACACTTCGAATATTGCAGCCGCATATACTGAAGCGGATGTATTGGTATCGAAAAACTTTGCCGCCAAGATTGGCTTGCGAGCTTCTCACAATGATTTGCTTGATGAAACTACGATTTCGCCCAGAGTATCTATGGCGTACAAAGTGGCCAAAAACAGTCAGTTCTCGCTGGCTTACGGCGATTTTACGCAGAGTCCCAATGCGGATTATATTAAATACGCTAAATACCATCAATTTGAAAGTGAAAAATCTTCGCATTATATCCTGAATTTTCAATATGCAAAAGACAATCAAACATTTAGAGCCGAAGCCTATTATAAAGATTACAGTAATCTAGTGAAGTACGATACAGACGATATTGCCTATAATTCCAGTTTTAATAATACGGGTTCAGCTTACTCAAAAGGATTGGATTTATTTTGGCGTGATGGCAAATCGTTTAAAAATTTAGAGTACTGGATTTCCTATTCCTGTATTGATACCCGAAGAGATTATAAAAACTATCCTACCGCAGTAACTCCTAACTTTGTAGCTGATCATTCACTGTCAGTAGTGACTAAATATTTTATAACTGACTGGCGTTCGCAAGTAGGTTTTACTAATTCGTTTAGCTCAGGGCGTCCGTACAATAATCCAAATGAAGCACAATTCATGAATGGAAAAACAAAAGCCTATAAAAGCTTAAGTTTTAATTGGGCTTACTTGATTAGCCAGCAAAAGATACTGTATTTTTCTGTTTCGAATGTTTTAGGTACGCAAAATGTCTTTGGTTATGATTATGCTAAAAACCCAGATGCCACTGGTTTTTATAATAGAAAAACCATCACGCCTACAGCAGATCGTTTCTTTTTTGTTGGGTTCTTTTGGACCATTAGCCAAGATAAAAAAGACAATCAGTTGAAGAATCTTTAGAGGAGTTTCAAAGCTTCAAAGTTTCAGAGATTCAGAGTTTCAAAGTTTCAGAGTTTTAAAACTTCAGATTTTCAGAGTTTTATGTGTAATAGTCTCAGTTTGTAGCAACAATGAATGTCGACTTTCGACTAAAACACCGATTCATCCTCAAAATTCAACAGTTCAGTAATTATAAATTTTTATAGCAGTATTTCTCCAATACTTTTGAAGTATAAATAATCAAGTTTCAATCATCAAAAAAACAATCAACCTTAAAAACTAGAAATTATGACCAAATTAATCACCGCATTCGCACTATTTGTAGTTACACTATTATCAGCTCAAGGTCAGCAGGTGGCGACTCAAACTACAGTTACTAAATTTGACCAAGGAATGGGAAAAGCTTTTGCTCTTTGGGGAGAAGGGAAAAATACCGAAGCCTCAGATGTATTTGAAAGAATTGCCGCTGCTGAACCTACTAAATGGTTACCCAATTATTATGTAGCTTTGGTTAATACAACCACCGCTTTTGCAACAAAGGACAAAGAAAAAATAAATTTATTACTTTCGAAAGCACAAAATGCTTTGGATGTAGAAATGGGAAAAGATCAAAATAATGCCGAATTGTACGTGATGCAAGCCATGATTAATACGGCTTGGATCGTTTTTGATCCTATGACTAACGGACAAAAGCTGTCTGGACCTACAATCGAGATCTACAATAAAGCACTAGCTATTGACCCAAATAATCCGAGAGTTGTTTTTTCAAAAGCGGAGTTCGAAATTGGTGGAGCCAAGTTTTGGGGTCAAGATACAAAGCCAATGTGCGCTCAAATAGATAAAGCCATTGAACTTTTTGCTACTTTTAAGCCAGAAACCACTTTCTCACCAAAGTGGGGATTAGATAGAGCATTAGTAGCGCAGAAAACCTGCAAATAGGATCAATACAACTAATCAATTTTCCTATTTCTTATATGTAAAAAAGAATGAATAGAATTTATAAACAACTACCCAAAATCATTGGACTCTCATTTATCATTTTTTTTGTGATTCAAATTGTAAGTCTGATTTTAGGAAACACCGTCCGTTTTGATTTAAGTCTTTTAATTAGCTTTGGCTTTACAGTACTCTATACCTTAGCTTTATACATCTCAAATACCGCTCTTTTTGAGTTTTTAGATCATTATTTCAAAAAGGATCGTTTCTCGTTAAAAAGGATCGTTCTGGGTTTCTTTGGAGCTTTTGTAGTTTCCTTATTCGTTATCTTTTTATTACATCTTTTTGAAGAGGTTATAATTAGTGGGAAAACATTTCAAGTATTTTTAGCAAACGAAAAACCATCAAATTATTTGTTTTCTATCATCATAACTTTTTTCATTACACTTTCATTATATACTTTCTATTTCTATAAATTATACAATGAAAATAAAGTCAAAGAACAGAAAATAATTGCAGGAACGGCTTCGGCAAAATTTGAAAGTTTAAAGAATCAAATAGATCCGCATTTTTTATTTAATAGTTTGAACGTGCTGAGTTCATTAATTGAGGAAAATCCTGAAAATGCACAACGATTCACCACTTCACTGTCTAAGATTTATCGTTATGTATTAGAACAAAAGGACAAAGAACTGGTTTCAGTTGAAGAGGAATTGGCTTTCGCCAAAACGTATATGAATTTATTGAAAATGCGATTTGAGAACAGTTTATTTTATGAATTGCCTACAACTACTATAAACCGTGACACTAAAGTAGTTCCGCTCTCCTTACAACTTTTACTTGAAAATACAGTAAAGCATAACGTGGTCAGTGAGAAAAGACCATTGCATATTCGGATTTTTATTGAAAATGGGTATCTCGTGGTAGAAAATGATTATCAAAAGAAAGAAGTACTGCAAGATCGCAAAGGAGTAGGCTTACAAAATATTATCAATCGGTACGGAATCATCACCGACAGGAAAGTACTGATAGGACAAAATGAAAAAACATTCACGGTCAAAATTCCGATTTTGACCAAACAAATAGCAGTTATGGAAACAACAACAAATTATAACGAAAACAACGCTTATTATAGAGCCAAAAAGAGAGTGGAAGAACTAAGAGGCTTTTACGGGAATTTAATCTCTTATTGTTTCGTGATTCCTTTTTTGATTTTTATCAATCTGAGGTTTTCTCCACATTTTCAATGGTTCTGGTTTTCTGCTGCGGGTTGGGGTTTTGGATTAGTCATGCATGCTTTTAAGGTTTTTGGATATAGTTCCAATTGGGAAGAAAGAAAAATTCAAGAGATTTTAAGAAAAGAAGATAACAAACAAACGTGGAAATAGTCATGGAAAGAATATATCAAGATGAAGATCGCTACTTTAAAGCTAAAAAGCGAGTAGAAGAACTTAAAGGGTTTTATGGTAATTTGGGTGCATACATTGTTGTTAATCTAGTCCTTCTGGCAATTAATTTGTCAACATCACCCGGATATTTATGGTTTTTTTGGCCGTTGTTCGGATGGGGAATTGGAGTGTTTTTTCACGCTATGAAGGTTTTTAATTTTATGCCATTTCTAGGCAAAGACTGGGAAGAGCAAAAAATAAAAGAATTTATGGAAAAAGAAAAAGAGAAACAACAAAGAGAAACTTGGAAATAATTTTATTTAGACAAAATGGGAAGATTTAGAAAAAGAATGTTCGAAGATTATAGTTCAGAGAGTAATAGTCCTGATGCGCGATATGACATGGCATATAAGAGAGTAAAACGAATAAAAGGATTCTATGTTCATGCTTTAGTTTATGTTCTCGTAAATGCCTTTATATTAATTTCTGCTTTTAATAGAAGTATGATTGGGGACGAAGTGTTTTGGCAATGGCAAACATGGAATACTGTTTTCTTTTGGGGAATAGGTTTACTCGCACATGGATTGTCTGTTTTTGGTCGAAATATATTTTTTGGATCTGATTGGGAAGAAAAAAAGATTCAGGAATTTATGGATAAAGATAAAAACAACAAATGGGAATAAAGAACTAATTTAATAATTTCAAAAAACGGTTAAATGAAAAAATACTACCCAGTTATAATAGCATTGTCGATTGTAAAATTAGTCTTTCATCTAATTGGTAACCAGAATTATGGTTTTCATCGTGATGAACTGCTACACCTGTCAGTCAGTGAGCATTTAGATTGGGGTTATTTTGAATTTCCACCCTTTATAGCCTTCGTAGGTAAAGTGGCACATTTTCTATTTGGATACTCCTTGTCAGGTGTGCGGCTCTTTCCCACATTAGCTGGAATGGGTATCTTGATTATATGTTGTTTAATTGCTAAAGAACTAGGAGGGAAGCGGTATGCTGTTTTACTGGCAGGAGTCACTGTTTTAGCTTTTGTTCCTTTTTACCGCAACCATTTACTGTTTCAGCCCGTTGCGTTTGATCAATTTTTCTGGACTCTAGGATTTTACTTTTTAATCAAATATTTTAATACAAAAGCAAATCGGTACTTGATTTTGTTAGGGATTATTTTCGGAATTGGTTTAATGAACAAGTATACAATCTTAGTTTGGGGATTTGGTGTCTTTATTGGTTTGTTTTTCTATGATAAAGGAAAGTCGTTCAAAAATAAATGGTTTTATATTGCTGGAATTATCTCTTTTTTAATTGTCTTGCCTAATATAGTTTGGCAGTGGAGTCATGAGTTTCCAATACTGTTACATTTAGAGAAATTGAAAGAAAGTCAGTTGGATAATGGAGGTGTTTTTGATTTTGCTACAAAACAATTAAAGCATCCTTTTACGTTAATTATCAGTTTAATAGGATTGTATGCTTATTTTTTCGATTCCACTTTAAGGAAATACAAAACATTTGGTGTAACTGTGCTAGTGATCTTTTTCACAATGTGGTTTATGGGATCAAAAGATTATTATTTCTTTGCGGTGTACCCCATCTTATTTGCTGCAGGTGCAGTTAAAATTGAAAAAATGCTGCAACGCAAACCAAAATGGAATTATCTTGTTGCTACAGTTTTAATCTTGCCTGCCATTCCATTTATACCAGGCGCAATTCCTATTTTGCCTATTGCAACTTATGTGGATTATCTCGATTTGAAACCTGAAGCCGATGGACGCATTGTACTTACAGATGATTTTGCGGATATGTTTGGTTGGGAAGAACAAGTGCAATTAGTAGATAGTTTGTACCGCTCATTACCCGTAGCTAAAAGAGAAAAATGCATGATTTGGGCCGAGAATTACGGAGAAGCTGGCGCAATTGAAATTCTAGGAGATAAATATAAGCTGCCTAGTCCTATGTCTAGTCATGGTAGTTTTTGGACTTGGGGACCGGGAAATACTCAAGCTGAAATTTATATTAGCATAGGAAACGAAAAGCAAGCTGTAGAAAGTGTTTTTTCTGATTACACGCTAGTAAAAATAGTTAAGCATAAATATGCCATTGGCGAAGAAAACAATATTCCAGTGTACCTGTGTAGCAATCCCAAAATTGATATAGAACAAAATTGGAAATTACTAGAAAAACACGTTTTTGATTAAAGAATGAAAATTAATAAAGGCTAACTAACTAAAATATAAAAGAATGACAACCATCATAATTGAAGATGAAAAGCCCGCTGCGAGATTGTTACAAAGGAAGTTGGATAAACTAAATATAGAGGTGGGAGTGCTGCTGCATTCTGTTGAAGAAGCTATCGAATGGTTTTCTACTAATGAGCATCCAGATTTGATTTTTTTAGACATACAATTGTCCGATGGCTTGTCGTTTGAAATTTTTGAAAAGGTCGAAATTAAGAGCGCTATCATCTTCACAACAGCTTATGATGAATTTGCATTACGGGCCTTTAAATTAAACAGTGTGGATTACCTTTTAAAACCTATAGATGAAGATGATTTAGAAATTGCCATATCTAAATTCAAACAACGCTTACCTAAGACCGAAAAATTGCAACTGGATTTTGAAGAGATAAAAAAAATGTTAGGAAATCCATTTGAGAAAGAATTTAAAAAAAGGTTTACGGTCAAAATAGGACAACATTTGAAAGTGATTTCAATAGACGAAATCGAATGTATTTTTAGCGAAAATAAAGGAACCTATATTCACACTTTCGACAATAGAAATTATTTGATCGACTCCACATTAGAAGTTTTGGAACAAGAATTAGATCCAAAAGAATTTTACAGAATTAATAGAAAGTTCATAATTCCGATGAAAGCAATTAAGGAAATAGTGCTGTACAGTAACTCTCGATTAAAAGTTATTTTGCCTTCTTACGGAGAAGATGAGGTGATTGTAAGTAGAGAAAAAGTTGCCGATTTTAAAGTATGGATTGGGTAGTAAAAAAGCATAAAAAAACTGCCTCAAAAAAAGCCGAAATTTATTTTAATTTACATAAAAATAAACAGCTTTTTTTGACACAGTTTTCGTTCGTTTTTAATTTAAAAATTAATCAAATAATGATTTAATTTCTTTCTCTGTTTTTCCTAATTTTTGTTGCAGTTTTCCCCACATTTCATCTTCTTTCCCTTCTTCGAATAATAAGTCATCATCGGTAAGGTCGGCATATTTTTGTTTCAATTTACCTTTCATTTCATTCCAGTTTCCTTTAATCTCTTCTGAATTTGGCATAACGATATAGTTTTATAATTAATAATATTTCTATCACAAAGCTGCTCAAATTAAGTCTCTAAAGTGTTATGCTATTCCAATAATTTATTGTAAAATTGCTAAAGCTAATCTGAACCCGATTAAAAATTATTAGTTAAATTTTTTGTTTACATGCTTAGTTTTAAATTACTGAATATTAATGTATTCAAATATCAATATAGATTTTATCTATAATTAGTTTTTAGCCTTAAAAAGTCTTTTTCTAAGATAAATAAATACAAATAATAGTGTAGAATATCCGATGAAAAAGGGAATGATATAATCGATAAAATCCAAAGCAAGCATCAATGAAATTAGCAGTAATTGAAAGCCTAAACCATATAAAGAGACCAAGGTCATAAACCAGTTGGGAAAGGTTTTTACTTTGTAGGCATCACTGTCTAAGGTGTGAATTATTTTATCAAATCCACCATAAACAACTTTATAAATTTGGTGTAAAATATCAACTGATTTTTGATTTTCTCCTGGTAAAGCTCTTGGTGATTTGTACTCAAAAACTTTACTTGTTACGTCTCCTCCTATTGATTTATTTCTTAAAATTACGTAGTAATAATTGTATAAAGTTCCTTGTAATTGTATGCAAAAAAAAGCGCATAAAGTGAGCCAAAAAGAGGTGTTTGAAACGTAGCAAATTGCGCTTAAAAAAAGGAAATTTAAAATGATGTCAAACACACTATCTAAATACCTTCCTGTGTAGGAAGGAGTGTTTTTTAGACGAGCTAATTCTCCATCTGCAGCGTCAATTCCTGATTTCAAAATTATGAAAAACCCGGCTAAGTAATATTGATTTTGCAAAATAAAGTAGATGGCAATGAGTCCTGAAATGCCAAAAAGTAAGGTAACATGGATAGCTGTAAATCGCGTATTTTTTAACTGATTTGCGAGCATTTTTCCAAAGGGTCTTCCGTAATCTGATAGATCAAGAAAGCTGTCTTGCGCAGCAAGTTTTGACATTTTTTATAGAGACAAAGAGAAATGTGACAATATAGTCAGGGGTAAATATAGTGATAAGTTGTTATTTTGATAGTCTGTGTAATGTGTAAGTCATTGCTGATAATAGGAAAAAAGCATTGATTTGATGCGTTAAACCCAACCACAAAGGAACGCCATATAGTAGTGTGAAAACTCCTAATGCAAACTGTACGAATACGAGAATTACCAATAGTTTTATACCATTTGATTGTCCTGGATTGAGTGTGAATTTTCGACTCTTAACATAGAGTAAAACCATAAAACCTACAACCGCATAGGCCAAGGTACGGTGTATAAACTGAACCCCACTTTTACCTTCAGTAAAGCTTAATAAAAGGTTTTTTTGCTCTAAAAATACGCTGTCATGAATGAATTGACCATCGCTCATCATAGGCCAGTGATTGTGAATTAGCCCTGCATTTAAACCTGCAACAAATCCACCATAAATGATTTGTACTAATAAAAACACTAGTGCAAAGCGAGCTATTTTCTTTAAGCTTGGAATGCCATTGTTCCTATTAGGATATATTAGATCTAAAGCCACCCAAAAGGTATATGCAAAGGTGATAAAGGCAAATGTAAGATGTAAAGCTAGTCTAAAATGGCTTACATCTGGATTGTCGATTAATCCGCTTCTTACCATGAACCAACCAAGAAAGCCTTGAAAAGCACCCATCGCTAATAATACAATGCATTTGTTTATGGTAGTCCTGTCAAGTTTCTTTTTTAACAGGAAATAAACAAAAGGTATGAAGAACACGAGTCCGATGATGCGGCCTATAAAGCGGTGAAACCACTCCCAGAAATAGATAAATTTATAATCTGACAGCTGGAAATCGTTGTGGATATTGATTTTTTGATATTCAGGAAATTTTTTATACTGATCAAAAGCTTCTTGCCATTTTGCCTCTGTCAGTGGAGGGAAAGTGTCTGTAACTAAATGCCAGTCGGTCATGGATAAACCAGAGTTGGTTAATCTTGTGATTCCACCCACAGTAACCATTAAAAATAATAATACACAGCCGGATAATAACCAAATTACTACAGATCTATTTTCTTTTCTCATTTTTAAAATCAATTTTCTGAACTACGGTTTTCTGCTTTTAAAGTAAAGCGCATGCAAAGTTATTGGATTGTTAATCAATTACTGATTTAACAAGCGTTAATTTTAAGACCTAATTTAGCTGCTCTTTTTAACATGAATTGGTAAGCTGCTTCGTATTCATTAGGTATTTCTCCTTCAAGGATCGCTTCTTTAATGGCTTCTTTGAGGGTTCCTATTTCTCTGGAAGGTTTTAAATTAAAGATTTCCATAATTTCTTCTCCTGTGATAGGAGGTTGAAAATTACGTACATGGTCACGCTCCTCAACTTCAACAATCTTCTTGCGAACAATTTCAAAATTGTTATGGTATTTCTTGAATTTTGAAGGGTTTTTAGTGGTAATGTCTGCTTCACAAAGCGTCATTAAATCCTCTACATCTTCTCCAGCATCAAAAACCAGTCTTCTCACCGCTGAATCGGTTACTGTGTCCTGCGAAAGAACAATAGGGCGCGAACTCATCATGACCATTTTTTGAACAAACTTTAATTTTTGATTCAGAGGCATGTGTAAACGTTCAAATATTTTCTTGGCCATTTTGCCACCTAGAAATTCGTGGCCATGAAAGGTCCAACCTTGTTTTTTGTTAAAACGTTTGGTAGGTGCCTTTCCTATATCATGCAGTAAAGCAGCCCAACGCAACCATACATCATCTGTGTTCGGACAGATATTGTCTACTACTTCTAGTGTATGGTAAAAATTGTTTTTATGTGTTTGTCCTTCTATTTCTTCTACTTGATTTAAAGCTGTTAATTCGGGTAATAATAGCTCTAAAAGTCCCGTTTTGTACAACAGTAAAAATCCAACAGATGGTTTGTCTGTCATAAGGATTTTGTTTAACTCATCTACAATTCTTTCGCCAGAAATTATTTTTATTCTTTCGGCATTTTTAGTAATGGATTGTAATGATTTTTCCTCAATTTCAAAGTTCAATTGATTAGCAAATCGAATGGCTCGCATCATGCGTAAAGGGTCATCTGAATAGGTAATGTCTGGATCAAGTGGTGTTTTTAGCAGCTTGTTTTCCATGTCTTGGAGTCCATTAAAAGGATCAAGCAATTCTCCGAATGAATTTGAATTTAAGGAAATTGCTAATGCATTTATCGTAAAATCACGTCGATCTTGGTCGTCTTTTAAAGTTCCGTTTTCAACAACTGGATTTCTACTTTCAAAATGGTACGATTCTTTTCTTGCTCCAACAAACTCAACTTCAGTATCTTCAAAACGCAGCATAGCTGTTCCATAGTTTTTGAATACTTGAACTTTTGGTTTATTAGGTAATAATTGAGATACTTTTAAAGCTAATTCGATTCCGCTGCCTACAGCAACAATATCGATGTCTTTTTTAAAATCTCTTTTCAGAATTAAATCTCGAACAAAACCTCCTATAACATAGCTGTCTACGCTAAGTTCTTGTGAGGCTTTAGAGATAACTTCGAATATTTTATTTTTTAATGCTTCTTTGTAATTCATGTTTTTTCTACCGCAGATTCGCAGATTTTTTTATTTTTTTGTGCGAATAATTCGTTTGTATTCTAGAGAGTTAGAATTAAAATTCACTAGTAATGCAAGTTCATTATTTGAAACTTTTAAATAATTTAAGCATTGATTATAATGATTATTGTTAAAACACTCTACAGTTTTAATTTCTAAAATTATTGACTTGTAAACCACAAAATCCGCATAAAATTGATGCTTTAAAACAGTGTTTTTATAGTTTACGGAATATTCTTTTTCACGTTCATAAGGAATTTTATTTTCGCTAAATTCAAATTCTAAAGCATCTTTATAGACTATTTATGAAAAACCTTTTCCTAAAATTTTATGAGCTTCAAATAGAATTCCAATTATTTTATAAGTCTCATCTGCCAATAAATAATCCTCCATAAATTAAAAATTTTAATCTGCGAATCTGTGGTTATCCTGTAATTATTTCTTTGTAATTACTATTTCCTAATCACTTTTACCTGAGAATCACTAGTTAATTTAATAATTGTAGAAGGTTTACCGGCTATTTTATCGTGCTGCAAATTTACAACATAGTCCACACCTTTTATAATCTCAGGGCTAATTTCTTTGAAACTTTTTGGAGTTGGTTTTCCCGATATATTAGCTGATGTGGAAACAAGCGGTTTTTTCATACGTTCTAATAATTTGAAGCAAAAAGGCTCTTTTACCAAACGGATTCCTAAAGTTTTATCTGGTGCAATGATATTTGGAGCTACATTTCGAGGGTTATCTAATACTAATGTCGTTGGATTTTCAGATAAATCCATAATTTGCCATGCAACTTCTGGGATTTCTTTAAAAACATTGTACATCATTTTCTCACCATTCATTAACACAATCATACTTTGCGTTTCGGCTCTTTGTTTTAATTTGTAAATTTTGGCTACAGCCTCAGGATTTGTGGCGTCACAGCCAATTCCCCACACCGTATCAGTAGGATATAAGATAATTCCACCTTCTTTTATAATTTCGTAAGCTTTGAGAACTTCTTCGTTAAGATTTTCCATCGATAATTTTTTTGTATTGTTCTAAAGTTTTTTGAGCCATAATCGTTGTTGTATATTGGCTAAGTTGTTTTTCATGAGAGAGCGTAGTGAACTGAGAAATCAACGCTGTATTATCAAACAAATGGATTAATTTTTCACCTAAAATTTCAGGGTTGTGCTTTGGCGCAAGCAAGCCATTGATACCATCTTCAATAATTTCTGGAATACCACCTACACTAGTGCTTATCACCGGTTTTTTATGGTAAAAACTTTCAAAAATTACCTGCGGAATTCCTTCACTTTGAGACGTGACCAAAAGACAGTCAAATTGTGGTATAAAATTAGAAGCGTTTGCTGTGTAGCCCAAGAATAGAATGTCTTTCTCTAAACCGTAATTCTTAACTGCGTCAAGTAAATCAGCTGTTCTATCCGTATAATTTCCTATTTGCACAAAGAGTATGTCTTTTCTCTTTTCCTTGTTAATGATGATGTTAACAGTCTCAACTAAGGTTTCGAAATTTTTGGCTCGTATGTGATTCCCTATAATTCCTACAATTTTCTTGGAAGAATCGATACCATATTTTTCTCTTAGTAAAAAGGGTGTGTCTGAACTTTTATTTTTTAAATTAGTTCCATGATAAATAGTAATTAATTTATCTTTATCTATTATAGATTCAGCGGTAACTCGCTCCGTTTCTTTTGAAACACATAAATATTTTTTAATCTTAGAGTAGTTGTATTTATAGCGTGTGAATTTTTTTGGTTTTATCGGGAAAGAAGTCTTTTTGCTAAAAACAAAAGGAGGTAAATTGTAGAATTTATCCGCAATAATACTAAGGGCAATTGCCGAAGGATCATGAATATGAATAAGGTCAACCTTATGTGTTTTGCATATAGAAATTATTTTTCTAGAAAAACGGAAGTCTAAATTGTATGCTAAAGGAGCTGTTTCAAATGCAATATCCGTTTTTTGTAAACGACTGTGAAAAAGGCCGTTTTCGACACATAAAACGATATTTTTAACTTCTGGATTGGTTTCTTTTAGTTCAAAGCAAAGATTCTCAATGTGATTCTCCCCACCGCCCCAATTTTTTACAGCTGATACATGTAATATGGTCATTATTATTTTTTTGCCGAAATTACAATAATAATTTGAAGTCTAAAATGGTATGTGTATTTTTGTTGGTTGGTAGTATTTTAGATTTATGTTATAAACAAAGGTTGTACCTTACATTATATAGTAGGTCTTCCTTTGCGTTTTAATAAGATACAAGACTACTAAATCTAATTGATCCTACAAGCTATGTGATTATTCAAAGAGCAAGCTTTAAAAAAATAAAAATGACAATAAAATTCATGTTTTCTCAAACAGTTCAAAACTCAAGAGAAATTCTAAACTTCATAAAAGAATTCAATTCTGATTTAGGAACCGTTTTTGGAAATGGTGATCGAAATGTGATTAAATTATTTGATTTAGACGGGCAAAAGGTAAATATCAAGTCTTTTAAAATTCCGAATCTAATAAACAAAATTGCTTATAAATATTTTAGGAAGTCTAAAGCAAAGCGATCCTTCGAATATGCTACATTATTATTACAAAATGAAATAGGCACTCCTAAGCCTCTCGCTTATTTTGAGAACTTTGATGCTTTAGGATTACGAGATAGTTACTATGTCAGTGAGCACTTAGCATGTGATTTGACCTTTAGGGAATTAGTAGAAATTCCTAATTATCCAGATCATGAAAATATTTTACGACAATTTACCCTATTTACCTTTAAACTGCACGAAAAAGGTATCGAGTTTCTCGACCATTCTCCAGGTAATACATTGATTAAAAAAGAAGCAAATGGAATCTATAGCTTTTACTTAGTTGATCTAAACCGTATGAATTTTCATGCTAAAATGGATTTTGAATCCCGAATGAAAAATTTTAGCAGGCTTACGCCAAAAAAAGAAATGATTGCTATAATGAGTAATGAATACGCGAAACATTATGCTGAAAATGAAGCGGTTATTTTTGAAAAAATGTGGGGATTTACGCAGCAGTTTCAGGAAGAGTTTTTCCGTAAAAAGAGGTTAAAGAAGAAGCTGAAATTTTGGAAAGCCTAATTAATCAGCTTTTAATTTTTTTAATTCTTGAAAACGTACCGCCACACTAAGAGCATTCAAATAGCATATAGTTAGTCCGTTTTTACCATCTAGAAATCCCAATCGAAGCAGGTATTGATTTAAAAATTGATATACTGGGCGAATGTAAAAATGAAAGAAATGTGGTTTTGTTCCTTTTTTTAATTCTTCTACCGCTTTAAGCTTACCGTAATGAATCATTTTAGACTTATAACTGCTGTAATCAATATAAGTATAATGAATAAGCTTGTTTTTTAATTTTCCCGTAGTACCATTAATAATAAGCTTTTCGTGCACTGTTTTTTCTAAACTGTACAGCGCTTTTTCTTTTTTAAATAATCGAGTAGCCTTGTCTGTTTGCCACCCGCTAAAATACAGTCTTTGGTTTTTAAACATAAAGGAGCGGTAGCAATAGTAAGCATCTTTGGCTTGCGGATTTTGAATTGTGTGTAAGATTTCCTTTTTTAATGGAGAAAGTAGTCTTTCATCAGCATCTAAGAAAAGTATCCAATTGTTTTTGGCTTGACCAATGGCAAAATTCCGTTGAGCCGCATAATTCTCAAATGGATGTTGGATTACTCTAACCTTAGGAAATGATGCCGCAATTTTGATTGTGTTATCCGTACTATAGGAATCCACTACAAGAATTTCATCAGCAAAATTTATAGTTTGCAGCAATTTGCTAATATTGTGCTCTTCATTATAGGTAATAATTAGAACGCTTAAAGGAGGGTTTTTGCTATTTATTGTCAGATTACTATTTTTCATTAGAAAGATTCTTTACTAAAAAAGTATCGATTTTAGATGTAAATAATTCTGGCTTGAATTCTTGGTATAAACTTAAGGCGTGCTGTTTAAGTTCTTTTTCTTTCTTACCAATAAATAATTGTGGTTTGTAATCATTAAGATGAACTGACAAATGATGGATGCCATCTTCAAAAGTGGCCCATATTTTTTTCTCAATCCAAGGTGAAAAAATAATAAACGAAGGTTTTTGTAAGGCCTTGGCCATATTAATAGCTCCACCGTCATTACCTATAATAACATCACATTGATTCATAATGGCAATAAAACCTCTAAGATCATCCGCTAATAAATCAAAATAAATTTTCTTCTGAGTTTCAGGCTTACAGTAATTGAAGATTTTTTTGGCGTCTTCAATCTGCTTCGGGAAATAATTAAAAAGGATGTTAATCTCTCTATCCTCTGCAATAGTATCAATCACTACTGCCATATATTCTAACGGATAGGTTTTTAATTTTTCGCTTCCTATAAGGCTAATCATCACTGTTTTTACATCTTTTTGGAGCTGATGTTTTTCAAAAAGTGTTTGGGCTATGTTATTTTCTTCAGCTGTAACAAATAGTTTTGGTAAAGGGTCAATAATAATGTCCAATTGGAGTGGCTCTAATAAAGAAAGTCTTCTTTCTATGGCTAAGCCTAGATTCGTTTTTGGAAAAGCCTCAAAAGGAACATTGTCTGTATATAAAAATGTGCGACCGGGTTTTTTATAGGAAATTTTTCTTTTGGCACCACTTAAAAGGACAATTAACCAGCTTTCTAATTTAGAGTAAGCATCAATCAATACATCGTATTTTTCAGCCCGAATTTCCAGGGCTAATTTTAATAGCTCTTTTTTGTTTGTACGATGTTTCTCTTCAAAAGTGATAATGCGGTCAATACTATTATTCCCTTTTAGAACCGGAGTAGTTGTTTCGTAAACTAAATAGTCAATTTGCGCATCAGGATAAGCATATCGTAAGTTATTGCATATAATGCTGCTTATTAATACATCTCCAATCATTTTTTGTTGTATAACTAGTATTTTCATAAGATAAAAAAACCTCCCTTGTTGAGGGAGGAATATACAATATAATAATTTACTGTAAAATAATTTTTAAACCGCTACATCATATTCGCGCAAAGCGTTATTCAATGATGTTTTTAAATCTGTTGAAGCTTTTCTTTGTCCGATGATTAGAGCACATGGCACTTGAAACTCACCAGCAGCAAATTTCTTAGTATAACTTCCAGGGATTATTACTGAGCGAGCAGGAACATATCCTTTTGTTTCAACAGGAGTATCTCCAGTAACATCGATTATTTTTGTTGAAGCAGTCAAACATACATTTGCACCTAGAACGGCTTCTTTACCCACATGTACACCTTCAACAACGATACAACGAGATCCTATAAATGCTCCGTCTTCAATAATAACTGGCGCTGCTTGTAATGGTTCTAAAACCCCACCAATACCTACACCACCACTTAAGTGAACATTCTTACCTATTTGTGCACAGCTTCCTACTGTTGCCCAAGTATCAACCATAGTTCCTTCGTCTACATAAGCACCTATGTTTACATAACTTGGCATCAAGATAACACCGCTAGAAATATACGCTCCGTAACGGGCTACTGCATTGGGTACAACTCTAATTCCTTTTTCTGCATAACCTGTTTTAAGTAACATTTTATCATGATATTCAAAAATTCCTGATTCCCAAGTTTCCATTTTTTGAATAGGGAAATACATTACTACTGCTTTCTTAACCCATTCGTTCACTTGCCATCCGTCTCCTTTTGGTTCTGCAACGCGTAGTTTTCCTGAATCTACTAATTCGATTACTTCTCTAATCGCTTTTGTAGTCGTTTCTTCTTGTAACAAAGCTCTGTTTTCCCAAGCTTGTTCTATAATTGTTTGTAATGAATCCATGTTTGCTAATTTTTAAGCAAATATAATTGGTTTTTTTAGAAAAGGGAAGAGTTTTTGGAATACTAACATATTTGTTTTTATTGTTCAAAAAACAACAAAAGGGTTGTTAGAGCCTCATCTGTTCTTGTGTAAAGAATTGTAACAACTAAAATAACCTCAGTAAATAAAATGCATATTCAAAATGTATTCTTTGCTTATCTTTGCCAAATAAATAAAAAATCATGCCTAGAATTCTCTCTATCGATTACGGTCAAAAACGAACAGGTATTGCGGTTACTGACGAAATGCAAATTATTGCTTCGGGTTTAACGACGATTCCTAGTGCTACAGCAATCGCTTTTTTAAAAGATTATTTTGCCAAAGAAAAAGTGGAGGCAGTTTTGATTGGAGAACCAAAACAAATGAATGGACAACCCTCAGAAAGTGCATCGATAATCAAAGGTTTTGTGACTCATTTTACTAATCATTTTCCAGAGATGAAAGTGATTCGGGTAGATGAGCGTTTTACCTCTAAAATGGCTTTTCAATCGATGATTGATAGCGGACTCAATAAAAAACAACGTCAAAATAAGGCATTAATTGATGAGATTTCGGCTACCATAATGCTGCAAGATTATCTGAATCGAAAAATGTTTTAAACAGTCATCTTTAATGAAGTAAAGTAAGATAAAACGTTTTCGTAATTTCTAACTTTTCTCTATTAATTTATAGTTTTTTTTGCAATTATAAAAAGTATCTTTGCACTTTAAAATTTTTGCTATGCCTGACACAACAATTCGTTCAAATACTGAAGTAGTTCTTATAGGAGCTGGAATTATGAGCGCCACTCTTGGCTTAATTCTAAAAGAACTGCAACCGGATATTAAAATTGAAATTTTTGAAAGATTAGATATCGCTGCTGCCGAAAGTTCTGACGCATGGAATAATGCTGGAACTGGACATTCTGCTTTTTGTGAATTGAACTACACTCCTGAGAAAGAAGATGGTAGTATTGATCCTAAAAAAGCAATTAGTATAGCTGAATCTTTTGAAGTATCACGCCAATTCTGGGCTTATTTAGTAGAACAAAAGAAAGTTCCATCTCCTGAGAATTTTATTAAAAGCATTCCACATATGAGTTTTGTATGGGGAGAAAAAAATGTAGCCTACCTTAAGAAAAGATTTGAAACTTTACAGCAAAATCAACTTTTTAAGGATATGGTATTCAGCACTGATTTTTCTCAGTTAAAAGAATGGATGCCGTTAGTAATGGAAGGTAGAGATGCCTCTCAGAAAATGGCTGCTACTCATATGGCTATGGGGACTGATGTGAATTTTGGTGAATTGACTAGAAGCATTTTCAATTACTTAGGTACTCTTGACGGAGTAACTATCCACTACCATCATGAAGTTAAAAAAATGAAACAACGTGATGATAAAACATGGAGAATAAAAATTACTGATTTGGCTACAGGTCAAAAAAGGAAAGTATATACTAAATTTGTATTTATAGGAGCAGGTGGAGGTTCGTTACCTTTATTAGAAAAGGCTGATGTCCCTGAAGGTGAAGGTTACGGAGGTTTTCCAGTTAGTGGACAATGGCTTAAATGTACTAATCCAGAAGTGATTGCTAAACATGCTGCAAAAGTGTATGGTAAGGCTAGTGTTGGAGCGCCACCTATGTCGGTTCCACACATTGATTCTAGAATGATTAATGGAGAGAAACAATTGTTGTTTGGGCCGTTTGCTGGTTTTTCAACCCGTTTCTTGAAAAATGGATCGTATTCTGATTTACCCTTGTCGATAACTACAGATAATATTTTACCAATGATTTCTGCAGGGATAAAAAACATTCCTTTAACGAAATATTTAATCGAACAGGTTCGTCAATCTACTGAAGATAGAATTAATGCTTTGCGCGAATATGTTCCAAATGCGAAGTCTGAAGACTGGGTAATTGAACGAGCAGGACAACGCGTACAAGTAATAAAGAAAGATGAAAAAGAAGGAGGAATCCTTGAATTTGGTACTGAAGTCATTACAACCGCTGATGGTACAATGGCTGTATTGTTAGGAGCTTCACCTGGAGCATCAACTGCTGTCTCTATTATGGTAGACTTAGTAGGAAGGTGTTTCAAAGAAGAAGCTAAGACAGCAGAATGGCAGCAAAAGTTTAAAGAAATGATTCCCTCTTTTGGACAATCTTTGAATGAAAACCCCGCTCTTTCAGATCAGATTAGAGCGCATACAGCAGCTGTTTTAAAGTTGTAACTGTATTGATAAAAATTGTAGAAAGCCTAGTAAGAAATTACTAGGCTTCTTTTTTGATATCAATTAATAACTGAGTTGATTTCACAATGTTTTCTGAAAGATTGGTCAACCATATTAATTGTTCAATGACTAAATGTGCTTCTTGCATCTTTAGTTGAAAATCTTCGTCATTTTCTGGATTTCTTTCTTTTAATTCTCTTACGCGAATATTTTTTAGCTCGGTAAACCGCCTGCTCAATTCTTCATTAGATTCTTGAGGGAATAAATCCAGTGGATTTTTTGTTAAAAGAATAATTGCATGATCTAAATTCTTGATAACTTTATCAACGACCACATTAAAAGCTTCTGAAGCTTCGGTTGTCTTGTGTGATTGTATGTAAGTTCCTAGCGATGCAGCAGAGGATAGTAACGTATGATTGAGCACCGTTAACTTATACACTTGAGGAAGTTGATTTTGTTTTGATTTAGGTTCTTGTACCATTCTTTGAAACGATGCCATGAGATTACCTATCGCAATAAAAGCCTGTTTGCGGGCCAGTCGATAAGAGGTAGAAACTTCTCCTTTCTTATTATAATACAACGATATTTCTTTTAGATAAATGCGATTGGCTTCAATTGATTTTTCAAGATAGGCTGGCACATTTAAAAACTCCCATGAGGGCCATATAAAACTGTTGGCGAGAAAAGAAAGTAAGGCACCTACAAGAGTATCTAATACACGAAACTGAATAACATCCTGAATATTAGGTGTTAATATGCCATAAATGAATATCACGTAAATGGTTACAAATGTAGCTCCTATTTTGTAATTGGTAGGGGTAAATGAGAATCCTAAAATCATCGTAATAATCGCTAAGGCACCAATGACTTCTGGATTATGAATAGTAGATAATATTCCAAACGCAATTATCCCACCCATCAGGGTCCCAAAAATACGATGATAGGTTCTCTGTTTTGTCAAACCATAGCCTTGACGCATAATCACCACAATAGTCAGTACAATCCAGTAGGTGTTTTGAAACGGTAATATTTGTCCAATAATAAACCCTACAAGTATAGTAATGGTCAAGCGGAGAGAGTGTCTAAAAACCGTCGATGAAAAACTCAGGTTTTCAATCATGGTTTGTATCGGGTAGTATTCAGGGGTAATGAATTTTTCTAAATCTTTATCTTTTCCTTTAAAATCATGAGTAGTATTGGTTGAGGTAAAAGCACGTTCCAATATTTTTATTTTTTCTACTTGCTTTTCGGCATAATGCAGCATCGTTGTCAGCATAAATACCCCTTCGTAGGTAAAGTTTTCTCCTTGCTCTTTTTGATAATCTGCAATTGCAGTTTCAAAAGCGTTTAGGTCATCAATCAAATTGTGTTTTATAGCAGTGAACTTGCCGTCTTCCAGTATTTTAGAAAGCTGCTTTAAGCTTTTTGCTAAATTGTATGCTAAGTTTTGATAAGTATCTAAAATACGGGGGTATTCATCAAATTTCTGGTGTAGTGTATTATGGTCAAACGATGTAGACATGGCTAATTCTATTATTTCGACTAAAGAAATAAAAGCCATTAGCATCTTTCTGTTTTGATTAGAAGAGCCAGAGTTGGTTCTGTTTCTAACCAGCACTTCTCTAATGTTTTCGTGAATCACATTGAGTTCTACTTGTAAGTGTAATTGCTTCTCTGTGATTGCCTTTCTATTCGACTTTAATTTCCATAGATCCCCTCTAAGTTTTAAATATTTAGAGGTAAGTTCCATGCACTGAGAAATTTGCAATTCAATATAGCGATGAGGCCTGATATAATAAAAAATCAAAGAAATGAGTAAGTAGAAAAGCCCTCCAGCAAATATTAATCCCGAATACTGGAGAATTTGCCAACCGGTTTGTATGTGCGCAAAGGCTAGTGAAATCGATAATAAAGCTGAAAACGACACCATAGTAGCTCGCTGCCCATACACTGATATCATCGATAGTCCAAAAATTAATAAAGCCAGTAGCGGGTAAAGCAGCCATGGATAGGGGTTAGCAAGATTTATTATAAGATTAACACCGGAAACAATAATAACGGTTACTAATATCCCGTTAATTTTATGTTTTAAATTGCTAGGAATGTCACTGGGATAAGTGAAAAATGCTCCAAGAGCTATGGTAAAACCAATTTGAAAATTACCAAGATAAGTAAATAGCAAGGCAGGTAGTACCGCAGCTATAGTTACTTTTAAAGCATTTGTAAAATGTGTAGAGTCGGCGAATTTCTGAATTTTAGAAATCATAGTGTTTTGATTACACGCAAAGGTATGAATTGTGAGATTTATCATAGCATAAGACACTGTGATTTAAGTCTAAATTATAAAAAAATGCTATTTATCATCTTGTGATTATTCATTGTCTAAATTTTTACTATTTTTGCCAACCGTAAATAAGGAGATTTAGTTCTTTATTCGCGGTAGTTAATACTTAATACAACAACGATGATTTTACCAATTATAGGATATGGAGATCCGGTTCTGAGAAAAGTGGGAGAGGAAGTTTCACAAGACCACCCTGAATTGAAAGAAACGATTGCTAACATGTACGAGACAATGTATAATGCCTCTGGTGTTGGTCTTGCAGCACCACAAGTTGGTAAAGCATTGCGTTTGTTTGTGATTGATACGACACCTTTTAGTGATGATGAAGATTTAGAAGATGCAGAACAAAAACAATTAAACGGATTTAAAAGAACGTTCATCAATGCAAAGATGTTAGTTGAAGATGGTGAAGAATGGTGTTTTAATGAAGGATGTTTAAGTATTCCAGATGTTCGCGAGGACGTTTATAGAAATGAGAGAATAACTATTGAATATTGTGAAGAAGATTTTGTTGTAAAAACGGAAGTTTTTGACGGTTTAATCGCAAGAGTTATCCAACATGAATACGATCACATTGAAGGAATTCTATTTACTGATAAAATATCTTCGTTGAAAAAAAGACTGATTCAAAAGAAATTAAAAAATATTACCGAAGGGAAGACATTTCAAGATTATCGAATGAAATTTATTGCCAAGAAAGGGAGATAAAACTACTAATTGTACCCTATCTTGGTACAGTTTTTGGGTTTTAATAAAAAAAATAATACAAATCGAATTCTTACTAATAATCAAACAAAAATGAATTTAGAAAAAATATTAGCCATTTCAGGTAAACCAGGATTGTACGTACTTAAAGTACAAACGCGCTCAGGATTTGTTGCAGAATCATTAGCTGATGGAAAAAAAATCACTGTGAATTTAAAAAGTAACGTAAGCTTACTTTCTGAAATTTCAATTTATACTTATGAAGGAGAGAAACCATTAGCTGAAATTATGGCTAACATTGCTGCCAAAGAAAACAATGGTCCAGCAATCTCTCATAAAGAAGATAACGCTACTTTATTATCCTATTTTAGAGAAGTTTTATCTGATTTTGATGAAGAAAGAGTGTATCCTTCTGATGTTAAAAAAATATTGAACTGGTACAATATGCTTCACGCTAAAGGATTAGTGGTAGACACTAAACCAGAAGAGACAGAAGTAGCTTCTGCTACTGATGAGGTAGTTGAAGAAAGACCAAAAAAAGAAAAGAAAGTTAAAGAGTAATTTATTCTTTTCTACTTTATAAAGAAATCCTGTAATCTACTTTTATAGAATACAGGATTTCTTAATTTTACACAAAACGATTTACTATGAATTCGAGACAAACTCAGCTTCAG
Organism: Flavobacterium sp. W21_SRS_FM3; assembly: GCF_052113625.1. Lineage (NCBI taxonomy): Bacteria > Pseudomonadati > Bacteroidota > Flavobacteriia > Flavobacteriales > Flavobacteriaceae > Flavobacterium > Flavobacterium sp. W21_SRS_FM3. Next base: position 339,121 of record NZ_JBGQOD010000003.1, on the reverse strand, counting down.
GCTTTTGAACGATTATTAGACATTATGGATGATTTGCGTGAAAAATGTCCTTGGGACAAAAAGCAAACCATGCAAAGCTTAAGGCATCTCACCATTGAAGAAACCTATGAATTAGGAGACGCCATCTTGGATAATGATTTGAATGAAGTAAAAAAAGAACTGGGTGATTTGATGTTACACCTTGTTTTTTATGCTAAGATAGGTAGTGAAACTAATGATTTTGATATTGCTGATGTGTGTAATGAAATTTGTGATAAATTAATTCACCGTCACCCCCACATCTATTCAGATACAGTAGTAAAAGATGAAGAAGAGGTGAAACAAAACTGGGAAAAACTAAAGTTAAAAGAAGGTAGGAAATCCGTACTGGAAGGTGTTCCTAAAAGCTTGCCTGCATTAGTTAAAGCAAGTCGAATACAAGATAAAGTCAAAGGTGTAGGATTTGATTGGGAAGAATCACATCAGGTTTGGGATAAAGTCCAGGAAGAACTGAACGAACTTCAGGTAGAAGTCGCAGCTGGAGATCAAGATAAAATGGAAGCAGAATTTGGTGATGTTTTATTTTCAATGATTAACTATGCTCGTTTTCTGAATATAAACCCTGAAGATGCGCTGGAGCGAACAAATAAAAAATTCATTAATCGTTTCCAATATTTAGAAAGTAAAGCATTGGAATTAGGAAAACCCTTAATGGACATGTCCTTGGCTGAAATGGATGTTTTTTGGGAAGAAGCGAAGCGTCTTCCAAAAAAATAGGAATAGAAAATCTATGATTTTCAAATATTCTAAATTGGGAAGAAGCGAAGCGGCTTCCAAAGAAATAGAATAGAAAATCTGTGATTTTCAAATATTCCAAATTGGGAAGAAGCGAAGCGGCTTCCAAAAAAATAGGAACAGAAAATCTATGATTTTCAAATATTCTAGTCCCGTCAAGGTCAACAAATACAATCTAAATATTATTATAAGTCAATTTTATAGTTATGTCCGAAAATAAAACCGAGCTAAAACGCTCCTTAGGATTAATTGATGCTACGAGCTTAGTAGCTGGATCCATGATTGGTTCTGGTATTTTTATAGTAACAGCAGCAATGGCTAGGGACATTGGTTCAGCGGCTTGGTTGTTAATTATTTGGTTAGTTACTGGCTTGATTACAGTAGCAGCTGCTTTAAGCTATGGTGAATTGGCTGGAATGATGCCTAATGCAGGTGGACAATTTGTATACATCCAGCGTGCTTACGGGCGACTAGTATCTTTTCTTTATGGATGGACTGTTTTCACTGTAATTCAAACAGGTGTAATTGCTGCGATCGCGGTAACTTTTGCTAACTATGCCGCTATTTTCTTTCCGGTTTTAGACGACACTCTTTTTACAATAGGAACTGGTTTTGCTTTTACAAACAGTAAGTTACTAGCAATATTTAGTATCGTATTGTTAACGTATATCAATACTAGGGGAGTGAAAAGTGGGAAAATTATTCAGCTGATTTTAACTGCAGCAAAATTAATTGCGCTATTTGCATTGATTATTTTAGGAATATACGTGGGTTTAAAAACAGATGTTTTGGCTAGCAATTTTGAAAATATGTGGGATGCAAGTAGAACGGTTTTAAATCCTGACGGGACAGTAACTGTAACTAAACTTGCAGGGACTGCTATACTTGGAGCTGCAGCAGCGACGATCATCAATTCTTTGTTTTCTAGTGATGCTTGGAATAATGTAACTTTTATTGCAGGGGAGATAAAAGAACCAAAAAAGAACATTCCGCGTAGCCTATTTTTAGGTACTTTGATAGTGACTATTATTTATATTTTGGCCAATGTGGCTTATCTGGCATTGTTGCCTATGCATGGAACTCCAAATGGTACAACTGTAGCCGAACAAGGAATTATGTTTGCGAGCAATGATAGAGTAGGAGCAGCGGCTGCCGGCATGATTATGGGTAATGTAAGTATTTTTGTAATGGCAGCACTAATTATGGTCTCTACATTTGGTGCTAATAGCGGACTGATTCTATCAGGAGGTAGGTTGTTTTATGCTATGGCAAAAGATGGTTTGTTTTTTAAACAAGCGACTGAGCTAAATAAGCATCAGGTTCCTGCTAAAGCATTATGGGTCCAATGTATTTGGGCGTGTGTGTTAGGAATTTCAGGTAAATTTGGAGATTTACTTACTTATGCCACATTTGCATCTCTCCTTTTTTATATACTCACAATCATAGGTGTTTTTATACTTCGAAAGAAAGAGCCTAATACGGAGCGACCATATAAAGCATTTGGCTATCCGCTGGTTCCCGCAATTTATATTATTGTAACCGTAGGTATTTGCATCACTTTATTAGTGTATGACACTTTCAATACAGGATTAGGTTTGGGAATAGTAGCACTGGGAATTCCCGTGTACTACTTGGCGATGAACAAGAAAGTGTAAAACTATTCAGCTAGTTTTTTTAATTTAGAGGAGTCTTTCAGAATAATTTTTTTACCCGTCAATTCAATTAATCCTAATTTCTTGAAGTCAGATAGTAACCGAATGCAACTTTCGGTGGCTGTCCCAATCATGCCTGCTAATTCTTCACGAGACAACTGAATGTGCAGGCTACCATCTGCGTTTTTACCAAAAGTAGTTTCTAGATAAAGTAAGGTTTCTGCTAAACGACTTTTTACTGTTTTCTGGGCCATGGATACGGTGTGATCATCTGCATCCTTTAAATCTCCGCATATGTTCTTCATCACATTCATTGAAAACTGATTGTTTTTATCAAAGAATCCCATTACATCCGTCTTTGGAATAAAACAAACTTCCATATCTTCTAGAGCTACAGCACTAAGGTTTACCGGCTCATCACTTATCATAGAACGCTGTCCTAGCAACTCGCCTTTAGTAACTAATTTTATAATTTGGTCCTTGCCATTCGGACTTAATTTACTCAATTTACAGACTCCGTCTTTAATGCAAAAAATGCCATTGACATTATCGCCTTCTGCAAAGATAAGTTCGCCTTTTTTAATTGTATAGGAAGTTTTGCAGTCCGCAATTCTAAGTAACTCATCTTTTTTGAGTGCTTTTAGCGAGCTGAATTCCCTCACGATACACTGTTCGCATTTACTCATGTTAAAAAATGTGTTTGTTTGTAATGTAAAAGTACATTTTTATATGATATATGTCATATTTTCATTAACATATATTTAAGAATTTTGCTCTAGGTAAATGAGCAAAAATATGGACACACAAAACTGTTTCCATTGTGGATTAGATATTATAATAAATGATGAAATCATTTTCGATGCTAAAAAATTCTGTTGCAACGGATGTAAAACCGTGTATGAAATTTTTTCGATTAATGATATGAGTTGTTATTATGATTTCGAAAATTCCCCTGGAGCATCCCCTTTGGATATACAAGGGAAGTATGATTTTTTAGATAACGAGGCGATAATTTCAAAATTATTAGAATTTAATGAAGCATCAACAGCTATTGTATCACTGAATATTCCTCATATTCATTGTAGTTCTTGTATTTGGATTTTAGAAAACTTACAGCGCCTTGGGGAAGGAATACAAGCTTCTCAAGTAAATTTTAATGAAAAAAAAGTACGCGTTACTTACAACCCTGAGGTAATTTCTTTGAAAGCTATTGTCTATTTATTAAGTTCTATTGGTTATGAACCCTATATCAGCTTGGAGAATTATGAGTCGGGAACAAAGAACCTTGATCGCAGTTTAACGTATAAATTAGGAGTCGCCTTTTTCTGTTTTGGGAATATAATGCTACTGTCATTTCCAGAATATTTTGATGTAAATGAATTTTGGTTGGATAGTTATAAACCATTTTTTAGATGGCTCATTTTTGCTTTGTCATTGCCTGCTTTCCTTTATTCAGGTAGTGGATACTATATTTCAGCTTACAAATGTTTAAGAACCAAAATACTAAATATTGATATTCCCATTGCCTTAGGAATCATTGTTATGTTTGTTAGGAGCTTAGTGGACATCATCTTTGATTACGGACCTGGATTTTTTGATAGTCTTACTGGGCTTATCTTTTTTATGCTACTGGGGAAAATGTTCCAAATAAAAACCTATAGTTTTTTAAGCTTCGAGAGGGATTTTAAATCTTATTTTCCCATAGCGATTACTCGCCTTAATCCCGAAAATGGAGAAGAAAGTATACCGGTATACGATATTGTAAAAGGAGATCGTCTACTTATCAGAAACCAAGAATTAATTCCTGTAGATGGAATACTGATCAGTGAAACGGCGGCTATAGATTACAGTTTTGTCACTGGTGAAGCAATTCCCATCACGAAAAAGTCAGGGGATAAAATATTTGCCGGTGGTAAGCAAATGGGGAAAGTAATTGAAATGGAAGTTTTACTTTCTGTTTCCCAAAGCTATTTGACTCAGTTATGGAGCAATGATGTTTTTCAAAAAAACGTTGAACGAAAGTACCAAACCATTACGGATACTGTCAGTCATTATTTTACACCTGCTTTATTAGTAATTAGCTTTTTATCTTTTATTTATTGGGTGTTCATTGATGTGAATACTGCGTTTAATGTATTTACTGCGGTACTGATAGTGGCCTGTCCTTGCGCTTTAGCATTAACGGCACCATTTACAACAGGGAACATACTGCGCATTTTTGGGAAACAAAAATTCTATCTTAAAAATGCTTTAGTGATTGAGCAGTTAGCCAAAGTTGACACAATTGTATTTGATAAAACAGGAACAATAACCACAAATAATAAGAGCAGTATTCGTTATGAAGGAGCAACGCTCACTGCTTTGAACTTAAAGTTGATTAAGAATGCTATTCAGGGCTCTAATCATCCGTTAAGCAGAATGCTTTACGATTTTATACCGAATTCAGAAAAAGTTAAAATAGAAACGTATCGCGAAATTACTGGACAGGGAATTGAAGCCCAAGTGCAGGGGTTTCTATTGAAAATTGGGTCGTCCAGTTTTGCCGGAAATGTAGAGGGTAAAAGTATATTGCAAACCGCTGTCCATATCAGTATCAATGATGTTTATTACGGCAAATATATTTTTAACAATGAATATCGAGCAGGTTTAGAGGAGTTGTTTAAAAACTTAACGTCCAGTTATCAGATCAAAGTATTATCGGGTGATAATGAAGGAGAAAAAACATCCTTAGAACAACTTTTACCGCAAGGTGTTGCACTTGTTTTTAATCAAAAGCCTGAACAAAAGCTCGAATTTATCAAAAACCTACAAGAGTCAGGAAAGAACGTAATGATGGTAGGAGATGGATTAAATGATGCTGGAGCGTTAGCTCAGAGTAATGTTGGAATTTCTATCTCTGAAAATGTCAACGTTTTTTCGCCAGCATGCGATGCCATATTAGAAGCTAAAGAATTTTCTCAATTAAATTATTTTTTAAAAATGTCTAAAAAAGCAATGCAAACAATAAAAATGAGCTTTGTATTATCCTTACTCTATAATATTGTGGGATTGGCATTTGCTATCACTGGAAATCTAAAGCCTTTATTTGCAGCTGTTTTAATGCCTTTAAGCACAATTACAATTGTCAGTTTTGTAACTATCATGAGTAATTACAATGCCAGAGTTTTAAAAAATAGGTAAGAAATTTCAATAAAGTAAGTGGGTATGATAAATATCATATTTATTAAGGACCTAGTAGGATAATTTTGTTAACATAATTTTAAGGTATGAGTGTCATCTATTTATTAATCTCCATCAGTATCGTAGTCGCTATTGGCTTTTTTGTTGCATTTGTAATTGCAGTAAAAAGCGGACAGTATGATGACGATTATACACCCTCTGTCAGAATGTTATTTGACGATGAAATAAAGAAAACACCACAGAACAAAATACAAACAACAGAAGAAAAACAAATTTAATTATGGAAATGCAGCAGTTTTATTATGACAACAAAATTGTAAAAAAGTTTATTTACGCTACCATTGTTTTTGGAGTAGTCGGCATGGTCGTCGGACTTTTATTAGCAACATTATTTTTATTCCCCAATCTAACTGACGGTGTTTCTTGGTTGAGTTTTGGTCGGTTAAGACCTTTACATACTAATGCAGTTATTTTTGCCTTTGTAGGAAATGCCATGTTTGCCGGAGTATATTATTCCTTGCAGCGATTGCTTAAAGCAAGAATGTTTAGTGATTTTTTGAGTAATCTTAATTTTTGGGGTTGGCAATTGATTATTGTGGCAGCAGCTATTTCATTACCAATGGGCTATTCTTCATCGAAGGAATATGCTGAGCTAGAATGGCCTATAGATATTGCTATTGCTTTGATTTGGGTAGTATTTGGTATCAACATGATTGGAACTATTCTTAAAAGAAGAGAACGTCATTTATATGTTGCTATATGGTTTTACCTAGCCACTTTTGTGACCGTTGCTGTACTACACATTTTTAATAGTTTGGCTATTCCTGTTTCAGGAATGAAAAGTTATTCTGTTTATGCAGGTGTACAAGATGCATTGGTACAATGGTGGTATGGTCATAATGCCGTTGCCTTTTTCTTAACGACACCTTTTTTAGGGCTGATGTATTATTTTGTTCCAAAAGCAGCAAATCGTCCCGTATATTCTTACCGATTATCGATTGTGCATTTCTGGTCGTTAATTTTCTTATACATTTGGGCAGGACCGCATCACCTTCTGTATTCTGCATTACCCAATTGGGCTCAGAATTTAGGGGTAGTATTTTCGATAATGCTGATTGCACCTTCTTGGGGTGGAATGATTAATGGATTACTGACTTTGCGTGGAGCTTGGGATAAAGTGCGTGTAGACCCAGTTTTAAAATTCTTTGTTGTAGCCATTACAGGTTATGGTATGGCTACTTTTGAAGGTCCTATGTTGTCATTAAAAAATGTAAACGCTATTGCCCACTTTACTGATTGGATTATTGCTCACGTGCATGTAGGGGCTTTAGCTTGGAATGGATTTATGGCTTTTGGAATGATTTATTGGTTAGTACCAAGAATGTCAAAAGGGCCATTATTTTCAGCTAAACTAGCTAATTTTCATTTTTGGATAGGAACATTGGGTATCATATTATATACACTTCCCATGTATGTGGCCGGTTTTTTACAAGCTTCTATGTGGAAGCAATTTAATCCAGATGGAACATTAACCTACGGTAACTTTTTAGAAACAGTAACGCAAATTATGCCAATGTACTGGATGCGTGCCGTAGGAGGAACATTATATATCATTGGAATGTTTGTGTTGGTGTACAATATCACTAAAACAATTAGAGCTAATGCTACAATAGAAGATGAATTAGCAGAAGCGCCAGAACTACAAAAAATAAGCAGTGGTAGAACTAAAGGAGAGAAATTTCACCCTTGGTTAGAAAGAAAACCTATACAATTAACCATTTTAGCTACTGTAGCCATCTTAATAGGAGGAGTAATACAGATTGTACCTACGATTATGGTAAAATCTAATATTCCAACTATAGCTAGTGTGAAACCGTATACTCCATTAGAATTAGAAGGACGCGATCTTTACATACGTGAAGGCTGTGTGGGCTGTCACTCACAAATGGTACGCCCTTTTAGAAGTGAAGTTGAACGTTACGGTCCGCAATCTAAAGCAGGAGAATTTGTATACGATCATCCCTTCCTTTGGGGATCTAAACGTACTGGTCCAGATTTATTAAGAGTAGGTGGGAAGTACAATGACAACTGGCACTTTAACCATATGTGGAATCCTCAAAGTACTTCATCGGGTTCTATAATGCCAGGGTACAAATGGTTATTTGACAATGAGGCTCTGGATATTTCGAATATCGAAACTAAAATGAAAGTGATGCAAACTTTAGGTGTACCGTATACAGATGCTGAAGTGGCTAACGCTAAAAACGCAATCAAAGTTCAATCACAAAAAATTGAAAACAACCTTACTGCCGATCCTGATTTTGTCAAAAGCTATGAGGATAGTAAGAAAAAGGCAGCTGCAAAAGGAGAAGAATTTGTTCCCATGCATCAAAGAGAAATTGTAGCACTAATTTCTTATATCCAAAGATTAGGAACTGATATTAAAGTGAAAGATAAAAAGTAACAAAAGTAACAAAGAAGCAAAGTCTCAATGTAGTGGAAACTTAAAGTAAAACTTTGAAACTTTGGCACTTTGAGGCTTTATAAAACTATAAAAAATGTTCGAACAAATAAAACACAACATGGAAACCATCGCGGGAGTAGCGATTTATCCTATACTATCGTTATTGATTTTCTTTTTCTTCTTTGTTGGATTAGGAATATGGGTTCTGTCCTATAAAAAAGATAAGATAAAAGAGTTAAGTCAAATCCCATTGAATGATAATTAATTAGTATCAAGAAGAAAGAATTACTACTTGGATTGTACAGTGGCTCTCCTATAGATGTTAAGAACGGCTGAGTCCAAAATAAATAAATAACCATTTCCTATTACTTCTCTCGCTTTTGTAGAGGATTTGAAGAGGATTTCAAAAGAGATAAAATGAAAAAATTAATCCCAGCATACTTAAGAGTACCAGTAATTTTCTTTTTCGTGTTTGGCGCAATGGAATACTTTATAGATTCTGGCGACCGAGCAGCATTTATAAAATACCCAATGGTTTCGCTATTTCTATTTGTTTTTCTATTTCTATTAATTGCTATAGAAATAACGATTAGTGCCATTGATAATATTACTTATCAAATGCTTACAGAAGAACAAAAGGCAAAACTTGAAGTAGCGAGCACTGTGAGTTATAAAGATCGCGAGTGGTTTAAAAAATTAATGCAAAGATTAACTAAAACAGAGCCAATTGAGAATGAAGCTAACGTATTGTTGCATCATGATTACGACGGTATCAAAGAATTAGATAATAATTTACCGCCTTGGTGGGTGTACTTATTCTATGGTTGTATTGCTTTTTCTGTAATATATTTAGTTCGTTTTGAAATCATGGGAGGTGATAATCAAGAAATGGAATTGAAGAAAGAGTTGGCTCAAGCCAAAATTGATGTAGCAGAATATATGAAAACAGCCCCCGATTTGATGGATGAAAAAACAGTGACGTTATTAACTGATCCAGCTGATTTAGCCATTGGAAAAACCCTTTTCGCAAACAATTGTGCGGCTTGTCACAGAGCTGACGCAGGAGGACAAATTGGACCCAACCTAACAGATGATCACTGGATTCTTGGAGGTGGTGTTAAAAATATTTTCCACACAATTACTAATGGTGGTAGAGACGGAAAAGGAATGATTGCCTGGAAAGGAACTCTCAAACCTAAAGAAATTCAAAAAGTTGCCAGCTACATATTATCTTTAAAAGGAAGTAATCCAAAAGATCCAAAAGCGCCAGATGGTGAGATTTGGGTGGATGACGCTGCAACAACTCCTGTGGCAAAATAATAGCACGGATTTACTATGTTTTAAAAAGGTTAATAATGTTTTGAAACATAGAATTATAAAGTAAAACAAAATGTCAAAATTACCAGACGAAGCTTTTAGAGATACCATTGGAACGATTGACGATGAAGGTAAGAGAAAATTTATTTTCCCCAAAAAACCGTCTGGAAAGTTCTATGATTATAGAAAATGGGTTAGTTATTTTTTGTTAATCATTTTAGTTGCTAATCCGTTTATCAAGATAAATGGGAATCAATTCATGCTGTTTAATGTATTAGAACGTCGTTTTAATATTTTTGGTTTTCCATTTTGGCCTCAAGATTTTTACCTTTTTGTGCTCTTTATGATAGTGGGAGTAGTGTTTGTAATTTTGTTTACGGTAATTTTTGGACGCATATTTTGTGGATGGATTTGTCCGCAAACTATTTTCCTCGAAATGGTTTTTAGAAGAATTGAATATTGGATAGAAGGAGACCGTGGAGCCCAAATTCGCTTATCAAAACAAGAATGGAATGCCGAAAAAATAAGAAAAAAAGGAATTAAGTGGTCTGTCTTTTTATTAATTTCTTTTGCGATTGCCAATGTATTTTTGGCGTATCTCATAGGTAGTGATGCATTGTTTCAAATGATTGAGGACGGTCCACAAACACATTTGAGTACACTTATAGCATTGTCTATTTTTACAGGGGTGTTCTATTTCATCTTTGTATGGTTTAGGGAACAAGTTTGTATAATTGCTTGTCCTTATGGGAGGTTACAAGGTGTACTGCTTGATAATAAATCAATCAACGTGGCCTATGATTTTGTGCGAGGAGAAAAAGAAGAAGGAAGGGCTAAATTTAATAAAAAGGAAGATCGAGCGGCAACAGGGAAAGGAGACTGTATTGATTGTAAACAATGTGTCAATGTCTGTCCCACAGGAATTGATATTCGTAATGGTACGCAGTTAGAATGTGTAAACTGTACCGCCTGCATTGATGAATGTGATGTAATCATGGAGAGTATTAATTTACCCAAAGGATTAATCCGATACGCATCTGAAGACGAAATTGAGAAAAAAGCAGCCTTTAAATTCACTGCAAGAATGAAAGGCTATTCAGCAATTTTGTTTATTCTAGTTGGTGTTTTAGTTGGATTATTATTTTTAAGAACTGAAGTTCAAACAACAATTTTACGTTTACCGGGACAACTTTTCCAGCATAAAGGCGAGAACATAAGTAACATATTTACTTATAAAATTATCAATAAGACTAACAATGATTTTAATGACATTCATTTTGAACTGGCCAATATAAAAGGTACCTTAAAAGTAGTAGGAAACCAACATTTTAAGGTTTTAAAACAAGGAATGAGTGAAGGAACGCTATTTGTTGAGATTAATCAGTTTTTATTAGAAAATGATAAAACTAAATTAAAGATTGAAGTTTATAACGGAGATAAAAAAATTGAAACTAGTACAACCAGTTTTTTAAGTCCGCGCAGTTTTGATTAAAAAATAAATTAATTGAAGAGGTATCTTCAAAAAAACATTAAAAAGGATGAAAATCAATTGGGGAACAGGAATAGTAATTGCCATTGCGCTTTTTATGAGTTTCATACTGTATTTTGTAATTAAGGTACAATCTAATTCTAAATACGATAATGAATTAGTAGTTGAGGAGTATTATAAGCATGATGCTCGTTTTGAGGAAGAAATGGAAAGGGTACAAAATGCACATGATTTGGCTCAAAAGCCAGTAATTTCTAAATCTGATGATGGAGTAACCATCGTGTTTCCATCTGTTTATGTACCAGAAAATATTAAAGGAAAAGTATCCCTTTATAGACCGTCTATGAAAAATTTAGATTTTGAAATTCCAATTTCGTTGTCTAATCCAACTTTGCTCATACCTAAATCAAAATTGGTAGGCGGTCGATGGGATATTAATATGCACTGGCAGTACAAAGGAAAACAATACTTGACAAAAGAGACGATTTATATAGAGTAATTCTTTGTAATAGAGTTTCAAAGTTTCAGAGTTTCAAAGTGTCAAAGTGTCAAAGTTTCAAAGTTTCAAAGTTTCAGAGTTTCAAAGTTTCAGAGTTTCAAAGTTTCAGAGTTTCAAAGTATCAGAGTTTCAAAGTATCAGAGTATCAAAGTATCAGAGTATCAAAGTATCAGAGTATCAAAGTATCAGAGTATCAAAGTTTCAGAGTTTCAGAGTTTCAGAGTTGCAAAGTTTCAGAGTTTCAGAGCTTCAAAGATTCAAAGTTTCTGCTTAATTGAGGGGCTCAATTTTTAGATAGGTAAAAAAACAAAACACAGTAAAAAAGTAAAACTATACATACATAAGGTTCGCACTTCATAAATGGTTCATTGTATTACTTGAATTTTAAACCTTTAACTTTTAGAATAACAATATGTTATATACCGCCTTCCTATTTGGATTGATTAGTAGTTTGCACTGCATCGGTATGTGTGGACCTATTGCTATGATGTTGCCGGTTGATAGGAATAATCCTTCTAAGAGAACAGCTCAAATCTTGACGTATCATATTGGTAGGTTAACGGCCTACGGTACCATTGGTTTTGTTTTTGGTTTATTGGGCAAAGGTTTTTTTATGGCAGGTGTTCAACAAAATTTATCTATATTTATAGGTGTTGCCATGATTGCTGTTGTGCTTATACCAGAGAAAATATTTGCTAAATATAATTTTTCAAAACCCGTTTTTAAAATAATTTCGAAGCTAAAACAACAGCTGGGGAGTCAGTTTAGAAATAAAAGTTATAAATCCTTGTTTACAATAGGTTTATTAAACGGTTTTTTACCTTGCGGTATGGTTTACGTAGCCTTATTTGGTGCAATTGCCATGCAATCTGCGGGTTGGGGTGTTTTATATATGGTGTTATTTGGATTAGGTACTGTTCCGCTGATGAGTGCAGTAGTATATATGAACTCCTTTATTACGATGCCTATTCGAAATAAAATTCAAAAAGCAATTCCCTATGTTGCTGTTGCTATAGGGACATTGTTTATATTGAGGGGATTAGGTTTAGGGATTCCATACGTTTCTCCTTCAAATATGAGTTTGTTTGTACAAGCTAACCCCAATTGTCACTAGTAAGTATTCGATAATGAAGTTTAATATATAAAGCATTCAAAATGGAAAGACACAATTTAATACACGAGTTCCCTGAATACGAGGATAAAATTCATGAACTGAAAGTTAACGATGAGCACTTTAGAGAATTATTTGATGAATACCATGAATTAGAACATGAAATACATCGAATCAACACGGATTTTGAGGTAGTTACTGATGAATATGCTCATGAGCTAAAAGCCAAGCTACTGTTTATTAAAGATGAATTGTACAGTATTATTACAAAGTAAAATAAAGTACACGGCCAGAACTTATTGATAACAATAAAATAGCAGAAAATCGTAAATTATCTACAGCTCACCACTGTATTTAATTTACGATTTTTCATTTTTCTTCGATGAAATTTTTAAGTAGTTCCTTATTAAAAATTTGGTCGTTAAATAGTCATTGAAAACAGTTTGGTTTCAGGTGCTTTTCTCTTTAATAACAAATCAAAGGCCATACATATATTGCGAATATAGGGCTTACCGGTATCAGTAACATGAATACTATTGCTTTGTATACTAACTAGTCCGTCTTTTTCCATTTCTCTCAACTGTACTAAGATTTCTGGGATTTCAGTAAAGTAACTGCTATCATCGTCCCACGAAGTTTCAAATTGACACATCAGATTAAGGATGTGTTTGCGAATGATTAAGTCCTCATTAGTCAAGGAATGACCTCTAAATATGGGTAACTTATTCCATTCTAATAACTGATAATAATCTTCAATGTTTTTTTCATTTTGAGCAAAACTATACCAGCTATCACTTATTGAGGACACGCCTAATCCAATCATTAATTTTGTTTTTGACGAGCTGTAGCCCATAAAATTGCGATGCAAATTCCCGCTTTTAAAAGAATCGTAAAGGGAGTCTGTTTTTAAAGCAAAATGATCCATTCCTATCTCATGGTAACCATTTTTAAGCAGTAATTCTTTGCCTAACTGGTACAACAATCTTTTTTCCTCATCTTTGGGTATATCTTCGTCCTTAAATCCACGTTGACCATTGCCTTTTATCCAGGGCACATGGGCGTAACTATAAAAAGCCAAACGATCGGGTTGTAATGATTTTGTTTTTTCGATAGTATCAATAACATCATCAGCAGTTTGAAAAGGCAGTCCATAAATAATATCATGACTTATAGAAGTGTAACCAATTTCTTTTGCCCATAAGCTGACTTTCGCTACATTATGAAAGGGTTGTTCTCTGTGAATTGCTTTTTGAACTACAGGCGAATAATCTTGGACACCAAAACTCACTCTTCTAAAATCCAAATCATAGAGTTTTTGTAAATGTTCGTGCGTCGTATTGTTTGGGTGTCCTTCAAAACTAAATTCGTAATGTTCAGCCCTATTAGCATAAGAGAAAATACCATTGATTAAATCTTCTAAGTTTTTTGGCGAAAAAAAAGTTGGCGTTCCACCCCCAAGGTGAATTTCTTTAATTATGGGTCTTTCATTTAACAGTTTACAATATAAAGACCATTCTTTTAAGACAGCCTCTATGTACGGATGTTCAACATCATGATTTTTAGTGATGCGCTTGTTGCAGCCACAAAAAGTACACATGCTTTCGCAAAAAGGAAGATGAATGTATAAACTAATGCCTTCCTCAGTATTACTTTCTCTAAATGATTTCTTCAGCGAGTCTAGCCAATTGTCATATAAAAACGCAGGCTCATTCCAGTAAGGAACGGTAGGGTAGCTGGTATATCTTGGGCCGGGAACATTGTATTTTTGAATTAGAGCAGTTTTCATGATAGTATAATTTATCGCTACTTCAAAAGTAGTAGCAAGGCGACTAAATTAAAATGATATTTATCATGACAGCGGTGTAAAGGAACTCAATTCAGTCCCTTTTTCTCTTTTAAAACTTTCGACAGTAACGTAACTGCATAAAAAAACCTCAAACTATGGCTAGGATGAGGTTTGCAAGATTGTATTTTAAAAAAAAAGTTATTCTTGATTTAGATTTCTTAACTGCTTTAATTTTTCTTTCCAGATATCAAGACTTTCTTTATGTATAGCAATGTTTTTACGCACTTCTAAAACAATAGAATTTTCTTTTTTGGCATTTTTGGTATTGGTAAAAAACTGAATGTTATTTTCTAATTGGAAAATTTCGTTTTGAACTTCATCGATTTTACGCATTAAGAAGATCTTTTCATTTTCTAATTTACGAGTATCATTGTTTTCAGACAATTGATCCATACGTGTAGCAAAACGCATCATATCAGTCTCTTTCTTGCTCAAGCTTAATTTATCAAATAATGCATCTAAGATTTTATTAAACTTTCCTTCAATATGTCTTCTAGGGAAAGGCACTCTTCCAAAACTCTTCCAAGTTTCAATATGAAGTTTAATAGCATCAAGATCTGTTTTATGATCTCCCGTCAATTGGTACTCTCTTAAGGTATCTAAGTAGGATTTCTTATTGTCAAAAGCTTCCATTTCCTCAGCGTTTTCTTCGCTTTTTTGTTCTTTTAAACGATCAAAATAGTGGTTACATGCTGCTTTAAACTCGGCCCATACCTTATCAGAATATTTTCTAGGGACATGTCCTATTTTTTTCCAATCATCTTGAATGCGCTTCATCACTGGAGTAGTCGCATCAAAGTCAGTACTGTCTTTTAATTCTTGTGCCTTAGCAACAAGGGCATTTTTCTTGATTAGATTCTCGTTTTGATCTTTCTTAATTCCTTTATAAAAAGAGTTTTTAAAAGAATTAAAGTTTCTCACAGCTGTTTTAAATGCCGCCCATGTTTCTTCATTAACTTCTGATGGGACTTTACCAGCGGCAAAAAAAGCAGTACGCAGGGCTTCTACTTTTTCTATTTGTGCTAACCATTGCGAGTGTGCATTTACTTTAATAGTAGCAAGCTCTTCAATTTTAGCAATAATGTCTTTTTTCTTTTCTAAATTTTCAACCTCAGTTCCTCTTAATTTTTCAAATAAAAGCTCTCTTTTGTCGTGCATCTTTTTAGTAAGATCACTAAATTGATTCCAGATGGTATCACGGTGTTCTTTAGAAACCGGTCCAATATCTTCTTTCCACATTCTGTGTAAATCCTGTAACTCTCTAAAAGCTTTATTTACATCTTCTTCTAGAAGTAATTCTTCAACACGTAATACTATTTTTTGCTTCTGCTCTAAATTGTGTTTAAAATCTAAGTCTCTTGCTTCTCTATCAAGGTGCAAATAATCATAGAAATTCTCTACATGAAAATGGTAGTTGTTCCAAACGTGATTGTATTTGTCTTTAGGAATCGGACCTGCATTTTTCCATCGATCTCTTAATTCGTTAAAATGCTTTAAGGTATCTTTAATATTTTCCTGCGGGTTAATTAGCTCTTTTAGTTCTTCAACAATAGCTAATCTATTTTCAAGGTTTGATTTCAAGTTGGTTTGTAAACTCTTGAAATGCGCATTTTTATTGTCTTTGTATAAGGTGTAGTATTCGTCAAATTGTCCTTTTAAAGGCAAATGATATTGGAAATCTTCAGTACTATCAGGATTTTCTGCCTGAAATTCTTCCTTTTTCTCTTCGATAAAGTGATGGTATTTTGCTAAAAAAGCTTTTTTGATTTCATCAACATGCTCTTTAACTGACATGACTTTATCAGTAGCAACTAAAACTTTTAATTCATCTACAAGCGCTTCCATTGATAAAGTGTCATAATCTTGCATCGGGATGTGATGACGGTCTTTTAAAGTCTCATCTTCGCTTTCCTCAGCATTAGAGTCTTCAATAGAATTTAGTGCCTTTTGATTTGCATTTTCAGTAACACTATTTTCAGCCTCTTCGGTAGTGGGTTCTACAGTGTTTTCCTCAGCTGCTATAGGGTTTTCTTCAACTTCAGTAGTTGTGTTTTCAGCAGATTCTGTTGTATTTGTTGTTAACGTTCCATCTGCATTTTGCAGGTTATCATTCTTTTCTTCTAACATTGGTTCAATGTTTAAGGTTCCTAATATATCGAACACGAAAGATAGTAAAGCAGTATTGAATTACAAAATAAATCGTTAGTTTAGAGTCGTTTTATGTTAAAATAATGCTTTTTTTGAAGCAATTTCCTGCTATTCGCTTTATCTTTTTATCCTTAATTTATTTCAGTATCCTGAACTAAATTCAAGATAAAAAGGATGCCGCTACTATCAGGGCTAGCGGCTATCAATTATAGTATATTCTCGTTTATATAGGCAGTAATGCACAGTTGCAGTTAACTAGTGATAAATAGCTATTTTAGGACGAGTACTTGTAGCTAGAGTACTTAAAAAATGCTGAAATAATAGGCAAGAAAAAAGCTTTCCTTCCTAATTAAGGATGGAAAGCTTTTTGTAATTAGCTATGTACGGTGAATTTATCTATTCCAGATTTCCCACGCTTTGTCTGCTTGAAAAACAAGCATCTCATGACCATTTTTAATTTGAGCTCCTCGTTCGGCCGCCTTCTTTAAAAATTGCGTTTCAGCAGGATTATAAATAAGATCAAATGCAATGTGATTGTCTGTGAAATAGTCATACGGAATCATTGGGAATGCTTCGATATTTGGACTCGTTCCTACAGGAGTGGCATTAATTACAATGGTATGTTCGTTAAAGGTATCTGCATTAATTTGCTCATAGGAAATAGTGTTTTCATTAGCAATTCTAGAAACAAAAGTATACTTGATTCCTAACTCGTCTAGTGCAAATGATACGCCTTTTGATGCACCTCCAGTACCTAGTATTAAGGCGCTTTTATGATGTGCCTGCAACAAAGGTTTTAAAGCTTTTTTAAAGCCGTAATAATCCGTGTTGTAGCCTTTTAATTGTCCTTTTTTTGTAAATTTTATCGTATTTACGGCTCCTATAAGCGTGGCTTTTTTAGAAAGCTTGTCTAAGTAAGGCATGACAGCTTCTTTATATGGAATAGTGACGTTCATTCCTTCTAACTCCTGATGGTTGTTTTTTATAATTTCAACAAACTCCTTAATGTCTTGAATATCAAAATTTTCGTAGGTGTAGCCTAAGTAATTTGCAGCATTAAACTTGTCTGTAAAATAACCTTTTGAAAAAGAGTAACTAATGTTTTTTCCTAGTAAGCCATACCTTTTCTTAATGTAATCCGTCATTAGTCTTTCTTATGTTTGTCAATATAATTACGAACCATTTTCTTTGTCCAAACTACAGGGAATAAATCCTCAATAAGAATGTAGTTGTCAAATTTTAAACGCAGTCCATTACTCAAATGAAATTTAGCTTTTGTATTGTCTTGAATCATAAAATACAATCCTGCTAATCGGTATTCAATCTCGTTTTCTTCAGGGAAATATTCTGATGCTTGTAATAGTGTTTGAATAGCACTTTCAAATTCACCTAAGAATTGAAGGATGTCAACCCAAAACAACCATGTATCTAATCCCGTGTCACCAAATTCTACTGCTTTTCTAAACCCAAACTCCGCTTCTTCAAAAAAGTTCATTTCCTTATTGATCGTCGCGTATCTTTTCCAGTACAAACGATTTTGATTGTCTATAGCTAAAGCTTTATTGACAAAAAATAATGCTTTTTGGTAGTTTTTTTGACGTAAGTAAAAATCTGTGATAGCAATCCATCCTTTGTCTAATAAAGGATCTTCATGTACCGTTTCATTGTAATATTTTAAAGCTAGTGCTGTATTCCCTAACTTCTCATGACATTTTCCTATTCTTAACAACGCATAAGAGGTGGCGTCATCTAATTCAATGGTGCGGTTATAGCTCTCAATTGCTTCTTCATATCTATTTAAACGTTCAAAGGCTTTGGCTCTTTCCATAAAAGCGCCTAAAAATTCGTCATCAATTAAGGTAGCGTAATCAAAGGCTCTAATGGCGTTTTCATAGTCTTTTACTCCATAATACAAACGACCCATTTGGTGCCAAGCAATTTCGCTGTAAGGATTTTTATCAATGTACTTATTGAGATACGCTATCGCTTCCAGATTTTGATCTAAAAATTCGAAACAATACACCACATTGTACAATGCTGATTGATCTTCTAAATCTTCTTCAAGACATTTGATAAAACTCTCCTTGGCTAATTCAAGATTGTCCATGAACAGGTATTCCATACCTATCAGGTTGTAAACATCAGCATAGTCATCTGTAAATTTCAGGGCGATTTTTAAGAACTCAACAGCTTTCTCGTGTTGGTCTCTCTTGGAACAGATATTAGCTTTCTGAATGTATATTTCTTCATTATTCGGCTCTATTGCATACAGCTCGTTTAATAATTTTTCGGCAATGTCTAGCTTTTCATCAAAAACAAGCATCTCTACCTGAACCAACTTCAAACCAGTTGATTTAGGGTGTTGATCTAGAGCTAGCTTAAGTGCTTTTTTCGCTAATGCGGCCTTACCCATATCCAGATAATGAAGAATAATCTCTTCAAATTCTTCTGAGTCAAAAAAGAGTACTTTGTTGGTTTTCAACATAGACTCAAATTTGGATAATGATAAGTTATAGTCTTCTTCTTCGTTGCTTAATTGCATACTTTGTTTTTTTGAATTTAGCCCAATTAAAGTTAGGCATCCTTATTCTTAATGTGAAGAAAAATCAGAATTGTTGTGAACAATTTAATTAACAAAAAGAAATTGTTAAATTAGTAGTGCTGTTTTTGGCTTATTAATTTGCAGTTGACAAAAGTATTTCATCCATTACTTCTAACATTATAGCGCAACCTTCTTTAATTTCTTCTTCAGAAATCGTTAGTGGTGGCGTAATTCTTATTGCACAACTTTCAAATAGCAACCAGAATAAAATAAGTCCTTTGTCTTGACATTTTAAAATCACTTCATTTGTTATTGCCGCATCTGCCGTCATAGCAGCCAGCATTAACCCTTTTCCTCGAACTTCTTGTATCAAAGGGTGTACCAAAAGTGATTTAAATAGCTTTTCTTTTTCTATGGCCTTTGCCATTAAGTCAGTCTCAGTAATTTCTTGCAAAGTCGCTAAGCAGGCTGACGCAATGACAGGGTGACCACCAAAAGTAGTAATATGGCCTAATTTGGGGTTATCGCTCAATAAGTCCATCATCGCAGCTGAAGCAGTGAATGCACCAACTGGCATTCCGCCGCCCATTCCTTTTCCCATAACAACGATATCAGGTACAACATCATAATTCTGAAAACCAAAAAGGGTCCCTGTTCGACCAAAGCCAGGCTGAATTTCGTCCAGAATTAATAAAGCACCTACTTCATTACAGCGTTGACGTACTTTTTTAAGAAAGTCATTTTCAGGCTGTATAAAACCAGCTCCTCCTTGTATGGTCTCCAGCAGGATTCCTGCAGTTTTAGTAGTAATTTTTTCAAGATCAGCTTCGTTGTTGAAGGTAATAAAATCAACATCCGGTATCAGCGGTCGGAAGGCTTGCTTGCGTTCCTCAAATCCCATCACACTCATAGAGCCCATAGTGTTGCCATGATAAGCGTTGTGACACGAAATCAGCTGACTTCTTCCTGTAACTCTTCGTGCTAATTTTAAAGCACCTTCTATTGCTTCAGTACCAGAATTAACGAGGTAGGTTTTGTCTAGTGGTGCCGGTAATAATGATGCCATTAATTTACAATATGCTACCGCTGGACTTTGTGAGTATTCTCCATAAACCATCACATGTGAATACTTGTCTAATTGATCTTTTATCGCTTGATTCACTCTTGGATGCTGGTGTCCTAACGTACATGCTGAAACTCCTGCTACAAAGTCTAAATATTTTTTATTATTAGTGTCGTATATATAACTACCCTTAGCATGAGAAACCTCCATTCCTAATGGGTAAGGAGAGGTTTGTGCTTGGTATTTTAAGAAATCGTTATTCAATTTTTTACTTTTTAAAATTATGGAGTTGTAATAGTCTTAAAACTATAGACTGCAAGAAGCGACTCAACACTTAGAACTGATTACTTACTCTTTTTTTTCTTGTCGTAATTCAATGTTTCTTTCCTGATCTTCATAGGTACATTTTCCTTTTCACCTTCCTTTTTAGCCGCATCCATCATTTTGTCATTGTATTCATTTTCATCTTCTGGAAAAAGATCCTCTTTTGAAGTGATTCTTTCATCGCCCCGCCATAATAAGCCTCTTAGTTTTCGGGCATTTTCAGGTAAATCCTTTTCAGGATAAATATCGCCATCTACTTGCTGATAAAAAGTAATGGTTTCTACAGCATTGTCTTGAAATATTAGGTTGATTTTACTGCTTACATTTTTATTAATACCTATGAGTTCTTTATCATCATTTCGCATATAGTATATCACCTCGGCATTTTTGACAATATCTACATCATGGAGTTTGCCATCAATAAATTTCCCAAACAAGTTAAGGCCTTTTACCTGATTATAACCTGTTCCCACAGTGTCTCTGGAGACGAGAAAGGTATTGTTGAGTACCTTCAATGAATCTAGTTTTCGAGTGCTGTTATTACCTATTAAATGCATCACATCACCAGTTATCTGATTTTCACCACTCCACAATACAGGATTGCCTATTAGTTTAGTGAGTGCATTTTTAGAACTGGAATGTATTGAATCGCATTTTCCACTCATGTCTTTCTTTAAAAAACGCACATTATTAAAAGCACGAATGATGCGATCGCCTTCTTTCCCTGTTACCATTAACTTTTTACCATGAATATAAACCGAGTCATTATCTACAAAATTGACAGCGACAGCTCTCCTGGTGACAAACATAGAATCTTTCTTTCTGAAAACTTCGGCATAATGACCTTTGATAATTCCTCTATTAATCGAGTCGGTTATCTTAACGTTGCGCGTAGCTGAGGCAAACTCTCTGTTCCGATCATAATACAAACTATCGCCTTGTATCAGACGATCGTCATATTTTATATAGGATTTTCTAAGAAAGTGCGCTAGATTTTTTTTAGTGTCATAAAACCCTTTTTCAGTATAAATATAATTGTTCTTACTAGTAATCGTAGAAGGACCAAATAGATAGGAGTGACCAGAATTACTATAATAATCCAAGTGATTTGACTTAATAACGTATTGCGGGTTAGTTATAGTCACTGCAGTCAAGAACTGAAATTTCTTTTGGGCTACATAATACCTTCCTGATTTAGAACGCAACGTATTGTCTTTGTTAGTAATAGTCCCTTGGGATCTGTAATAAACCTCTTGTGTATTGCGATCAAAATTAATTGTATCCGTTGCTAAAGTAGCGTCAGGCGAACTCATAAATGCTTCTCCTGCTGCAAATGCTTTTTTTACATTTCCGTTATATTCCGCATATTTACTATTTAAAAAGAGTGTGTCCCCTTGAACCAGTTGTACATTACCAAATGCTTTTATGTAATTTTCTTTTTGAAAGTAGTACGCTTTATTGCAAGTCATTACCACGCCATCATGATTTACACGTACATTTCCTGTCAGTAGAAAGGCATCTGGCACCTCTGCTTGATTGACATCAGCGTAGTCAGAGTGTTCTACAATGATCTTTTTAGGGGCTTGTGCCAAAAGAGATGGAGAACTAAAAAGAAGTAAGCTACAACAGATGAAAAATAGTAATTTATTCAATGGATTTAATTTTTGTCAAATTTAGGAAAAAGGAAACAATCCTAATCGATATTAGCATTTATTTATACATTCAAAAGTGCTGTAAACTTATTAAATAGTGGAGGAGAACTATTGAAGTTATGAACAAAAATCAGAACTCTCTCGTTGTAGTAGGATTTTATAACTGCTTTTAAGAATTAATGAAATTAGATTCGACTTCAGTTTTAAAATTTATATTAAATTTAAAAATTGATTATACAAACGGTTGATTTTTAAAAAAGGGCCGTGCTTAGCAATTAATAATAAACAGCATGATAAAAAAAAGAACTCTCGTCACTGGAATTAGTCTAGTGCTACTTACTACTGCTTGCAAAACGAAAGATTTAAAAATGAACACAGATAACAAAGTAAATGCCACAGAAAAGAAAGTAGTCGTTTATCAGGTCTTCACCAGACTTTTTGGGAACAAAAACACCACTAACAAGCCTTGGGGAACTATCGAAGAAAATGGAGTAGGAAAATTTAATGACTTCACAGATACTGCGCTACAGGAAATAAAGGATTTAGGTGTTTCTTATATTTGGTACACAGGAGTGCCTCATCATGCTTTAATTCGGGATTATACTGCGATTGGCATCTCTAATGATGATCCAGATGTGGTGAAAGGTAGAGCTGGTTCTCCTTATGCAGTAAAAGATTATTATAATGTCAACCCTGATTTAGCAGTAAATCCGGCTAACCGTTTACAAGAATTTGAGGCGCTAATCGCTAGAACTCATAAGGCTGGAATGAAGGTGATTATTGACATTGTACCCAATCATATTGCCCGCAAGTACGAAGGTAAGAACAACCCTGCTGGGGTGACCGATTTTGGTGCCAATGATGATGTAACGGTCGAATATAAAAGAGATAATAATTTTTATTACATCCCGAATTCTTCTTTTGAAGTGCCCGATACTGAAAAGCCACTTAATGGTGAAGCCAATCCATTAAGTGATGGTCAATTTCAAGAAGTGCCAGCAAAATGGACAGGGAATGGTTCTAGAATGACCAAGCCTGATAAAAATGATTGGTACGAAACAGTAAAAGTAAATTATGGTGTACGTCCTGATGGCTCCAAAGATTTTCCTGAGCTTCCTGCAGGATTTGATACTAAATCATACGAGGAACATTATGAGTTTTGGAAAGACAAAGACGTTCCAGATTCATGGAAGAAATTCAAATCAATTGCTTTGTACTGGACTGCAAAGGGAGTTGATGGTTTTAGATACGACATGGCTGAGATGGTACCGTATGAATTTTGGAGCTACATGAATTCTGCCATAAAAATGAAGAATCATGATGCCTTTTTATTAGCAGAGGTCTATAACCCTAATGAGTACCGCAATTACATTCGATTAGGGAAAATGGATTATTTGTATGATAAGGTTGAAACCTATGATAAACTAAAAGAGGTGATTCAAGGAAGATCATCGCCTGATGGTTTATCAGACATACAAAACAGAATGAAAGATATTGAACATCACATGTTACATTTTCTAGACAATCATGATGAACAACGTTTAGCCAGTCCTGAATTTGCTAGAACTCCAGAAAAAGGCAAACCGCTAATGGTCGTTTCTACGACAATCAGTTCTTCGCCAACAATGCTTTATTTTGGGCAAGAAGTAGGGGAGGCTGGTAATGAAAATGGTGGTTTTGGAACTCATTCCCGAACTTCAATTTTTGATTATGTAGGCGTTCCTAATCACCAACGTTGGATGAACAATGGGAAATTTGACGGTGGACAGCTTTCACAAAAAGAAAAAGATTTGCGTGACTTTTACAAGAGACTTCTAAATTTTTCAGTAAATAGTTCCGCTTTAATGGGGGAATTTGAAGAAATTCAAACTGCTAATCGCCAATCAACTGCAGGGTATGACGCTGGGATTTATGCTTTTACTCGCTGGTCTGCTACACAAAAGTTAATCATCGTTACTAATTTTTCAGATAGTGTGACTAGTACATTTGAACTAGCCGTTCCTGCTAGTTTATTGAAAAAATGGGATGTAAAAGATGGGAAGTATCCAATCACTGATCAGTTGTACGGTACTAATAACAGAGTACTCGAAGTAATTAATGGTGTGGGGAAAGTTCAAATAAACATTGCACCTTTAGAGTCTTTTATTTATCAATTGTAATAACTATAATGACATCATAAAAAAAAGCTGATAACTATATTTATAATAGTTATCAGCTTTTTTTATATCGTCTAGCGAGAGGCTAGTATTTTCTTCGCAGTGCAGCTTCGTAATTTTTGCCTACTTGTTCCCAATTAATTACATTAAAAAAGGAATCAATATAATTTCTTCTTCTGTATTGGTATCCTAAATAATAAGCATGTTCCCAAAGATCCAGTGCTAAGATCGGTGTACCAGGAACGGCAGCATTTCTCATTAGAGGATTGTCTTGGTTGGGTGAACTAGTAATTTTTAATTTACCATATTTATCGACCACAACAAAAGCCCATGAAGAGGCAAATTGATTTGTAGCTTCGTATTTAAATGCGTTTACAAAGTTTTCATAAGAACCAAAATCTCGATTTATTGCCGAAGCCAATGTGTCTTTTGGAGTTCCGCCAGCTTCTGGAGCCATAGATTTCCAATAAAGAGAATGGTTGTAATAACCACCAGCATTGTTTCTTAATTCGGCGTCATTTAAGTCTAATTTGGATAAAATATCTTCTATAGACTGGTTTTCATACACGGTACCTGCGACAGCTTTGTTCAGGTTATTAGTATATGTTAAATAATGCTTTGAATAATGCATCTCTAGTGTTAGTGGCGATACAGTAGGCGCTAAAGCGTCATAAGGATAAGCTAACTTCTCTAATTGAAATGAACCTTGGTTAGCTTTGACATCGTCAGGAAAGCCAATAGATACTTTTTCTTGCGCAGTAGGTAAGGGTACTTCTACAACTTCCGTAAATTTTTTGTCTTTACAGGAAACTAAAAAGGTAACTACTAAAATACTGCTAATAAGGATTGTGCTCTTTTTCATGAGAAATACTATTTTTTCAAGATAGAATTAATGATTTCAATATATTGCTCTTTTGCTTCTTTGGCGGTTAGGTGGCTTATTTGCATCCAAGCATTCGTTTTGAATGCATCTCTTAAGTGATAGGTAGAAGTTTGTCTAGGTTCTAATGTGCCAAAGGTGGCCTGTTTGTAATAGGCATAAAGGCGCAACTGGACATCTTGCGGTAAAGATGCTTGAGTCATTTCGGAAGCATTTTCAACAGCTTCCTGAAACTTAGTATCTAAATCTTTTTCAGTCATTATCCCTTTGTTGCAATAATCGTTTTTCCTCCGATGGCTTTTTGATTAAGAACTACATTAATAGGTGTTCCTAACGGTAAAAATATATCTACTCTAGAACCAAATTTAATAAAACCTGCATCTGTTCCTTGAACAACCTGCATTCCTTCCTCAGCATAATTTACAATTCTACGAGCTAATGCTCCTGCTATTTGACGGTATAAAACGGCGCCAAAAGTATTATTTTCAATTACTACTGTTGTTCTTTCATTTTCTTCACTGGCTTTTGGGTGCCAAGCAACCAAAAATTTTCCAGGGTGGTATTTGCTAAATTTCACAATTCCACTTAATGCATAACGTGTTACATGCACATTGATAGGTGACATGAAAATAGATATTTGTAAGCGCTTGTCTTTGAAGTATTCTCCTTCATACACTTCTTCAATTACAACTACTTTACCATCAACTGGTGCTAAAATGTGATTTTCATCTGTAATTGCAGTTCTTTTAGGATTTCTGAAAAACTGTAAAATGATAATCAATAGTAAAAAAACACTAATTTGTATTGCCTTTTTAAGCCAGATGATATCAATTAAATTGTCAGAAATTAATAATACAACTGCTGTGAAAATAATTCCTAATAGGATAGTTTTGGTTCCTTCTTTATGAAACATAATTTAAAATTTGATAAAATAAAAATACAATTGGTGCTACAAATATAACACTATCTAGACGATCTAGTACACCTCCGTGACCGGGCATTATTTTTCCGCTGTCTTTAACGCCAGCTGTTCTTTTAAACTTAGATTCGATTAAATCACCAATTGTTCCAAAGACGCCAACAATTAAAGCAATAATGATCCAAATATATATTTTTTCTTCTGCAATTTCAATGAAATAGATGGCAATCAAATAACTGATGATTACTGCAAATACTACTCCTCCCATAAAGCCTTCTATGGTCTTCTTAGGAGATATCCGTTCAAATAACTTCGTTCTTCCTATTGACTTTCCTACGATGTAAGCAAAGGTATCATTGGTCCAGATCAAAATAAAAATACTAATTAATATTTTTGGGTTGTACCCATCTTTACCAAAAGGAATTTTAGTGATGATAATAAATGGTAATATGATGTAGCCAACTAAATAAACGTATTTTGAAAAGGAATCTATTTTGGAAACCTTAGTATCAAAAAGAAAATGAATACATTTTGCAAAAACAAATAGTGTCGAAAAAAGTATGGCTAAATCAAATGTTTTGCTAAAACGCAGCAGGTATAAAGTTCCTTCTTTAGCAAAGGTAATTTGGTAAAATAAGGCATACGAAATACTAGCAATAAGAACGGGTACGATTTTATTGATTTGTACTAAGTTACAAAATTCTACGGTAGCAATAAGTAAGAATACACCAAATAGAATAAAAAAACTTTCAGTAGAATATAGTATGGAAGCTATTAATAAAATGATATAAATAGCGCCTGATATAGATCTCTTTAAGGTTTCATTCATTTTAAAGATCTTCTAAAAGCAACAAATAAAGGTTTTTGGCAGAACTACCATACTGAGTAAAGTCTTCCTCTTTTGCTTTTTCAAAATATTTAATTGCTGTTATATTGGTAGGGTAATCCCTCTCGTATTTTTTCTTAATAGCACTTAGTCCGTCGCTTTTCATCGCCAGGATTTGGCTAGTAGTAGCATAAATAACGATATTTGTAGGTAACTCGTTTGGCTTGTGTTGCTTAATTTGTTTAGAAGAGAATAAGATTGATCCTTCTTCGGCAATTAAGTTTTCACAGCTAGAGAATAGAAATTTTGGATTAGTACACTTACCATACGTTAGTTTGTTTTCGTCTAAAAGCCCAAAAAGCTTCGGGTCATAACATAATACTTCACTCTCGTACCAGTCGTTTTCTTCTAATATATTTTCAAACTGCTCTTTTACTTCTTCTAAATTTTCGCAGTATAAAAACTTACCTCCATTTTTCTTGAAATTATAGATAAACTGTTCATCTATAGACATATCATTAATAGGGGAAGAGCTATTATTTTCCTTCTCATTTTCCTCTTCAGAAGCGGAAAGACTAGAACCAAAAATTTTTCTAAAAAGACTCATATATTGTAAGGGTACTTTGTATATTAGTTGTAAACGTCCAAAGATAAAAAAATCTTAATTCAAAAGAGACTTTTGAATTAAGATTTTAAAAATAATTATATTTGGTATGCTATTAAGACACTACTGGATCAAGATTAGCATCAAATGTTCTTTTGCCAAAAATAGCTTCTAAATCGTCTTTAAAGATAACTTCTTTTTCGATAAGGATATCGGCTAATTGGTTCAATTTATCTTTGTTTTCTTCTAATATGGCAATAGCTCTTTGGTATTGTCCTTCAATTAATAGAGAAATTTCAGTATCAATTACTTTAGCAGTTTCTTCAGAGTAAGGTTTAGAAAAATTGTATTCACTTTGTCCTGTTGAATCATAATAAGTAACATTACCTATTTTATCATTCAAACCATAAATTGTGATCATGGCTCTAGCTTGTTTAGTCACCTTTTCTAAATCACTTAATGCACCTGTTGAAATACGGTTAAAAGTTACTTTTTCAGCAGCTCTACCACCCATCGTTGCACACATTTCGTCTAGCATTTGATCAGGACGCACAATTTGACGTTCCTCAGGTAAATACCAAGCAGCTCCTAAACTTTGTCCTCTAGGAACAATAGTTACTTTGATAAGAGGTGCAGCGTGCTCTAACATCCAACTAACGGTT
Organism: Flavobacterium sp. W21_SRS_FM3; assembly: GCF_052113625.1. Lineage (NCBI taxonomy): Bacteria > Pseudomonadati > Bacteroidota > Flavobacteriia > Flavobacteriales > Flavobacteriaceae > Flavobacterium > Flavobacterium sp. W21_SRS_FM3. Next base: position 311,013 of record NZ_JBGQOD010000003.1, on the reverse strand, counting down.
GCGTGTCCTGCTTCATGTATAGCAATCGCTTTCTTTTCTTCGGGAGTGATGATTTTATTTTTCTTTTCTAATCCACCTACGATTCTATCTACAGCATCTAAGAAATCTTGTTTATCTACTGCGGTCTTGTTGTATCTAGCGGCAATTAATGCTGCTTCGTTACATACGTTAGCAATATCTGCTCCAGAAAAACCTGGTGTTTGTTTTGCTAAAAATTCTAAATCAAGTCCTTCCACCTTTTTCAAAGGGGCTAAGTGTACTTTGAAAATTTCAGCACGCTCACGAATATCTGGTAAATCAACAAATATTTGTCTGTCAAAACGACCAGCACGCATCAACGCTTTATCCAATACATCAGCTCTGTTTGTCGCTGCTAAAACAATTACATTCGAGTTGGTTCCAAAACCGTCCATCTCAGTTAGTAATTGATTCAATGTATTTTCTCTCTCGTCATTACCACCTGACATATTGCTTTTTCCTCTCGCTCTACCTACAGCATCGATCTCATCGATAAAGATAATAGCAGGCGATTTCTCTTTAGCTTGTTTGAATAGATCACGAACACGTGATGCTCCAACTCCCACAAACATTTCAACAAAATCAGAACCTGACAAAGAGAAAAAAGGAACTTGTGCTTCACCTGCAACTGCTTTTGCAAGCAATGTTTTTCCTGTTCCAGGAGGTCCTACTAGTAAAGCTCCTTTTGGGATCTTACCACCAAGATTGGTATATTTTTCAGGATTTTTTAAGAATTCTACAATCTCTTGTATCTCTTCTTTAGCTCCTTCTAATCCAGCTACATCTTTAAACGTAGTTTTGATATCTGTTTTCTCATCAAATAGTTTAGCTTTTGATTTGCCAATGTTGAATATTTGACCACCACCTCCAGCGCCACCGCCAGACATTTTTCTCATGATGAATATCCAAACTCCTATAATGATGATGATAGGCAATAAACTGATAAGAATATCAGACCAGTTGCTCGCTTCTTTGAAATCGTAATCAGTTAGTTTTTTTTCTGCTTTCGCTTTGTCTAGTTTTTCTTGAAAAGATTTAAGATCACCAAATTTGGTAGTATAGTGAGGGCCTTTGTTAGGTCTGTCAAAAATATCTTTAGCTACTTTTTTATTAGCAGGATCTTTCAATCCAGCTTCAGAAAGGTAAATTTCAGCATCTTTATTATTAAAAATGATAACATTTTTAATCTGCCCTTTGTTTAACATAGTATCTATGTTGGACGATTTTAATTGTGCTGGTTCTGATAAACTAGAACTTCCTGTAATGAAACTGATGAAAAGGAAAATAAGTATAATGGCAGTGTAAACTAACCATGAACTTACTTTAAACTTATTAGGGTTTGGATTATTATCTTTAGCCATTATGAGTGTCTTTCTTTAGTATTTGTTTTCAATTGTAGTAATTTTTGCATCTCCCCACAAACTTTCGATATTGTAATATTCTCTAATTTGTTTTTGAAATACGTGAACTACGATATTTACATAATCCATAAGAACCCATTCCGCATTATCTGAACCTTCAACATGCCAAGGTTTATCTTTTAATTCTTTAGAAACTGTTTTTTGTATAGAGTTAACAATTGCGTTTACTTGAGTATTTGAATTACCATTGCAAATAACATAATAGTCACAAACAGCCTGATCTATTTCTCTTAAGTCAAGAATACTTATGTCATTTCCTTTTACTTCTTCTATTCCTTTAATGATGTTTGCTAATAAGTCATCATTGTTTATTGTCTTTTTTGCCATGAAAAATTTTTATATAAGTTGGTAAAGTTACCATTTTTTGTGTTTATTTTTGAACCTTAACAAAATATTAAATTCTGTTACACAAATTATAGTCAATGAAACTAATCAAACTCGATGCCATAGATTCTACTAATGAGTTTCTAAAAGGGCTTTCGAATAAGCAAATACTCGAAAATTTTACCGTAGTAACTGCAGAAAGTCAGACTAAAGGCAAGGGGCAAATGGGATCAGTATGGTCCTCTGAGCAAGGTAAAAACCTAATAATGAGTGTTTTTGTCAAGGATTTTTTAGCGGATATCAATCAAATCTACAATTTGAATATTGCAGTTGCTTTGGCGGTTGCTCAAGTACTGGAATCTCTTGAAATTCCAGAATTAAGCATTAAATGGCCTAACGACATTATGTCATACAATTTTAAAATTGCTGGCATTTTAATTGAAAATAGCATTAAGAGTGATGGAACGGTGAGTTCTATTGTAGGATTAGGACTCAATGTCAACCAGAGGAATTTTGAAAACTTGCCTAAAGCTTCTTCCTTGGCAGTCATTTGTAATCAAGATTTTGCTAAGGAAAAACTACTAATACTGCTCGTAGAAAAAATGAAGCAAAATATTGGAATGATTCAAAATCAATCTTCCTCGTTGTGGAGCGATTATACACAGCGGTTATTTAAAAAAGGCGTTCCTATGGCTTTTAAGGACAGTGCCGAAAGGCATTTTATGGGGATTATTCAAGGAGTTTCTGAATATGGTCAATTACAATTACAACTTGAAGATGATAGTGTGGGTGAATATTCGATTAAAGAAATTCAGATGCTATACTGAGGCTACTTGATGCATAAATATAAACACCCTTTAAGGAATGCTTAAAGGGTGTTTTTTTATTTGTTGAAATGGGTTTTATAGTTTACCCATATTGTTTGCTAATGTTTCGATGAATTTACCAATTGGTCCTTTGATCATCATGGCCATCATCGGGTTAAAATCACCTTCAAAATCTAACTTAACGGCACTAGAGCTATCAGAAATAGCATCTATGTTTGCCACAAGTGTGAAAGGCAGTTTATCACTAGCAGCTCCTAATACTACTTTGCTTGGCGCTACTTTTTCTTTCATCTTCAATTTGATCTCAGGCATCCCTTTCAATCCAAAAATAAATGCGTCTTCACCAATGACTTCAAATTTAGCGATGTTATCTGGCATTAATTTTTCAAAACTTTGTACATCAGTCAATAAATTAAATAATTCAGGTGCTGATTTTTGAACAGTAACTTTTGGACTTTCTAAGTTCATATTTTTTTATTTTATTTATTTTTTTTCAACATCCCAAGTAGAAGGAGTTACGCTCCATTCTCTTAAAGTTTTTTCTTCTTTCTCCGTAATGTAACTTTTAGCAACAGCTAAGTTTAACAAGTTTTGGTAGTTACTTAACGTATATAAATCGAGTTTAGCGTCTTTAAAATTTTGTTCAGCTACATCAAAACCATAGGTAAAAATTGCTGCCATCCCTTTAATATTAGCACCTGCTGCACGCAGCGCTTCTACCGCATTCAAACTACTATTACCAGTACTAATTAAATCTTCTACAACAACCACATTTTGTCCTTTTTGTAAAAAACCTTCCACTTGGTTTTGACGACCGTGCTTCTTAGCTTCTGGGCGAACGTATACAAACGGAAGTCCCATGCTTTCTGCAACGAGCATCCCAATTCCTATTGCTCCAGTAGCAACACCAGCAATTACATCTGGTTTTCCAAATTGTTTCTCAATGTGTTTAGAAAATTCGTCTCTAACATAATTTCTTATGGGTGGAAATGAGAGTATTAGCCTGTTATCACAATAAATAGGTGATTTCCATCCAGAAGCCCATGTAAAAGGATTTCCTGGATTCAATTTAATTGCATTTATTTGCAAAAGCAATTCGGCTGTTTTTTCGGCAGTATCTTTATTAAAAATCATAGTACAAATGTATAAAGTTTTTGTGAACGACAAACCACTTTTTTTGACAAATAAAATCTCAAAGGAAACAGATTTTCAATTATTTTTGTTAGAAAGTATTGATATCAAGCAGCTTATCGTAAAAATGTTTCAAAATAAAATTCAGAAGGCCTCTCTCTATCATCCTGATGAGAAGGAAATTATGAAGACTTTGAAAACAAAAATTCCTGTTAATAAAGCAGGTGGAGGCTTGGTGTACAATAAAAAAGGAGAAGTCTTATTCATTTTTAGGAATGGAAAATGGGATTTGCCTAAAGGTGGAATTGAAAAAGGGGAGACTATTGAAGAAACCGCGATGAGAGAGGTAGAAGAAGAAACAGGCGTAAATCAATTGCGTATTATCAAGAAACTTCAAAAAACCTATCACATTTTTAAACGCAATGGCCGACATAAGTTAAAAGTCACGCATTGGTTTGAAATGCACTCTGATTTTGAAGGAACGCCACAAGGACAACTGGAGGAAGGAATTGAAAAAGTAGCTTGGATTGATCCAAACGACATTCCGGAAGCGCTAAAAAATTCTTATGAAAATATTAAATTATTATTTGAAGAAGAAAAAGTACAAGCATAAACATTTTGTGAAGACTATAACATAAAAGAAGGGCTGCGAATCGCAAAGATTAGCAGCCCTTAATTTTTTAGTCAAAGCCTATTTAATTCACTATGCGGTAAATAGGATACTGCATATGTGCTTTTTCATAATAGACAGAGTTTTTATAAATCCAGTCCAATTGTGCTTCTGGGCTTTTTGCAAAGGCAGCGTCAGTATTTTTTTTCAGTTCTAATGCCGCTTTTATTGCCGGATTGTCTTTGAGTAGTTGTGCAGCAGTATCTTCAAAAACATAGTCAGAATAGCCTTCTTTCTGCTGTAACATGGTATCAAAAAAGTTCCAGTTAAAAAAGGAGTCAATTCCTTCTGGCTCTAACGTTTCTAATAAATATTTAACCCCTTTTTGTTGGGTACCCACCACATAATCTCCTTTGGCAAAAGCCTTATTGCTTTTCTCAGTAATTACCTTTGTATTTCGATGTAAAAAATGGCCTTCGTAAGCGTTGCTAGCCGTTTTGTAGTCTGCTATTCGATAACCTTCAACTGAGATTACTGTGTCTTTTTTTAATTGCGTCAGCTGGATGTTATTGTTTTTTAATAAGTCAATAATATTCCAGAAAGCCTTAGAGATAATATATGCCTCTGGAATGTTTATTGTAGTAGTGGCTTTGTACTCTTTAAAATAAGGAATGTCTTTTTTATAAGGCTTGCTTCTATCATAATACAAGCGACTTCCCGTTGTTGCTTCACTCTTTTTGTAGGCGGCTTCAAATCCTAAAAACGAAAATTGACTTTGTTTAACCGTGTCTATTTCCCACAATAGGCTGTATTTTTCATTAGGATGGTACTGTTTCTCATTCTCTAAACGTAATTGCTTTATTTTTAAATGATTTTGATCAATAAAATTAATGGTGCTTAGCATGAATTCATAAGTCGCTTTTACACGAACAGCATATTTTTTTAGCATATGGGTTTCTACTACATAACCTAACGTATTGAATAGGGAAGTGTAGCCTGTAGAATAGCGTGGACTATCAAAAAACTGAGCAAAGCCATGATCTGGAGTTTCGCTAAAAGCATTGACATAAGGAGTCATTTCTATCTTTTTTTGCTGCAAATCTTTGACAATGGCAGGCGTCATTTCTCCACTTAAAAAATTGCCTAATGTACCTCCCAGTTTGTTGTGCTGCGTCATGATGTAGGTAAGTGCGTATTGGTAATCAGCTCCATTGCTTACATGATTGTCAATAAAAACATCTGGATTGATCTGGTGGTATATGCTGGCAAAACTTTTACTGTTGCGCGTATCTGACTTGATGAAATCACGGTTCAAATCATAGTTGCGGCCATTACCTCTAAAACCATACAGCTCAGGTCCGTCTTGATTTGCTCTTGAAGTCGAATTTTGATTTAAAGCGCCACCAATATTGTATACGGGAATCGTTACTATGACGGTGTTTTTTGGAATTTTTATTTTGGCTAAGGCCAAATCCCTAAACAGTTGCATCGTAGCATCAATACCATCTGGTTCTCCAGGATGAATGCCATTATTGATTAAAAGAATGGTTTTGTTTTTTTGAAGCTCATCAAAATTAAAGTTCTTTTCGGGATTGAAAGTTATGATGTGGAGTGGTTCACCACTATCAGTGAGTCCTTTTTCTTCCATCTGAATAGTTGGAAAAGCTTTGGCTAAACTTTGGTAATAAGCAATTGTTTGTTGGTAAGTTGCTGTTTGATTGCCATTTCCTTTCTCAAAAGCGGTAGCGTATGCACTGTTTTTTTGTGAGAACAGTAGTAAAGGAGCGAATAAAAAGCAAAGGGTAAAATATCTCATGGTTCGTTTTTTTGGTCTCAGCCAAAAATACTGCTTTTTATAGGCATTTTCAAAGTGTGATGACAGGATAACTCCAAAATACTTCTGAAGACAAAAAAAGAAGACTGACCAATTTTTTTAATTACTTTTGCAAAATGAATAAGAAACACCATTCCAACAATATACTTTTGAATTTAGGTATCGAAAGCCTAAACGAAATGCAAGAAGTAGCACAGGATGCTATTTTAAATGACAACAATGTTTTATTACTTTCTCCTACGGGATCAGGAAAAACGTTGGCTTTTTTATTACCAGTTTTAGAGATGTTGCAGCCTGAAATTTTATCAGTGCAATGTTTAATCTTAGTTCCGTCTCGTGAATTAGGTGTACAGATTGAGCAGGTTTGGAAAAAAATGGGGACTGATTACAAAGTAAATGTTTGTTATGGAGGACACTCCATCGATACCGAAATTAAAAATTTAAGCAACCCTCCAGCTGTTTTAATAGGAACGCCGGGGCGTATTGCTGACCATATTGATAGAGGAACTTTTAGAGTAGATAAGATTCAAACATTGATATTGGATGAATTTGATAAGTCATTGCAATTGGGATTCCATGAGCAAATGTCTTTTATCATTGGAAAATTAAGCAAACTTAACAAACGTGTTTTAGTTTCGGCTACTTCTGATATTGAGATTCCGAGATATACCCGTGTGGTCAACCCTACGATTTTAGATTTTATTCCGGAGCATGAGTTAGAGAGTAATCTGGCTATGAAATTAGTGGTTTCTAAGGAAAAAGATAAAATAGGAAGTTTGTTCAACTTGATTTGTTCTTTAAAATCGGAATCGGCTATTGTTTTTTGCAACCATCGTGATGCAGCAGAACGCATTAGTGATACTTTGAATGAAAAAGGGATTTATGCTACTTATTACCATGGCGGTATGGATCAGGATGAGCGTGAGCGTGCTTTAATCCAGTTTAGAAATGGTAGTGTGAGCTATTTAATCACTACGGACTTAGCGGCTCGTGGTTTAGATATTCCTGAGATGAATCATGTTATCCATTATCATCTGCCATCAAAGGAAGATGAATTTACCCATAGAAACGGACGTACAGCACGTATGACAGCTTCGGGAACTGCTTATATCATTGCTCACGACAGTGAGAAAAAAATGGATTATATCGATTACGGTATGCCTGTTTTAAAAGTTGACACGGCTACTAATTTGCCTAAGCCACCGCAATTTCAGACCATTTATATTAGTGGTGGAAAGAAAAACAAATTAAATAAAATTGATATTGTAGGTTTCTTTTCTCAAAAGGGACAATTAGAAAAAGGCGATTTAGGTTTGATTGAAGTAAAAGATTTTATCTCTTTTGCAGCGGTAAAATTCAACAAAGTAAAAGACTTGTTGCAAAATGTCAGAGATCAGAAAATGAAAGGCAAAAAGTTTAAAATTGAAGTGGCTAGAAAAGTAATTAAAAAAGAGGAGGACTAGTGTTCTGTGTTCCCGTTAAAAAATGATCAGTCTTTAATTTGAAAATGGTCATCATTGGCTCCTTTAAAGCAATAAAAAAAATCGTTAACGGTAAATCTATTTTACTGTTAACGATTTTATATTTTAAGCTATTCGTTGATCCTTTTTTCTATCGACAGAACAAGTCTGAACACTAAAAAAAATGAATATTACTTACTGAATATTAGGTTTTCTTCACGTATTGTGTAATAATAACAATGGTTTGTCCATCCACTTTACCTTCAATGTATTCAGCGTTTTCATGGTCTAAGCGTATGTTGCGAACTGCAGTTCCTTGCTTTGCAACCATACTAGATCCTTTTACTTTTAAGTCTTTAATTAAAACTACAGAGTCACCTGTTTCCAGAATTACGCCGTTGCTGTCTCTGTGAACGATTTTGTTTTCGTCCTCTTCACCTTCGCCTGTAGCTTGTGCCCACGCAAGGGTGTCATCGTCAAAATACATTTGTTCTAACAATTCCTGTGGCCATCCTGAAGAGCGCAAACGGCTTAACATTCTCCAAGCCACTACTTGAACTGCAGTGTGCTCACTCCACATACTATCGTTTAAACACCTCCAATGGTTTAGATCTTCATTACCTGGGTTTTCAATTTGATCAATACAGCTGCCACAAGCCATAATAGCTTCATCAATTCCGCCTTTTTGTGTTGGAAGTACTTGATATACTTTTAGGTTTTCTGTGGCACCGCATAATTCACATTTAGACCCACTACGTTTGCTTAATTCTCTTTCTATACTCATTGTTGCATTTATTATGATTTTGCGAAAATACGTTTAATAGCTACGCCCTGCAAGCTATTGCTGATTTATAGCTTTTGACAAACGCTACCAAGAAGTTATTTAATGCGTACTGCTTTTGGAACCAGCATTTGGTATTCACCTCCATTGCGAATCACATCTCTAACAATACTAGAACTGATATAAGAGGTTCTGGCAGCGGTCAGCAAGAATACGGTTTCTATTTTAGACAGGTGTCGGTTAGTGTGTGCTATGGCTTTTTCAAATTCAAAGTCGGCAGGATTGCGCAAACCACGTAAAATAAAATCGGCTTTAATGCGGTGGCACAAATCAATGGTTAAGCCTTCATAAGTTATCACGGTCACTTTAGGTTCGTCCTTAAAAGTTTCCTCTATAAAGCGTTTTCTCTCTTCTAGTGGGAACATGTACTTCTTTTCGGCATTGACTCCGATGGCAATGACAATCTCATCAAATAAAGAAATTCCTCTTTTAATGATGTCTTCATGTCCAAGGGTTATCGGGTCAAATGATCCAGGAAATATGGCTTTTCTCATGGTTTTGTATCTTGATATTCAAATTTAGAATAATAAATTTGTTTTAGGTTATGCGGGTCGTTTTAATTGATTTTACCCATTCTTGTCTTTTACAATGTTCGCAGCGTGCTGTTCCAGTCTCCTTTTCTTCGGTGAGACCGCAAAATGTACAGGAATAGATGCCTTTTTCGGTGATTTTTTTACTTTTTGCATTGAATAAATGCGGTAGAATAGGCAGACCATATTTTACGTCTTCATCTGCATAATAGTAGGTGCTAATTTCTCCGCTGGTTTCTACAAAAGCATTTTTTACTTGCCCAAGGTGATCAATGGATTTCATGCGCAGTTCTGAGAAAAACTCATCCTGTGCTAAACTTTCTTTTTTAAACGTCGTAATAGAAAAGCGGCCTTCATTAATGATACACTCCGTTTTCCCTTCTATAAATTCTTCAAAAAATTTGTTCTTTGCCGCTAACCAAGTAATCAATCGATACAAGAGGATGATCACCACAAAAACGGTTATTGCTGGCAGGATACCTACATCTTCATAAAGCATGGGATCACCAGCTGCTGATCCTAAGGCAATAATGATTACCGTTTCAAAAACCGAAAGTTGTTTGACCCCTCTTTTACCAGCAATTTTTAACGTTAACAGTAAAACGATAAACATAATGGTGGACCTAAAAATTACCTCAAAAAGAAAGATTTCGGGCAGGTCATTAAACAAAACGCGACTCCATTCAAAGATGTCTTTCATGGTTTATTTTTTTAAAGCCAGTTCGATGGCATTAGAGAACAAATCTTCTAATGAAATCCCGGCAGCAGTTGCTTGTTGTGGTATTAAACTCTCTGGTGTTAAACCTGGAATCGTATTCATTTCTAGCATAAACGGCTCGTCATTTACAATAATGAACTCGGTTCTAGAGAAGCCTTTCATTTTAAGCAATTCATAGGCACGCTTTGCAATATTTCCCACTTTTTTAGTCATCTCTTCAGAGATTCTGGCAGGGGTGATTTCCTGTGATTTTCCTAGATATTTAGCTTCGTAGTCAAAGAAGTCATTGTCAGAAACGATTTCGGTGATCGGTAACACGATTATTTCTTCTCTATAATTAATGACACCTACAGTTACTTCTGTTCCATCTAAGAAACTCTCAATGATAATTTCGTTGTCTTCTTGATAAGCGACTTCAATGGCGATAGGAAGTTCGGCTTCGGTTTTTACTTTTGAAATTCCGAAACTAGAACCCGCTTTGTTGGGTTTAACAAAACAAGGCAAACCGACTTTATTCACAATTTCTTGAGTTAGTATTTCGTCCCCGTTGTTTAGGTAATACGAAGTCGCACTTTTTATTCCGTATGGTTTTAATACAGAGAGAAAATCCCTTTTATTGAAGGTAAGTGCGGCCTGGTAATAATCACAAGATGTTTGCGGAATTTCTAGTAATTCGAGATAGGCCTGCATCAGTCCGTCTTCCCCCGGTGTCCCATGAATGGCGTTAAAAACACAGTCAAAAACGATTTTGTTACCGTTAACGACTACTGAAAAATCATTTTTATCAATAGGATACTCCGTTTCCTTATCGTCAACATACACCCACTTTTCTTTGAAGATGTGAACGCGATAACCTTTATATTTTGTTTGATCTAGGAATTGATATACAACGTTACCGCTGATTAAGGATATTTTATATTCGCTGGAATAGCCGCCCATGATAATGGCAATATTTTTCATTTACTATAGTTTAATGTTTACATAGTGATAACTACTATGCGGAAGTATCGTCTTTCTTTTTCTAGCCCCGATAGCAGCGGTATCCTTTTCTTTTTTTCTTTAAAAAAGAAAAGATACAAGCGAATAGCGGGAAATAGCTTCTAATATAAAAGCCTATTTTTTGCTTAAACAAAATTATCATTTTTTTTGAAACGAATAAGCTATATCTTTGCCCTATTATAAAAATAAATTTATGAGTTTACGTAAGTACCTTACTAGCCGAGTGTTTTTAATACAAGTTTTTCTAGCCGTATTGATTTTTGCCGTTTTGGGCTATTTGTTTATGCACTGGTTGACCTTTACCACAGATCACGGAAATGAAATCGTGGTTCCTGATTTAAGTAAATTGACAGAAGAGCAAGTGGAAGAAAAATTAGATGGTTTAGACCTTGATTATGTGTTGCTTGACAGTATGGATTACCAAAGTGATTATCCTAAATATAGTGTTGTACAACAAGATCCATTGCCAGGAGCAAAGGTTAAAGTGGGTAGAAAAGTATATATTAAAATCAATAGTTCAGGATTCTCCTCAGTGACCATTCCGGATTTAATTGAGAAAACTTATCGTGAAGCGGTACCTACTTTAAAAGCATTAGGACTGGAAGAAGGAACCATTACTTATATTCCTAATTTAGGTAAAGACATGGTGCTGGAGATGCGTTACAAAGGAAGAAACATCAAAGCAGGTGATAAGGTTTTAAAATCATCTAAAATTGATTTGGTTTTAGGAGATGGAAAAGCGAGTTATGAAGAAGATATAAGAACGGATAGTATTGCTAATCCAATTGAAGAAATGCCAAATGAACAATAATGTAGAGTCGAATGACTTAGAAGAAGAATTATACGAACATTTTAAATTTGAAGTTCCTAAAGGTATAACGCCTTTGCGAATTGATAAATATTTAATGGGATTGATTCAAAATGCCACCCGAAATAAAATACAAACAGCGGCTAACGACGGAAATATCTTTGTCAATGATGCCACTGTAAAATCAAATTATAAGGTTAAAGCTTTGGACGTAGTGCGTGTGATGTTAACGCATCCACCTTACGAAAACCATATTATTCCAGAAGATATTCCGTTGAATATTGTTTATGAAGATGATGCTTTGTTGTTGATCAATAAAGAGCCTGGAATGGTTGTACATCCCGGTCACGGAAATTATACCGGTACCTTAGTGCATGCGCTGGCACATCACTTTGATAATTTGCCAATGAACAGCAGTGAGCGTCCTGGATTAGTACACCGTATTGATAAGGACACTTCGGGATTATTAGTAATCGCTAAAACCGAAGCGGCGATGACACATTTAGCCAAACAATTTGAAGCCAAATCCTCTGAAAGAGAATACGTGGCTTTGGTTTGGGGAAATGTGGCTGAAGACAAAGGAACGATAGAAGGTAACTTAGCACGTCACTTGAAAGACCGCATGCAAATGGCTGTTTTTGCCGATCCAGAAATTGGAAAACCTGCTATAACTCATTACAAAGTTTTAGAACGTTTTGGGTATGTTACTTTGATTTCGTGCCAACTGGAAACAGGACGTACACACCAAATTAGAGCGCATTTAAAGCACATAGGGCATCCTTTATTCAATGACGAGCGTTACGGTGGTCATTTGATTTTAAAAGGAACTACATTTACTAAATACAAGCAATTTATTGACAACTGTTTTAAAGTGTTGCCAAGACAAGCCTTACACGCTAAAACCTTAGGCTTTGTTCATCCTACTACTAAAGAAATGATGCGTTTTGATACAGAACTGCCACAAGATTTCCAGGATTGTATCGAGAAATGGAGAGGGTATTCTAAGTCACATTTGACGGAGGAAGAAGAGGGGTAGCGTTGTTTCAGAGTTTAAGGTTTTTTAAAAGTTTAAAATTGTTTAAAGTTTAAAGTTGTTTGAAGTTTAAGTTTGTTTGAAGTTTCAGAGTTTCAAAGCTTCATAGTTTAAATTTGTTTAAAGTTTTTTAAAGGTTTAAATTTTAGAACGTTTGTTTTAAAAATGAGGATATATAGAAGTCCCTCTTGTTTTATTTCAAGAGGGATTTTTAGTTTTTATATTTTTGATACTCTTAATAACGAATAATCTGGTTATTTGAAAAATCATCAAAGCTTGATTGGTTTATTTCCGCGGGTGTATTTTTGTAGTTAGTACTTTATTTAGCTGATTCCTTTTTTAAATTATGGAAACACACCAATACTGTCAAATGAATTCTCCAAAGTGCCACAAAATACCTGATGGATCGATCAAATAACATTCTTTTCCCCAATCTTGTATGCGCACCGGAATAAGTTTTACATTGTCGTACTTTGAAGGAAGTGCTAAGGCTTCTAATTCTTTATAATAGCGGTTCACATCATCTACCTCCATAAAAATCATCGTATTATCAACCCACTCTTTTGCGTAATAGTCTTGCAAATAAAAACCCAAACCATCTGCTTCAAAATAACACATATTGTGTGCTAATACAATCTCTTTAAAATTTAGATCTCGATAAAAATTACGTGAAATGTCATAATTTTTAGCTCCAATGAAAGGACGAATAGATTTGGCTTTGTGATTCATGAATCCCTTTATTATTATTATTATTATTATTATTATTATTATTATTATTTCTTAACTTGATATTGAACAGCGCGTTTTAATTGCTTTTTAAAATCCTTTGTCGCTACAGTTAGTGCAGCGGTTAAAAAAGTGGGCAACGAGCGCAAATTATCTTATCCAATGGGTTTGCTAAAATGAAACGCACTGATCGTAAAATCTTCTTTGAGGTACAGTTTGTGTGCTGTGGTTCTTAGATGGCCACTATCCAAATGTACCGCTTTGCAATCCTGAGCTGCAGCTACTTCATACAAATGGTTGAGCAATTTAGAGGCATAGCCTTTTCCTCTTACAGACTCTAAAGTGGATAAATCATCGATGTACAAGATTTTACCACAGTACAACATAGTAAATATGCGATAGCCAGCAATTGAAACTACTTTGTTATCCTCAAAAAGATACAAGAGGACGTAGCCTTCTTTTTGCATTTCTTTAATTTGCTCTACAAAAGTTTCGGGCTGTAGCATGGGTCTTAATAAGAACAAAGCTTCCCAGCACATTCTTATTTCCTGATCAGTGACTGCGATTTTTATGGGTGTCATCTCGGTTTGTTTTTGAGATTGAATTATAAATCTAGTACTAAATTACCATTTATTTTTCTTTTTAGGCTAATTACAAAGGGGATAAATAGTAATAATATAATGCAGAATAATTGAATCAAAAAGGAGTATTGAAATAAAGGCAGTTGGCATTTTTTTAGCAAAGCAAAGCAAAGATTTTAAAGGCTGCTAGGTTCCTGCTGGTAATGTCTAGCTACAAAATAAATTGCAATAATTTGAAATACAACGGATAGAATGGAGCCTTCAAAACCAAAATCACCTCCATTCCATAAATTAGAGCTAGATAAATGGGTGTTTATTAGCGAATAATTATTAATCCCACTAACATTAAATCCAAAAATACTGCCTTGAAAAAAGTTCCAACTAAAATGTAAGGCAATAGGAAACCACAATCGGCCGGTATAGATGTAGGAGATACCAAGGAGTAGGCCAGCAACAAAAAGACCTATTAGATTGAGCGTCGAAATATAGGGATTTGCAATATGTATCAAACTGAAAAGGGCTGATGATAGGATTAAGGCAACATATTTGTTATAGGATTTCATGAGATTATTCAGCATGAAACCGCGACACAATAGCTCTTCGGACAAGGCAACAAGAACGAAAGTAACAAAACTGATCAATAATTTGATCGCATCAAAGTCATAAGACTCATAGTGAATCTGGTTTGTAAAATACAGGGTCAAAAAACCGACTAACATAATAATAAACCCCGTTAACAGCCCCAGCATAAGGTCATTTTTTAGTGCTATGTTTTGAAAACCAACAGCTATGAAGGATTTTATGCTTTTATTTTTGAGCATTAGTACAGCAGTAATTACAGATCCGATAGTTGTACAAGCTTGTATGATTAGCGATTGAAACTCTGTTTTAGCAACTCTAGGTTGCGCCATAATATCATAGTCGATCAAATAGGCTCCTGTAAGTTGTAGAATCCCAGTTATAAAAATGTAAGGTAAAATGATGATCAACGCATGGTATAATCCTAGGTGGTTGTCTTTAGAGGGAATTTTCACTTATTAATTGTGTATTAGTTTTTCTAGTTGGCAGTTTTGTTACTTTAGGTTTAAGTACATCAGATTTTTTAGACACTTATGAAATTTCTACTTCTGTCTTTTTAGCTTTAGCCATTAATAAGGTTTCTCGGGTTATTATCGCGGGTAACGTCTTGCTGCTTCGAGATGGCTGGAACTTCGTAACCGCTCAGTTTTCGGCTTAACGAAAACGTGATGCGAAACTATAATTCCACTAAATTCCAGCTAGCTCATAATGGAGGTTGGCAGATAGCCGTTTTAGTACGCTGTAATAAAGTCAGCATTATTTATAGTGTATTCGATTACTCCATTATGTGATGCAGTAAAATTAAGCTTAACTTTTACTACTTCAAAACCATTAATTTTAGTTTTTTCAACAATAGTAAAACTGCCTTGCGTTTCGTATAAAATCCAGTCAGATGGAATTAGGTAACTCGTCGAAAAAGATTTCGGTAACCCAATATATTTTCTAAACTCAATTTTTTCATTTATTGAATTGTTTGAAAAGGAATAAGTTCCTAATGGCATTTCCGTTAAATTTTGTTTAAAATTTTTTAATACAATGTTATAGCCATTTAATGATGTTCCTTCATAGCTTACAATTGCATTCTGCTGATCATTTTGATTTATTCTGCTAATATTTGATAATTTTATGTCATTATTCAAAGTCATATAGTTTACAAAAGTATTACACTGATTGTCTATAAATTTTTTAATTTCGACAGTACCCTCAATAGTCATAGTTTCATTTGGTTCCAACAAACTATGTTTCTTTTTAAAAACTTGTCCCGAAAACTTAAATTTAAGTTTTGTGTTATCTATAAATTCAAATTCAGAAATTGTTATTGTTGAAGATGGAATAAAATCAGGAGAGTAATAATCTTGACGAGAATGTCCGCTCTTGTCTACAAAATAAACGGATTTTAATGTACCATCTTTTGTAAGGTTCATAACTATCAGATCATCTGTTACAAAATTTCTTTTCGATGTTACTGTAACGTTCAAATCTCTATCACAACTAAAATACGAACTAATTCCCACAATATTCTCATTTGAATTCAATCCACTTATTTTTAAATCGATTTTATTTGGATTTTCGATTAATTCAGTATTTTTTTCAATTATTGAATCATTTGAACAGCCAAAATTTAGTACAATGACTAGTAAAATTATAATTTTCTTCATAATTTATGGTTTGTTGTATTACACAATTTTCCTTACGGTTTCTGCTAACGTTTTGGCGCTTTGAGTTGGATCGAAGTTCGTAACCGTTTATTTTCCGTTAAAGATGAAATTTCTTGCGAAACGTAAACATGTATTTACCACAAAATTCGCAATCTTGCCAAACGGCTGTTGTGCATAGTGATTTCACGTTCAACTTGGATTCCCAGTGTTTCTTATTTAGTTCGGAAGTGAGCGTTGGAAAGACATACTCTTTTGCAATTTTTGGCGTAGCGTTGGCTGTAGCGAATTGCTAATGTGTATGGCTTTACGTATTGGCATTTAATATCCTTTCCTTAAAAATTTTCGTTTTCTTTCCCAATCAGCACTTATTAAACAGGATTCAATTTGATCATTAAGATATTTCTTTATAGGAAGCGATTTTATCCCCAGATTTAATTCATTTACAATTGATAAAAGGTTTCTCCATTCTGATGCATTTACATCGCCAATATTCACATTACCAGAATAAGTTCTAACACTATCTCGCCATAGCAACTTGCTAAAATCTTCTTTATCCTGATTCTGTATAATATATAGTTTGAATATTTCTTCGAAAATTTCTTTTCTGGAATGTCTAATTATATCAGCAATTACTTGCATTTTACTATAACTTCCATTGTTTTTAATTACATAGTTTTTAATAAAATTATTTGCTTTTTCTTTATACTCTTCCTTTAAATTTCTAAAGAAGGAGTTACAAAAATGTTCATTTATTCCGAAATATAAATCCTTTTTGATTACTAAATCAAATACCGAAATTAATGTATTTTCTATATCATCAATATTCCAAATATAGCTCATATCGCTATTTTCAGCACTAAGACTACGTCTGTCTGATTCTAAATATAAACTATCAACAAATTCAATCAAGAAATTTTTATCAATTTTCAATATTTCTAAAATACCTTTTCCTTGATAATCAAAATCATTTTGAATAAAGATTTGTTGTTTATATGCCTTTTTTATTAACTCAATGTCTTTTCCTAGATTATTAAAGTGCTTGCTAAAGAAATCCATCCAAACCTGTACTCTTGTATTCTCTTTTTCGTTTTTTTCGGTAATAGTTTTTAAAATTATTTGAAACAAGTTTGGTTCTACTGAAAGAAAACGTTCTAGCCTATCAAAGTGGATAGTATTGGAACCAGTCATTTTTTTTATCGTACAGATTAGTGCTTTAGAAAATTCATTGGTTATCAATGAATCGTCTAAATAATCGTAAAATGATAATTCCCAACGTTCTTTTAAGTCAAACTCCTTGGATTGAATAATTTCCCAAAATCGTTTTGCTTTAATGTCAGTATTTAATTGATTTCTAAAAACAGTTCTCGGGATATAACTGATTTCATTTTCTTTTTCAATGATTATGTTGAGTAAATTAATCCCAATATCAAAATCTATTGAGCAATTTTCATCAATGATAAACTCAAGAGCGTTGTTGTAATTGTAGTTATTCTTTGCTGTATTTCTTAAAAGTATAAAAGTGACGTAAAACTTATTTATATCATCAGTAGTGGTCAATATAAATGAAGTTCTTATTTCTGCCTCTTTTAATCTTTCATACTCACGAAAATCATCAAATTCATACATTTCTTTATCTCTAAATCTATCCCAATCTATTTTTAGGAATGTAAAGTAAGTATCGTTGACAAATCTATTCGTCAAATTAGTAAACTCTTCTAAATCAAGGTCGTGTCGTTTAAACCATCTTATCTGATTTTGTACATATTTACAATGCTCAAAGTTTTCAATTTTTAAGTGTTTATCAATAATGTTTAAAATAAACGGAATGTCGAATTCCATTATTTCTTTATTGACATCTGGATAAACTCGTGAATAACTGCAAAGTAGTTTAAAAGATATTTCGGGACGAGATACAAAATTATTACCTAAAACATCCCATATTCTTATTCTAAACTCTTGGATAATTTTATTATTTGGAATTGGGTATTGGTAATGAATAAAGCTGTTATTTCTTCCTCCTTTGAATTGCTGGAATGAATGAGAAAGAAAAGTTTTAGCAAGTTCAAAAAATGATATTGAAAGTAATTCATCTCCTTTATTTATGCCTTCTATTAAAATATCGAAAAGGGTATTTTGTCTATAAAAATTAAATCGTTCATCATCTCTATCAAAGATTAGTAATTCCCTTATTTTATGAATAAGTTCAGGTAGTTTTTCGGGTTGTCGAGATACATATTCAAATAATAATTCAATTGAGTCTTTAAGATAATTACTATTAAGGCGAAAGAAATTGCCGACTAGTTCTATAATATTATCCTTGTCATAAGTGAATTGATTGTTTTCATAAGTAGTATCATATTTATTTTCTTCAATTCTTGGTAAAGTTTCTATATACTCATATACAAATTCTAAAGTTTGGTTTTGAAGGTAAAACCAAAACGATTTTAGAAAACCTAATGTATCTTCTCCATCATCTTTAATCAGATTCCAATAATTAATTAATTTTGGTTTTATCTTGACCATTACGTTTTGTGGACCAAACGTATTATTAGCTGGGATTATACTATCTGTAAATCTATTTTGATAGTTTTCAAAATAGTTATTTAAAAGGATTTGAAACGAGAGTAAATCATCTTTTATAAATGCTTTGTAAAAGAAAAATGTAGCAAGATTTTGTTCTGGAACTTTTACGTGTTCAAATTGAATTTCTGCTAATTCTAACTTGTCAAGCTTATCAATTGTATCTATAAAATCATTGTATGATATTTCAAATTTATCGAGAATTGATTCGGTTACTTCTTTATTTTTATATGGAATAGTATAAAAGAATGAAATAATTCCAAGACATCTAATGTTTAAAGAATTTTCAAATTCACCATCATCTTTTATGAATGTTGAAAAATACTTCTCAAATAAATCGGAAACATCATTTAAAGCATCTAGGTTATTAACTTCTTTAGCGTATAAAGAAATCATAATTGCTAATCTTGGATTACCTTCAGAAATTCTTACTATTTTATCATAATAATTTGAATTTAAAATTTCAAATGGCTCAGATTTTATTATATCAATAATTTGTTCATCTGTAAGCTTGAGCAAGTCTACTTTTTGAGTTGAAAACTCTTGACATTTACGCCCAATTTCTTGGAATGCATAATCTCTTACCGTTATTATTATTTTAAGTTTACCTTTTCTGTAGGCTTTAAAAAAGCCTGTTATTTGTTCAAATGCGTCAATTCTGTTAGCATCATCAACAAAAAGTAAATAATCTTTGTTTACGTCAAAATATTGATACAAATCATCTAGTAGTGTATGATTTTTATATGATACACAATATGCTTGGAACGAATCATTATTCACTAAATATTCTTTAATAGTTTCAATCGCTAATTTTGTCTTACCAACTCCTGGTGCTCCTGTAAGAATTATGAAGTCGTGACTATCTATTGCAGTACTTAGCTGTTTTAATTCTGTTTCTCTATGTAAAAAGGTGTTGTTTAAAGGAGTAGCAATTCCTTTTGAAGCTCTATCATATTCCTTAATAAAGTTTTCAATTGAAACTATCTGACCTGTATCTAGAGGTAAGCCTAAATAGCTATGTGCTAAATCTCTGTGATTTAAGTGAAGTTCTATAGCTAATTCTTGTAGCATAACAAAGCTAATGATTACATTATTATTATGTCTTTTTACTAATTTATTTAGTTTTAATATTTCTTTTTGATCAATATTCCAATTGATACACATAACTATTTCTTCTACTTTGTTTATTGGTATTTTAGTCTTTTTAAAATCAAAGCAGGCTAGTATATCGTTAGATAATTTGTTTTTGGTACTTATATCGGTTGTGGTTTCTACAAAAAGATAATTTCCGTTGGGTAGTAGAAAAAACGAATCAGGAGTGCCTCTTGTAGTTTTTTGTTTTCCAGTTTGACTTCCAATTCTTGATAATCCAGAATATTTTTTATTTCTAATTGTTAAATAGCTATCACAGAGTTCTTGAAATACTGCTCCATTTATTGCTTTAAGTTGGTTTTCTATTGTTTGAAGTCTACTCATAATGATAAATCTAAGTGAGCGTTGGTACGAAACAGCTCTTTTGGTTTTTTCAGCGTTGGATTATGTGTCGGCAAAAAACCAAATGTGCTGTTTGTGCGTTGGCTTTTACTGTTCAAATATTGATCGTTAGTA
This sequence comes from Flavobacterium sp. W21_SRS_FM3, assembly GCF_052113625.1. NCBI lineage: Bacteria > Pseudomonadati > Bacteroidota > Flavobacteriia > Flavobacteriales > Flavobacteriaceae > Flavobacterium > Flavobacterium sp. W21_SRS_FM3. The sequence goes on along the minus strand of NZ_JBGQOD010000003.1, from coordinate 290,727 downwards.
CGATTTTTTGCATTATGCACAACTAGCAAATAACATCAATTGCTACTAATTTATTAGCTAGTTTATAGTCCTGCTATTTGCTTAATTGTAAATTAACAATTTATAAATTAGTAATCCAATACCCACTTTTGGTGATATTTTACAAATCAGATTATTGCCCAACGACGATTGTCCTAAAAGTAAGGTTGACTCTGGGTTTGCTTACCAATTTAGTAGGAGGGAGGCGATGCAACCAGTGGGTTTGAGTTTGGTCCTTCATCACCAGTAAGCTGCCGTTTTGTAGTATTTTGGAAACCGTTTCTTTGGTTTCTTTGTGTTTGAAAGCAAACTTGCGTTCGGCACCAAAACTTAGCGATGCAATCGCGCCATTTTTCTTTAGGTCTTTTTCGGCATCACTGTGCCAGGCCATGCCTTCGTTGCCATCATGATATAAATTGAGCAAGCAAGAGTTGTAGGTTTCTCCTGTCGCTTCTTCGGCTAGGGCTTTTAGTTCCAGTAAGGCGGGTGTCCACGGCAAGGCTTGTTTTGTAGTGTTAGAGTAGGTATAACTAAAATTACTATCGCCGTACCAAGCTACTTTACGTTTGGTAATAATTAGTTTCCCAAAAATGATGGCTTGATCGTTTTGCCAGGCTATATTTTCTAGTAGCTCCGCTAGGTATTCGTTGGCTTTTGCCTGTGTCATCAAGGTGCCATAATAGTTTACGGTGCCGTCTTTGGGCAGTAAATTGTTTTCTTGTTCTGGTGCTGTGTTGAATAAATCCATTGTTGGTATTGGGTTTTTATACAATGACCACAAGGTCGGAAATTGTTTTGAATTGCTTGATCTTCATCCGAAAAAAAGACGCGATTTTCTCTTTTCAATCGTTTGCCTGATTTGCAATGGAGTGTTCCATAGATTTTTAATTTGCTGTTGCCAGCAAAGGTTATTTTTTGTGTCCTAATTTTGGATTGGAGATCGGTATCGGTAATTTGGTTGTGTGTTATCATAGTGGGATTTGCGTGAGGGATTGCAGTGAAAATCCTCCCGTTTTTTTACGGGAGATTGCAACGTAAAGCCCGACCCGCAGGGGCACGCACTACTTTTTATGCAATTGAATTTGGAACAAACAACAGCCTTTAGTGTCTTGATAGTGCTGCGGTAAACCTGCCGTGGATTTCAGATCAAACATGCCTAAGAAATCAAAACCCGCGCGGGTATAATGAGCAATGAGTCCTGTATTGTTTCCCAAGGTGTCGAGCCGTACGTATTCTTTATTTATGCTCTTGGCGTACTGCTTGGCCCAGTCTACAATAATAGCTACAAAATTATGTCCTCTAAAATCAGGATTAGTTGCGATTCTATGGATGTAAATGGCGGCATCAGCATCCCGTTCTTCCCAGATTTCGGCATCATTAAAAGTAATCGCCCACACGCAGGCAATTTGCTTGTCAATAATCAGTTTCCATTGGCGGTTTTCGGCCAGTTCTGTTGCGACTAATTCTCTTTTGAAAGAGGGCCAAACAACTACATTTTTGGATTTTTGGTAGGCAGAGGCTATCGCATACAAACGGAAAATTTCGTCAATATCTGCAGCGGTGCTGTTTTGTATGGTCATGGGGGGATTTTTATTATTATTATTATTATTATTATTATTATTATTATTTATTTTCTTATTCTTATTTCTATTATTATTATTATTATTGGGAACCTTCCCAACCTATAATGGCCGTTTTTCTAGTGTTTCCCCACATATAACCTCCTAAGTTTCCGCTGGCCTGAATGACACGGTGACAGGGGATTAAGAAGGCTACTGGATTTTTTCCTATCGCTGTCCCTACCGCTCTAGAGGCATTTGGTTTTGCTATTTGTTGGGCAACGGCTCCGTATGTTGACAACTGTCCTAACGGAATTTTGAGTAGGGTTTCCCACACCTTTAGTTGGAAATCAGTGCCTTTTAAATGCAATTTTATTTCTTGTAATGGATCTTTGGGATGGCTAAAAATTTGCATTGCGTTGCGTTGCCACTGATCTTCGCCATTACGAAACTGGGCATTGGGATACTGATTGTGTAAATCAATTAGCGCGGTTGTTTCTTCTTCGGCGAAAGCCATATAACAAATCCCTTTAGTAGTAGAGGCTACAAGAATATTCCCAAACGGACTGGGGGAAAACTGATAGTTAATCAGTAAGTTTTTACCGCCATTCTTGTATTCGGCTGGCGTCATGCCTTCAATGTTGACAAATAGGTCGTGCAGCCTGCTCGTTCCAGAAAGTCCCGTTTGATAGGCTGTTTCAAAAAGTGTCGCTTGGTTTTCTTTCAGTAACTGCTTAGCATGAGCCACACTAATGTATTGTAAAAATTTCTTAGGACTAGTGCCAGCCCACTCGGTGAACAAACGCTGAAAATGAAACGGACTCAGATTAACTTGGGCGGCCACTTCATCCAGATTAGGTTGGTCTTTAAAATTAAGCTGTATGTACGCTATTGCCGTTGCAATACGATTATAGTTGATAGCCTGTTGTGCATTCATTGCCTTTACTTTTATAGTACAAATATCGACTGTAATGGAGTAGTAGAAAATCTGAAACTTGCTACTCTGATTTACATTGCTGTTTTTTTTAGTCTAAGTACCAATTGTAATTATATTTTTCAGATATATCGCGCTTCTTTTGAAGGCATTACAGTCTTTTACAATTGTTAATTATTAGTTAAATATAATCATAAAAAGGATTATAGCTGGGCTTCCAATTATTTTTGGTGCAGATTAATCATTAAACCACCACTAAATGAAGAAACTATTCATTTTGACCACTATGGCGACTTTGCTATTTGCGCCAAGTACACTTTCTGCTCAAAAAAAATGGCAGACAGAACGAAAATCAAAAAATAAAAAAGAAACTGCTGTTCCACCCGCTCCCGAAAAGAAACCCGAAACGGTTATTAAGGATTACAATAAGGTTATTACTAAAGACGCTATCTCTGATGATGGTTTGTTTACCGTACATAAGGTGGATAAAAAATATTATTTTGAAATCCCCAATACATTATTAGACAAGGACATGCTTTTAGTGAGCAGACTGTCTAAGCTTCCTTCTAATTTAGGAGGAGGATATGTGAACGCGGGATCTGAAACGAACGAACAATTAATCGTTTGGCAGCGTTTTCAGGATAAGATTCTTATCAAATTAAAATCGTACAAGGCTGTAGCCAATGACAGTTTACCGATCAGTATTTCGGTAAAAAACAACAATTATGAGCCTACTTTGTTTGCGTTTGATATTGTGGCTTTTAGCAAAGACTCAGCGAATACCGTGATTGATGTAACTAAATTTTATGGCAGCGATGTGAAGTCGATTAGTGGTTTATCATCTGCTATGCGCGAAGAATATAAAGTAAAAGGACTGGATGATTCACGTAGTTTTATTACTACAATGAAAAGTTTTCCTATGAATATTGAAGTGATTCAAGACTTTACGTATAATGCATCAAAACCTCCTGTTCTAGCAGATACAGAGACCATCAGTATCCAGATGAACCAATCCATGATTTTACTGCCCGAAGATAAGATGCAGCCTCGTCTGGCCGATCCTCGAGTGGGATGGTTTACAATGAGTCAGTACGATTATGGAAGTAACGAACTTAAATCAGATAATAAAACCTACATACGCAGGTGGCGATTAGAACCCAAAGATCCTGTGGCTTATGCCAAAGGCGAACTAGTAGAACCGATTAAACCAATCGTTTATTATATCGATCCTGCTACCCCTGAAAAATTGCGTAAATACATCAAACTAGGAATTGAAGAATGGCAAAAACCATTTGAAGCCGCTGGTTTTAAAAATGCAATTATTGCCAAAGATCCTCCTACTAAAGAAGAAGATCCCGAATTTAGTCCTGAGGACATTCGGTATTCTGTTATTCGTTATGTCGCAAGTACGACTCGTAATGCGGTAGGACCTAGTGTTTCTGATCCAAGAACGGGCGAAATTATTGAGAGTGACGTAATCTGGTACCACAATCACCTGCGTTCGTATCGCAACCGTTATTTATTAGAAACGGGTGCTGCTAACCCATCTGCACGTACATTGAATACCAGCGATGAAGAAATGGGAGACATGATGCGCATGGTTATTGCACATGAAGTAGGACATGCACTGGGTTTTCCACACAATATGGGTGCTAGTTGTGCTTATGATACAGAGAGTTATAGAAATGGTGACTTTACACAAAAAAACGGGATCGCAGCCAGTTTAATGGACTACGCTCGTTTTAATTATATTGCACAACCAGGTGACAAAGGCGTTCGTTTTATACGTCAGATGGGACCTTACGATCATTATGCTGTCAACTGGGGCTATCGTGTGATTCCAAATGCGGTTTCGCCAGAAGCTGAGGTGCCTACTTTAGACAAATGGATTTTAGAAAAAGCAGGAAATCCTATCTATAAATTTGGGAAACAGAGCAGTAGTTTTGATCCAAGTTCGCAAACTGAAGACATTGGAAACAATTCAATGAAAGCGAGTACATACGGACTTAAAAACTTAGAATATGTGGCCGCACACTTATCAGAGTGGACTAGTGATGTGACTAACAATTATGATGATTTAAGTGAGCTATACGATGAAATGTTAGCGGTATGGAGTCGTTATGTAGGACATGTGGTAACTAATGTGGGTGGGGTTTATGAAAACCTTAAAAAACCAAACCAAGAAGGAGCAGTATATACCGTAGTTCCTAAAGCCCAACAACAAGAAGCAATGGAATGGTTGCAAGCAAATGCTTTTGCTTCACCAAGCTGGTTAGTGAATATAAAGACCTTAAAAAATACGGATGTTGCCGGCTACACAGAGCGTTTTAGAAATTTACAAGCAAGGCATTTGAATAGCATTTTGAGTTTTGATCGCATTGGGCGATTGATGGACGCTGAGATTCAAGGAACAGCAAATTACAAAGCATTGGATCTATTGCGCGATATGCGAAAAGGCATCTGGAAAGAAACGAATGCGGTATCTTCAGTATCTATTTACCGTAGAAACTTACAACGTGCTTATATTGAAAGAATGGAGTACTTGATGACGGACGAAATGAAATCAAATCGCTCTGAAAGCTACTATAATGTAAGCCAGTCTGATGTGCGAGCTTTAGTAAGAGGGGAACTAAATACGTTAAAAACGATATTAGGCATAGCCAAAAGTAGAGCCACTAATACAGAGACTAAATACCATTATGAAGACTGTATACAACGTATTGCTTTAATTTTAGATCCTAAAAAATAAAATAGCAATAGTCAATAAAAAGTCCGCTCTTGAGCGGACTTTTTTATAGAAATAAACTGTTCAAATCATTGGACTATTCCAATAACCAGTTTTTAAAATCATAGAAATTTTGTGGAGACACTCCATGTCCTATCGGGTATTCTTTATAGGTAGCATTGATGTTTAATTGCGCTAAAAACGGACTTGTTTTTCTAGCCCAAGCCACAGGGATAACTTGATCCACAGTTCCATGAGAGTGAAATATTTTTAACGTTGAGAAATCATTATGGGCATAACCATTCTCTAAAATCTCTTCGTTCACATAACCACTCAAAGCCACTACTTTTTGCACTTTATCAGGATGAGACAAGGCAACAGCATAGCTTAAAATAGCACCTTGACTAAATCCAGTTAGGATAACATTATTAGTATCAATAGGATAAGTAGCGATTAATTCGTCAATAAATTTTAGAATTAAATCTCTAGAGGCTTTTGCCTGTTCGTTATCCGAAAACTTATTTTCATTAGCATCAAAGTTGATGGCATACCATGCATAACTGCCGTACTGCATGTTGTAAGGAGCACGTGCTGAAATAACATAGTATTCTTCTGGTAGTTCAGAAGCAAAAGAAAATAAGTCCTCTTCATTACTGCCATAGCCGTGAAGTAAAATTAAAAGCGGATTTTTTTCTTTTATTATTTTTGGTTCTCTAATGAGAAATTCAAGCGATAAATTCATTGTATTAAGATATATTGATAAACCATTTTTGATATAATGCTCCTAGTAAAGGAACAGGTTTTGTTTCTCCTTTGATCGCGCTAAAGAGGCCATAAGACCATAAAACAGAGATGAAGATCCACATAGGAGCAGAGATCATTAAACTGTCAAAATTGCTAATAATAAGCCCTAGCGAAATGAAGGTTAGGGTTAATCCTAAACCTTGTCTTATATGAAAAGAGGCAAATGAATTTTTATCATCTGCATTCATAGACATTGCAATAAACACGCCTATACCTAAAATATAACTTGTAATTGCTGCTGTTTTTCCCTTTTCGATCGTATTGTTCATAATGTTATGCGAGTATTAATTGTCCTTTATTGATTATACCATAAGTTTTGCCTTTCATCTTCATTCCTAAGAAAACAGAATTTTTTGATTTTGATAGAATAGAAGCTTTAGTGAAAGTGCTTTTTCCTTCAGGATTAAATAAGCTTAGACAGGCAACTGCACCTTCTTCTATAGGCGTGTTTGGAATGCCAAAAGTGGTTTTACCAGCAGTTAATTTATCTATTACGGTTTCTAAAGGCAACACGGTCATCAAAGCGCCAAATGCACTTTCTAAACCAATAGTTCCATTTTTAGCCATATCAAATTCCATCTTTTTATGTTCAATATCAATAGGATTATGGTCTGATGTAATCATGTCTATTGTCCCATTGTGAATGCCTTCTAACAACGCTTTGCGATCTCGGTCTGTTCGAAGCGGCGGAGTTACTTTTGATCTGGTATCAAAATTTTCCAGTTTCTCATCGGTGTACACTAGGTGGTGCACTGTAACGCTACAACTTACTTGAAGCCCTTTTTCTTTGGCATCTTTGATCAGTTGTACTGATTTTTCAGTAGAGACCGTAGGGATATGTAATTTTCCCCCTGTATATTCTAATAGAAATAAGTTGCGGGCTATTTGCAATTCTTCGGCTAGATTGGGAATCCCTTTTAAACCTAATCTTGTAGAAACGATTCCTTCATTAGCAACACCGTTTCCTTTTATTTTTTCATCTTGCGGATAGGCAATTACAAGTCCGTCAAAATCTTGAACGTACTGTAAAGCAATTTTCAACAAGTTGGCATTGTCTTGGCTTTTATTGTAGTCCCCAAAGGCTACTGCTCCTACATTTTTCATATCATACAACTCTGCCATGTCTTTTCCTTGGCTTTCTTTAGTCAATGCACCTATAGGATAAAGGTCTGTAGCATGTTGAAGCGCTTTGTTTTTAACGAATAACACCTGTGATTGATTGTCAATAACGGGAAAAGAATTGGGTTGCAAAGCAATACTTGTAAAACCGCTTTTAGCTGCTACATTTAATCCATTACTAATCGTTTCTCTGTCTTCAAAACCGGGTTCGCCTAGTGAAACACTGCTGTCAAACCAACCTTGTGAAAGGTGTAAATTATCTAGTTTCACTTCATCAAGCTTGTCATTATTTGGAATTGCCGTTCCTATCTTTTTTATAACACCATTTTCAATTAAAATATCTACAGTCTTGTTATGAAAAGAACTTTTAGAATCGATAATTTTTGCTTCTCTGATGATTAGTCTCATAGGTGTGTTTTTTTGTATGCTTATTTTTCTATTTAATTCACTTATTTCATGAATCGTATAATGGCCGTTTCAGTAACTAGAAAGAGTAGTGCAAAGATAGCAAACCATTTCCACATTTGATTGTCTGTTCTACTGCTTTGCAGTGTGTCAAATACAGTCGAAATTGAATCAACAACAGTATAGTCAGCTAATAGTTTTTCATTAGCACTTCCTTGGGCACTTTCAGTTCTTTTATAATTAAAGCTGATGTTTTCGACTTTTTTATTCTGATTGTAAATTTCAAAGTTGCCGGCCTGCTCTGGATAATCGTTGAAAACCATTTTTACTTTATTATTTACAACTTGCTGTATGGGTATAAATTGTTCTTTGTTGTTTTTTACTTCTAATACTGCATCTTTTGAAAGGGTTGCTGCCACGATAAACGGATTCGGATTACCAATTGATAATGCTGTTACGGCCGCATTTTGACTGTTCATCGCCATATTATAAAAGGTAGGAACAATTAAAGGCGACTGTTGAAAATTAGAATTTACTGTATTTAGCGCTGCCGAGAATACATAAACTGTAGATAGCGGATGTGGCAACGAACTTAAAAAAGCCGTTTGATCCTCGTTCTCTAAAGCTACTGCTGCTGACTTAGTCATGACAAACGAGCTTTTAGTAATGGGGTACTGAAAGTTTTTAACCTTACTTTCAAAGACGGCATTAAATAGCGGATGGTTGAAATGAATTTCAGTCAGTAATTTTTCGAAATCATCCTTCTGTTGGAATTGGAGGGAACCAAATTGCTTTAAAAAAGGATTGGCATTTTCAATAGATGTAAGTGTTGACGGTATAAAAATCAGATTACCGCCATTCGAAACAAAAGACTTTAATGTAGTTTGTAAGGCTTGAGGAATGATTTCGAGTTCGTTGACAACAATAACATCTTGGCTATCTATGCGGTTGTAATCTAACGACGTCAGAGGTACAGTATGAAAATCAAATTCAGTAGGCGTATAGATGCGACTTAAAAAATCACTTTTTGCAATTGCCCCAATGCTCAGTACTTTAGGCTTCTTATTTTTTGAAATGGTAAAATAATACTGATTATCGTAGGGCAAATCATTATCGGTGATGCTTACATAACCGTGGAATTCTTTTTTAGGAATTGTAAAAGCAGCGGTTTTTTTGTTGCTTTCAAAATTGACAATGGTTTTTGCTATAAGTTTACTTTCATTGTAAACGGCAATCGGTATGGCGTTTGAATTGCTACCATGCCTACTTAATACGACATCTATTTCATAAAAATTTTCAAGACTGTTTTTGATATACACGCTGTCTACCGCAATGTTGTTTTTTTGTTCTGCTTTGGGAACTATAAAAAAGAGTTGGTCCTTTTTATCAATAGACTTCAATTGGTTTTGTTCTAGCCCTAAAGCATCCGATACAATCACAATATCTTTATTAAAAGCAGATTTGTGTGCTCTTATTTTGGCAATTTGAGTGTCTAATTGAAAGGGAAGCGAACTGTAATTTAAATTTAACAACGCGTTTTTAATCTCTTTGCTGTCTGTATTCCAATAAACTGCGTCATTTGTGAGTAAGGTAAATGGAGTACCTTCGGGTGTGTTTTCCAGTATATCTTGAACGGCACGTTTGAGCAGTTCTCCTTTCTTGCCTTTGGCTTGCATACTAAACGAATTGTCCAGTATGATGTACAATTCATTTTTGACATTTTTTGAATCTTCGGCTAAAAAATAAGGTTGGGCAAAAGCTATTATAATGCAGGTCAACAATAGTAAACGACATGCCAGAAGTAGCCACTTTTTTATACTAGCGCTTTTACGGGTTTGTATCGAAATTTCCTTAAGGAAGCGAACATTGGTAAAATATTCTTTTTTAAAACGACGCAATTGAAATAAATGAACCAAAATAGGTACGATCAGTAAGAATAGAAAGTATAAAATTTCGGGATTTTTAAATTGCATTCAAAGACTGGTTTACGATGCTGATGTTGTTTTCAATGCATTTCATTGAAATTGGTCTCAAAAATACAAATTTGTAAACAGTTTTGATTGATGTTCGTAGAATTTTTCGATCTACTTAATAAATACTATTCAATACAAGATTATTACGTATTTTAGCTTTTCAATAAAATTTTTACTCATGAAAAATAAGTATTTCAACCTTTTTTTAATTTTAATCTTTTCGAGCGTGCAAGCACAAGATAGTAAACACAACTTACTGGTAGGAACGTACACTACTAAATGTGAGAGTAAAGGAATTTACGTTTATAACTTTGATTCTAATACTGGGGATTTTAGTTTTAAAAACACTTCCGAAAATGTGGTCAATCCTAGTTATTTAACTGTTTCAGCTGACAATAACTTTATCTACGCTGTTAGTGAATTTGGTGCTGACAGTCAGGTAAGCTCTTTTAAATATGAAGCTGCTAGTGGTAATGTGGAGCAATTAAATTCTCAAAAAGCCATGGGTGCTGATCCTTGCTATATTATAAATGATGATAAAAATGTCATTGTAGCAAATTATTCTGGAGGAAACATAGCGGTTTTTGGTAAAAATAATGATGGTAGTATCGCTGAAGCAAAGCAGGTTATTCAGCATTATGGGAAAGGACCTAATACTAAAAGACAAGAAGCGCCTCATGTTCATATGGTGCATTTTTCACCAGATAAGAAGTACGTACTGTCTAATGATCTAGGGAATGATCAGATATATATTTATGCCTATTCGCCTGACTCAACTGATGAGGTTTTAAAAGCAACCGATAGTATTTCAGTGAAGGCAGGTAGCGGACCGAGACATCTCACGTTTAGTAATGACGGGAAATATGTGTACGTAGTACAAGAATTGGATGGTAGCTTAACTGTTTTTCGCTATGATGAAGGAAAGCTTAAAAAAATACAGGAAACAACAATCTTGGCCAAAGGATTTACAGGTACTTTTAGTTCAGCCGATATTCATATTTCTCCTGACGGAAAATTTTTATATGCTTCGAATAGAGGAGAGGCAAATACCCTTTCTATCTTTGAAATTTCTAAAAATGGCAAGTTAAAGTCTAAAGGAGAAGTAAGTACCTTGGGTAAAGGGCCTCGTAACTTTGTAATCGATCCTTCAGGGAATTATTTATTAGTTGCACATCAGTATACTAACAACATCGTAATTTTTAAAAGAGATTTAGTTACAGGTTCGTTAACGGATACTGGAAAAAGAGTGGAACTATGTGCTCCAGTTTGTTTGGTGTTTACGCCGCAGTAGTAGCACGCTCTTCAAGAAAAAAGCCTTAAAAATGAATTTCACTTTTAAGGCTTTTTTTTATTTTATTTCTTCTTGTCTATTTCTTCTTGTCTTTTCTTTTCTTATCTCTGGTTTTTAACATGTTTCTATTGACAGAACCATGCGTCTTTTTCTTGGTAACACCAGGTCCTCCCAAGTTGACTTTTTTATTCTTTTTACTTTTCTCTTGAAAAGCACCATCACCCTCAAGTTTAACTTTTTTCATCATAAACTTAATAGGTTGCCTGTCTTTTTCAGGTTCAATTAATTTAGACGAAACTTCTACCGTTTCTGGAAAAGGCTCAATGGCTAATTCCATATTCATTAAAACTTCCACTTCTACCTTATACTCTTCTTCACGCGGAGCAATAAGACTTATAGCTGTTCCCGTAGCATCTGCACGTCCTGTTCTACCAATACGGTGCATGTATAGCTCCGGCATTTCGGGCATTTCAAAGTTGACAACATGGGTAATGTTTGAAATATCTAAACCCCTTGCCATAATATCTGTGGTAATCAAACCACGTAAGTTTCCTTCTTGGAAAGAAGCCATGGTAGTCAAACGGTAATTTTGAGATTTATTAGAGTGAATCACTCCAAACTGACCATCAAAATCTTCCTCAATTCTGTCATGAAGCATGTCAGAAATCTTTTTATTATTGACAAATACAAGAACACGACTCATGTCTTCATTGTTCTCTAATAAGTATTTTAAAAGATTAACTTTCGTATTAAAGTTCGGAACTTGATAAGTGATTTGCTTGATATTCTCTAATGGAGTTCCAGAAGCAGAAAGTGTAACTTCTTCAGGGTAGTCAAAATAATCGTTCAAAATAGCATCTACTTCATCCGTCATTGTAGCTGAGAAAAGGATGTTTTGGCGTTTTTTTGGCATCATAGCCAAAATAGCAGTCAACTGCGTACGAAACCCTAAGTTCAACATTTCGTCAAACTCATCGATAACCAGTTTTTGCATTTCTTCAAAACGAATCACATTATCTAATGTTAAATCCATAATTCTACCCGGCGTTCCCACTAGAATATCACAACCAGTATAAACAGCTGTTTTTTGAGTGTTGATGTTTACTCCTCCAAAAATTCCAATAGTTCGCACTGACATGTATTTTGTCAATTTCTCTACCTCTTCTACAACCTGAACCACTAGTTCACGTGTAGGAACCAGTATCACTATTTTAGGAGTATGTCCAGGAGTAAATTTATATAGCTTTAATAATGGTAGTAAATAGGCAAATGTTTTACCAGTACCGGTTTGAGCAATTCCCATCATATCCCTTCCCGACATAATTACAGAAAAAGTTTTTTCCTGAATGGGAGTTGGAGATGTGAATCCTAAATCATCTATTGCTTTAGTTACAGATTTAGGGAGATTGAATTGTTCGAAAGTACTCATTTGCTTAAATTTTGTGCAAAGATACGCTTTTTGCAGCTAAAGATGCTAATCGCATTTATTCTCATTACCTTCTCTGCAAATAGGATGTGTTTTTACCCAACAAATATTTATTTAAAACGAATATCCCAAGATAGTGCGATATTATAAATCCAGAAATAATTACCTTGATCAAAAGTGATTTCCTGATGCGTAACTCCAAACTGAGCTCCCCATGCATTTTTTTTATTGGCAGAGGTAAAATAATAACCTAAATTCAATTTTTGAGATTTTAGATCCACAATGGTATTTTCATTTGCACCAAAGTTAAACTGATTGATTTCTGGTGAAAATCCCATCCCAAAAGCGACACCAAAATAATTATCTGCATCGCTTCTATATTTTCGATAGGTAAAAGTTCCCGAAGTGCTGGTTCCATTGTCACCAGTAGTAAAGTAGGGACGAAAGGATAAATAGCTGTTCCCGGTATACCAACCTATAGAACCCGTATAGATATTAGTAGTAGTGCTGTACTGCAAAGATCTAAAACCTATGGAAGCTTCAAAACTATGCGGTAAAGTTTTGTACAACTCTGCACCGTATCTTAAATCGGGAAACAAAAAGGTATTGGCAAATCCAAAATTCAAATAAGCATAGAGTCCTTCTGTTATTTTTGGATATAAATCAAACTCGATTTGAGTTCCGTTTTCATTAAAACGTCTATTAAAATTGAATTTGGTGATAATGCTACCGTATTTCGTTTGACGGGTGTAATTCAAAGTATAATACTGCATCGGATCAAACACTTCCGAATATAAGTCGACTGCCGCGGTAACACCAATGGTATTTTTACGAAGTGTTTGTCCTAAACTACTTTTAAAGCTTAAGGCATTTTCATCGTAGGGGTTTTTCTCTAATATTGCGTCAATTGTATTTAAAGCCTCGATGGGATTGTTAGTACTTTGTTCTGCAGTTGCTTTTAAATAAGCCAGTTCAGGGTCTGCTGGAAAAATTTTCAACGCTTTTTTTGCCATTTCTAAAGCCGTAAAAGGAGCCTCACTCCAATTTTCGTTTTTTATCGCTGCAATCCAAGTTGGCTTGTTCTTAGGATCTTTATCTAAAACGTAAGCAAACTCTTTTCGCGCTTTCTTATAGTCGCCATCCCAAGAGTACGTTGTCGCCAAAAAAGTACGAATATCATGATAATCTGGATATTTAGTAAGAATATTTCTTAAAGTATCTTGAGCCTGCGCTCTTTGCTCATTAAAAGCTAGTTTGCGTGCTGTTTCAAAAGAGGTATCTGGATTTCCATTGTACTTATTTTCTTGGGCCTGCATTTGTACAGCTGCACAAAATAATAGTATAAAAGTCAGTTTGTTGGCTATTTTTGAGATCATTCTTTCAGGGTTTTTTTGATTTTAGGGTATTCACTATTCTTCGGGTATTTTCTAATGATGCTGTCCATGATTTTCTCTGCTTTAGGAATCGCATTCATTCGCTTGTAGGCCTGCGCTAATTTGACACTCAATTCAGGGTTTTTAACCTCATTTTTAGCAGCTAGCTTTGCTATTTTCAAGGCTTTGTCATTTTGATCTGACCACCAGTAAATATCCATTAAAGCTAAGTAACTATCCTCATAATAAGGTGTTCTTTTAACCACATTTAGTAGTTCAGTTTCGGCTTTTTTATAGTCACCATCCCAGGCTAGTGTTCGGCCTTTTAAGGTTCGTACATCCGCATAATTAGGTAGTTCGTTTAGGATATAATTACACAACAATCGGGCTTTTTGATGCTCTTTATTAAAAGCTAAATCTCTGGCTCGAAAGAAGATGTCATCATAAGTTAACCCTTTGGTTAATTTCTTAATAGTAGCCATCTCTGCTGCAGTGAATTCAAAAGCTGGCTGAGTATAAACGTTTAAAGCATTAGAGATTATCTTATTCTTTTTTGTCAAGTATGCATTTAATTTCTTGGCTTCCTTCAAAGAATCACCTATTGTTTGTAACATAGCAGCGTCAGTAATTTTTTGAATACCAAAATTTTCATTAATCTTATACAGTTCCCCATCAGAGTATAAATAATCTTTATAAATAAAATCATTAATGCTTCCTTTGTAACGCATTAGCGGAATTTTATGGATGTTTCTAAACTGTTTTGCAGTATCTAGACCTTGTCCCATCCATGTTGTTTTGTCCATTTTGTTTAATTTGTAATTATTCATCAAAAACGAAATTAAACTAGGTGCAACATCCCAGTGAGAAGACACTGATTTGAAGGTGGTAGGTTTTTTAAGCATAGGACTGTAGATGTACAAAGGCACGTGAAACCTACATAATTTGTCTTTTTGAGTTACGGGTATCAATCGGTGATCCCCTGTAATTACAAATATCGTGTTCTTATAATCGGGTCTTTTAGCATAAGACTGCATAAAGTTTTTAATCGAATTATCAGTATACAACAAACAGGCAAAAATATCCTTATAGGCTTTTATTTCGCTTTTGCTGATGCTCAAATTTGGGTTCGCATTTGCGATACTGTCGACCTTTTTTAGATAAACACTTTTATTAGGGAAATCAAAAGGTTCATGATTAGTTAAGGTCATAATGATGTCTAACCTAGGCTCTTTTTTATCACTTAAAACAGATAAAGTTTTTTTAAATATTTCAGCATCAGGATAACCCCAAGAAAAGCCGCCTGAATTTTCCTTAGTTTTGGTAAAACCAGACCCAAATTTATTTACGTCTATAACATTGTCAATACCGTTGTATTCTAGGAAGTTTATTTTTCTGTCAAAGCTAGATTCGTCTCCACTGTAATACGAGGTAGTGTATTGGTTGGCTTTTAAAATACTAATTAATGAAGTATGAGAAGGCAACGGATTCAGTTCTAAAAAACCTTTTTCGCCATAAGGCAAAGACCCTAATAATGACGGAACAACTCCAAAAGTTCTACCTGCATTACTAACAAAATTTTCCCAGTATAGGGATTTTGGAATCATGGAATCTAAGAAGGGCGTGAAACCACGGTAACTATTTTTTCCTATAAATTCACTTCCTAAACCTTCCACAATAATCATTACGATATTCGGTTTTTCCTCGTGAATTTCAAAAAAAGGTGCTAAGACATCTTTAGTAGATTTAAATGGTTGGACTAGAGGGTACTCTTTCTTGTAAAATAAATTGTCAACGTCCGTTAAACTTTTGTCATTTTGAACTCGAATGATATCCGTTGTAAAAAAATACATTTTGTTCTGATAATTTGAATCCGATACTTGTGGCAATAACAACTTTAAACCTCCTAATACAATAACCAAAACTCCAGCAGTCATGTAAATTCCTTTTTCAGTAGTGAATTTTACAAAGGCACTGTTTATTCCTAAATAGAGCATAGGAAAAAGAATAAAAGGCAAGAAATACAAATAAGATAAGGACTCTGATGCGGTAACGGTCGTATACATGTCATCCATCGAATACCCTAGAATATCAGCACCTAAATTAATAAGTGTTGTGATGTTGTATTTGACTAAAGCAAACTGGCCTATGACAATTAAGCAAAAAATGATTTTTATAATTAATTCGTCCAAAGGTTTCTTAATAAACACAAAGGCTAGGTAAAGCGGTAAAAAGAGTAAACCGATAATTAATCCTGTCCAGAAATCATTTAGTAATTTATATGATAGGGTGGTGGCTACATCTTGAATCTGAATGCCATTAGTGGTTTTTGAATAAATTTCAAATAAGGTAATCAACCAGAAAGTGACTACTAATGAAAGCGTTAAATAGAGGTATCTAAATCCGTTTTTAAAAGTAAAGGCATTCTTTTTTTGCTCTGTATTGTCCATAGTGTATGCAAATTGTTTATTGGGTACTGCTCATTCCTTTGCGGGTCATTTCGCCCCATTTTTTCTTTTTGTTGAAATAATAATCGATATTTCCTCTAACCGCTGAGTAGATGATAAATGGATGTACCACAAATGGCTCTAAAAAGGCAATCATGAGTAATTGAAAACCGATTCCTTTCTTTTTATATTGATGGTAAGTAAGTTCCTCTGAAATAATGGCAATAATAGAAAAAAAGACAGTAAATAGATACGCTAAAGTTATAAAACCTAATGTATAGTCCCATCGTACCTCTCCAAAATAGACTAAAATTCCAAAATAGACCAAGCCAAAAACTTCGATTAATGGCGCCAACCTTTCAAAAATTAGCCAGTACGGATAACTAAGAAGCCCCATGGAGCTGTAATTAGGATTAAATGCGATTTTGCGATGCATTTTTAAGGTCTCTATTGTTCCTCTAGTCCAACGGTTTCTTTGTGAGATAAAAATCTTGTAATTATCGGGAGCTTCAGTCCAGCATAATGGGTCTGGGATGTAAGCTACTTTATATCTTAATTTTTTTTCTTCCATGTACCTGCGCATCCTCACGATGATTTCCATGTCTTCACCTACTGTATGTGTGTCATATCCACCTACATCAATCGCAATTTTTTTATCAAATAAACCAAAAGCGCCTGATATTACCAGTAAGCCATTTAACCTGCTCCAAGCCATTCTTCCTAGTAAAAAGGCTCTTATATATTCTAGTATCTGCCCTTGCTCTAACATCTTTTTAGGGAAGTTAACATCGATCAATTTCCCGTCTCTGATAATGCAGGAATTAGCAATTCGAATCACTCCACCTGCTGCAATTACGTTAGTATCTGTAGTTTCTAAAAAGGGTTTAATCATTTTTTGAAGTGCGTCTTCGAGCAGTAAACAATCTACATCGATGCAGGCAACATAGCGATTGTTACTAATGTTAAGCCCTGTATTTAAAGCATCGGCTTTTCCTCCATTTTCTTTATCAACAACTATTAATTTCTCAAAGGCAGGATTTGTTGATTTGAAGATTCCTCCTCTAAGCGGTTTTGTTGGGATTTGTTGATTGATTAAATAATCAATTTTTACTAAGTCATATGCTTTTATCAGTTTTTCTAAACTATCATCTTTACTACCGTCATTCACAATGATTACATCATAATTTGCATAATGGCTAGAAAGCAAAGAGCGTACATTCTCAATAATGTTAAGACTCTCATTATACGCTGGAGCAATAATTGAAATTGATGGCGATACTGTTGAAGATAAAATTTCTTTGTAATTGACAAAACTATTTCTCTTCATATATTCAATAGTCTCCACCACCGAAATCACCGCCAAAATCAGATAGGTACTGATGGTGGTAATAGCATAAGCGAAAAATAAATACCGAATTAAGAGAATAATGTCTACTGTATCCATATTGTATTTAATTAGTTTCTATAAAATTGACAATTTTATGGAATTCAGTATTGGTTACTATTTGTTTATTAATATTGAAATTTTCAATATTGATGTCTTTTAATATTTTTAATGCCCTTAATTTGATTTCGAAATTAGGATGGACTATATTCTCAAGTATAAAATCTTCGTCTTCTAATTCATACACATTTTCCATCATTTTAAATACAGCGATTTGTTCAATTTCTCTTACCGAGTGGAAATTGTCTTTCAAAATACTTTTGGCTTCAACAATGGTAAAGTAGTTTAACACCTGGATAGCTTCAATTCTAATCTTCTCATCTGGATAATTCAATAATGCAATAAGCTCCTCAATGGCATCAAACTGATTGTAAATCTCCGTGAGCTTCAATGCAAAAGAGATGACGGAATCATTAGAGGATTGTAACCAAGGTTTTACATCAAATGTTTGCTGTTCACCAAACTTTTGAAGTACTTCTAACAGTTGTATTTGATCCCACTCTGATAGCTTTGTTTCGATAATATTTAAAAAACTTAATCCTTTAAAATTAAATAAATTAACGGAATACAACTGCACTTCTTTGCGAACTTCATTTTTTGGATGGTTGATAAAGTGAATTATTTCATCATGAACTTCTTTTATGTGAAACTGAGTTAGCTCGTTGATACCTTTGGCAATTAACTCCCAATTTTTACTTTTAAGTTTTGCGATGGCATAATTTAAAAGTCCCGTTTGAATGTAAAGATTTTGTATCGAAAGGGCCATCTCACCCGAAATCTCATTTCTCAATTTTAGTAAAGTTGAGATGAGTACCTTTCTTTTAAAAGGATCCGCTGTGCTTTTCTTCAGGCGATTTATAATAAGTAATTGTTCGGCTGTAATTTCCTCATCTTCATTGCCACTGTAGAGGTAAGTAATTAAATCTGATTCAAATTTTTTATTGTAAACACTTTCAATTCTTTCATTTTGTCTCAAATGACTTCTTAAATATTTAAGATATAAAACAAGCACAAGAATTAAAAGCAAAAATAAGACGCTAGAAAACCATACCACTTGAATAATGGTTGGAGTTTCTTCCAAATAGTCAAGAAAGGAATGGTATGCATTCATATTGTTGCTTTTCAACAGCGAAGTTATAATTTTATTTCAACATTCTTTTTATGCGAGTAACTAATTCATTTGGGCTAATAGGTTTACTCATGAAATCAGTTGCTCCTAAATTGAATGCTTTTAATACTATTTCTTCTTGTCCAGCTGATGAAAATACAATGATGGGAGTTTTTGAATTTAGTTTATTTCTTACATGACTTATTAATTCAAGCCCACTTATAAAGGGCATCATTATATCGGTCAAAATTAATTCAGGTTGATGCTGTTCTATTAACTCAACGGCTTTTTTACCGTCTTCAGCTATTAGCAGTTTATAACCTTCTTTTTCTAATCTGAGCTTAAGTAATAGCGAGAGAAGAGAGTTGTCTTCTGCTAAAACTATATTTTTCATTTCGCTCATGGGCAGTACGTTTAAAATTATTGATAGTTTGGGACTTAATTTGTTTCTAAGATAAGAAATAGCTTTTAAACATCCTGATTTTTTTGCGGTTTATTTCTAAGTAACTGATAGTAAATTGCTTTAACTTTCAATTATAGAATTAGTACTGATAGGACAAGCTACTTCTATTATAGATACGTAAAATAGGGCTAGTTAGTTTCTATTAAGTGTACAAATATGTTAAGCTAATTGAAGATGATAACTACAATTATTTGTCCAAATTGTATTGCAATTAAATTTTTTTTCACCAAAATACAATTGGAGCAGACTAGTAGGAGAATTTAGTTGTGACAATAAATAATAATAAGGTAAGAAGATTGCCTTAATAATTCCATTTAAAATCGTTCAAATACACCTAAACCAAATAGTGCAAAATCATATTTTACAGGATCAATAGGGTCTAATTCTCGAAGTTTTAAGTCCAGTTCATTTAGTGCTTTTCCGTCATTTTGCTTGCGCGAAAGCAAACCCAGTTTACGCGCTACATTTCCTGAATGAACATCTAATGGGCAAGAAAGCATCGAAGGCGGTATATTTTTCCATATACCTAGGTCAACCCCTTTATTGTCTTGACGGCACATCCATCTGAGGTACATATTGATTCGCTTTGCCGCCGAACCATTCATAGGATCCGAAATGTGTTTTTGGGTTCTGCTTTGATGGGGGATTTCAAAAAATATTTTTTTAAATTCTGAAATACTTTCTTGCATCGAAAGGGTCTGTATGTTTTTAGAAAAAACCGACTCTAAACCACCATGATGCTGATAGATATTCTGCAAGCTTTGGATAAAATGAGTAAAATCGACTCCGTTAAAAGTGCGATGCACAAAAGTTTGCAAACGCTCTAAATCAGATGCTGTATGGGACATGACAAAATCATAAGGGGTATTCCCCATCAATTCCATCATGCGATGGGAATTTTTGATAATCATAGTGCGGTTTCCCCAGGCAATGGTGGCACTAAGAAAACCGGCAATTTCAACATCTTCTTTTTGGGAAAACAAATGCGGGATTTGAACAGGATCGCTGTCAATAAAATCAGTTGTGTTGTATTGAATTACTTTTTCGTTTAAAAAATCTTTCAGTTCTGATTGATTCATGCTTTTTTTACTCGTTTAAAGCAGTTTTAACTACTGTGCCTCTATTTTTAATTACTAATTAATCCATCCACCATTATTAATTTTCGATCTGCCATATTTGCTAATTCTTCGTTGTGCGTTACAATGACAAATGTTTGGCCTAATTCATCTCTTAATTTAAAGAATAATTGATGTAGGTTTTCGGCTGAGCTGGTATCTAAATTTCCAGAAGGTTCATCAGCAAATATGATAGCAGGTTTGTTAATTAAAGCTCTGGCCACGGCAACACGCTGTTGTTCTCCACCAGATAATTCATTCGGTTTATGATGCATTCTATGAGAAAGGCCTAGATAGTTTAAAAGTTTTTCAGCTTCTAACTCGGTTTCTTTTTTAGATTTATTAGCGATAAAAGCAGGTATGCACACATTTTCCAAGGCGGTAAATTCAGGCAATAATTGGTGAAACTGAAAGATGAAGCCCAAATTTAAATTTCTAAATTTAGATAAAGTTTTATCGTTCATCTTTAAAATATCTTCGTCATTAATGCGAAGTTCTATTTGGTTTTCAACGGTGGGTTTGTCAAGTGTACCTAAGATTTGTAAAAGTGTCGTTTTCCCGGCACCAGAAGCCCCCACTATAGACACGATTTCCCCTTTTTGTATATGTAAATTAACACCTTTTAAAACATGAAGTTGATCGTAGTATTTATGTAAATTTTTTGCGTGTATCATTGTAACGAGTTTTGACAAAGAAACAAAGATTTTAATGATTATTTAAATTTTTTAAGCTAACAAATAATAAAGTTTAGTTAATACCAATGAGCAAATTCGTATTAAATACTAAATTTGGAATAATGGTAGGGAATTGATTTTTTCGAAAATAATTTTCCCTAAACTGATTTAAATTTAAAATAGAATTCATGATTTCAAATCCTAATATAGAAGTTGCCACATTAGCTGGAGGTTGTTTTTGGTGTACAGAAGCGGTTTTTTTAGAACTAAAAGGAGTACAAAGCGTCAAGTCAGGATACATTGGCGGTCAAACGCTTAATCCTACTTATAAGGAGATATGTAATGGAGACACTGGACATGCGGAAGCCATTCAAATTACCTTTAATCCTACAGTAATTTCTTTTGGAGAACTCTTAGAAGTATTCTTTGCTACCCATGATCCCACAACACTAAATCGTCAAGGAAATGATGTGGGTACACAATACAGAAGTGAAATATTTTATCATAATGAGGCGCAAAAGGAAATTGCTCAGGATTATATGGAACTGCTTGCGAACGAAGCTGTTTTTGATAAAAAAATAGTCACTAAACTGTCAGAAGCAACGACTTTTTACGAAGCCGAAGATTACCATACTAATTATTACAATGAAAATAAAACGCAAGGTTATTGTTCATTTATAATCACGCCAAAGATTGATAAACTTAAAAAGTATTTTCAGGATAAATTAAAGGAATAATAATCTTATTTTTAACTGTCATTTATTTTACAATGGAAAGAACTCCAGTAACAATCGATAAGAATATCAAGACCCGCAATTTATTATTAGGGATCCTATTTGATGCCATAGGTATGTTGTCTTTTACGATACCGATGATTGGCGAATTTTCGGACGTGGTTTGGGCACCAATTGCTGGATATCTCATGACCAGAATGTATAAAGGGACAATAGGAAAGGTGGGAGGCGTTATTACTTTTCTCGAAGAAATTTTTCCGTTTACAGATGTGGTTCCCACATTTACGTTAACATGGATTTATACCTACGTTTTTAAAAAATTGTAATTTATTTTTTGAATAAAAATCCTAAACCGAGCCCTTTCAGCATCTTTTTTTCGAATGCCCAGAAAAATTTAAATTGGCCAAAAAGAAACCCTATAAGTACTAATAAAACTTGATAAATAGGGAAGATTAACAGCAGCCGAACTGGAGTAAACCAAAATCCTAAATCTGCTTCAGTGATTCCCATCCACATGCAAACAGGCTTTGATAACCAAGCAGAAGCCGAACCCGTAATTGCAAAAACTATAAATATTACTGTTAGTTGAATATTAGATGTTATTCCCCAACGCTCTTTTAATTTCCTCATCTTTATTTATAATGATTACAAATATAGTAAGATTATCTCGCAGGAACATAACCAAAAAGTTTTTGTTTGTAGGTATTTTGAAAATAAACCAAATAATTATAAATTAAATAATTGACTTCATATCCGTAATCGATATTTGGATCATATGCGATCACCATTTCATATAGGTTGGGATTATATCTGAAAGGTTGGCGTGCACGATTATTCCATTCGCTGATCCAAATGCGATTTTTATTTTCTAAATAATTTTGAGAATGATAATTTCTAGGAAAGGCTCGAGATACTAACCAAGTGTTAAAACCAGGGTCAATGATAATCACTTCATATTCTAGATCATCATTAGCAATACGCACAGTATCGCTTTGACTTACTGCTGTATTGTCTTTAGAGTTAATTGTGTTTTTAGTAGAGTTACAACTTACCAGCGTTATTAAAACAAGGGCGGTTATGGTGATAATATTTTTCATAATCAATGATTTACCTTAAAATTACAAAATATTCGCACTACAGCTATAGCTTTTAACAAAAAAAAAATCACCTTCCAGAAGAAGATGATTTGTAATTCGTATAGTACAGAAGTATGGCTATTTTTTGATAACGCCTTTTTCTTTTATTTTTTTGACAGGCTTGACAGGCTGTCTATACACTTCGACTTCTTCTTTAACCAATCGCTTTTGTAGCCACAATGCCATCTTTTCTTTATATGTGTCTTTTAATGGTGTATCGCTGCTATAAATTAAAACAGGTACAGTACTCGTGCTGTCTGTATTTTCATTAAAAGTATGGTTAGAAATGGAAATGTTCTGAACTTCTGGAAACAACACTTTAATTTCAGCTAATAAGGCTTTGTTATCATATTTACTTAACGAAATCTCTTTCTGCAGTTTCAAGATAGCTACATCTTTTTCACTTAAAACTGATTTATTGTATTTAATTTCGTTTAGAATATCGCTTTTAAGGTCAGTAGTATCTTGAATTACGATTAACTGCGTATTGTCTATGCCGTAATTGATTAGCTTTTTATTATACGATTTAATTTCATTGTCATTAAATTTCTTAGATAAGAAGCCTAGTTCTAATTTCTTAGGATTTTGATTGTATTTAGTTTTTTTATACAGTATGGCTACGCCTTTATTAGAAAATTCGGTTTCTATAAAAACATCAATTTGATGTTGGTAATTTTTCTGTTCAAAAAGCTGATACGCAAAATAAATACTAGGCAAAATCAAAATGGTGATCAGACTAGAAATAATATATTTGACCTTCTTTTCACTTTTGTCATCAAGCTGTTTCTTTTTTGGATACTTAAGATAAGTAACAATAAAGAAAGTAGAAATACAAATGAATACACAGTTGATCGAATATAAATAAATCGCCCCAAAAAAGAACTTCATACTTCCTATGGCCAGTCCATATCCAGCAGTACACAACGGAGGCATAAGCGCTGTAGCAATGGCGACACCAGGAATCGGATTTCCTTTCTCAACTCTTGTTATGGCAATAGCTCCTACTAAACCACCAGAAAAAGCGATTAAAATATCATAGATATTCGGTGCAGTTCTAGACAAAAGCTCGGGTTGCGTCTCCTTAAACGGACTAATATAGAAGTAAATTGCCGAAACAATTAATCCTACAAGGGTTGCAATTAGTAAATTTTTTAGAGCCTTTTTTAATAAATTAAAATCAAATATTCCCAGTCCAAAACCAGCACCAATTATGGGTCCCATCAATGGAGAGATAAGCATGGCACCTATAATTACTGCGGTAGAATTTACATTTAATCCTATAGATGCAATAACAATAGCGCAGGCCAGAATCCATAAATTAGACCCTCTAAAAGAAATATTAGACTTAACATTGTCCAGTACTTTGTGCTTTTCATCTTCCCCTTTACTCAGGTTGATGTAATCTAGCACTTTATCAACTATTGTTTTCATTCGGACTCTCTTTTAAAGTTCTTTTCAAGAGCATGAATCCCAAGACTCCTGCTACTAGAGAAGAGAGCAAGATAATAAATTTAGCGTTGTTAATGATCGTTTGATCTTCAAATGCAAGTAATGTGATAAAAATAGACATCGTAAATCCAATTCCTCCTAAAAACCCAACGCTGGCAACTGTTTTCCAAGTTAAATCAGCTGGTAGTTTACAAAGTCCTGCCGAAACGGCGATAAAACTAAAAAGAAAGATACCTAAAGGTTTACCAACAATTAATCCCAATGCAATACCGATACTATAGTGTTGCGCTAATGTTTCGCCAATATTCGAACTAATTACAATGGCTGTATTCGCTAAAGCAAACAGAGGCAAGATGAAGAAACCAACGGGCTTGTGTAAAAATCGCTCTAAAATAGAAGAAGCTGATTTTTTTTCTCCTTTTCCAAATGGGATAACAAAGGCTAACAATACTCCAGTTACAGTAGCATGAATTCCTGAATGTAACATGAACCACCACATGACCACTCCACCAAGTAGGTATGGAACAAGATTACGTATTTTCATTCGGTTCATGATAAACAGCACCAGCATCACTCCTAAAGCAATTCCTAGGTTCATCCATACAATTGTTTTAGTATAGAAAATAGCAATAACTAAAATAGCTCCTAAGTCATCAATTACCGCTAGAGCGGTTAAAAATATTTTTAAAGAAAGCGGCACGCGATTTCCCAGCAGGGATAGAATACCTAAGGCAAAGGCAATATCAGTTGCCATTGGGATACCAGCACCAGAATGCGCTATGGTACCATAATTAAGAAATAAATAGAGTCCAGCAGGAACAATCATCCCTCCTAAGGCAGCAAAGATGGGTAAGAGGGCGTCTTTGATATTGGATAATTCTCCGTCGTGAATTTCCCTTTCTAACTCTAACCCAATTAATAAAAAGAAGATGGTCATTAAACCATCGTTAATCCAATACTCCACACTTTGTCCAGCAAATTTCATGTGCCATGTATGTTGGTACTGTGCACCAAAAATGGAATTTGCCATGATTAAAGAAATCAATGTACAAGCTATTAAAATAAGTCCACTGGCTTTTTCATTATCAAAAAATTCTTTAAATAAATCGCCATTGTAAATTTTCTTAATGGTCTTCTTCATTTTTTTTCTCATCTATGCTATATTTTGTCCCTGATATTGGTGTAATTACCAATAGTATATTAGAATTTTAATGGGATTATTACTCGATTTACAAAAATAGCGAAAATGTTAGTAAACCACTCTTAGAAACCCATAAATATTATTCAAAAAGCGCCAATTAAATTTCAAATAACGTTTTTTTAAATGCAGTTGTTTTTAGTTTTCTTACATTTAAAAATAAGCGATAAAAAAGTATATATTATTTTTGATGTTGTAATGAGTTAATTATGAATACAGTAGGATTTACACTTGTTGTTTTGGAGCATCGTTTTGCAAGTCTTTTAATATTTGATACGATTTTAAACGCGCTTCATGATCGTAAATATGAGAAACAACCATTAATTCATCTACCTGAGTTTCGTCAACAAATTGAGAAATGGCTGCTTTTATTTCAGCAGGATTACCCACAAAGGAATATTTTAAAAATTGTTGCATCACTTGTTCCGTTTCTGGACTTAATCTAAAATTAGGATCAGCAGCTTGTAGTGGCTGACGATTATTAGTTAAAATACCTAAAAATATTTTTTGCATGGATGTTGCCATTGCACGTGCTTCTTCTGAAGTTTCTGCGGCAGTCACATTCACGCATGCAATTGTGTAAGGCTCTTTTAATTGTGCCGAAGGTTTGAAATTATTGCGGTAAATGGATAAGGCCTGTTGTAATTGTTGGGGTGCAAAATGGCTCGCAAAAGCATAAGGCAGTCCGTAAGCGGCTGCTAATTTTGCACTGTCTGTACTAGAACCTAAGATCCAAATGGGAATATCTAATCCCTCGCCAGGAATCGCACGTACAGGAGAATCGCTATTTTCTGCCGCAAGGTATTCTTGCAGTTCTTTCACCGTTTTAGGAAATTCAAATGCGGCTTGGTCGTCTCGTTGTAATGCACGGGCCGTTAATTGGTCGGTACCAGGAGCTCTTCCAATCCCTAAATCAATTCGGTCAGGATACAAGCTGGCTAGTGTTCCAAATTGTTCTGCTATAATTAAAGGGGCATGATTGGGAAGCATAATGCCTCCAGATCCTACACGGATTTTATTTGTCTTTCCAGCAATATGTCCTATTAAAATTGAGGTTGCTGAGCTAGCAATATGTGCCATATTGTGATGTTCGGCTAACCAAAATCGGTGGTAACCTAAGGCTTCTGCTTTTTGAGCAAGACTCACACTATTTTTAAATGATTGATCTGGTGTTTTACCAGCTAAAACGACTGCTAGGTCTAATATGGATAGGGGAATAGTATCAAAATTATTTTTCATAAAGTATTTTTTCTAAGTGTGTCTTAACTATCATCTGAAGCCAGACACTGTTTTTTTAGACTTGATTGCTACTACGAAAAGGGATTTTTCTGTAGGATTACAAAGATAAGCAACCCTGTTTTTATTGTTGGATAACGATACTTAATTGTTTGTTAATAATAAAAAGTCTAGCTATGGGTTTTCAGATAATTATAGGGAAACAATTTACTTTCTTTATGACACTATTAAACAATTCAATTTTAAGCTTCCCGTTTTCTAAATTTCTATTTGTACTTTTGAATCAGTAAAAAAGAAACCGAAAGAGCATATTTATGAAAATTGTAATATCACCAGCTAAATCTTTAAATTTCGAAAAAGAATTACCTACTTCTACCCATACAGAAGCGGCCTTCTTAAAAGAGTCTCGACAAATCCAGAAAGTTTTGAAACAAAAATCCCCCAAAGATCTTTCAGAATTAATGAGTATATCGGATAAGTTAGCTGACTTGAACTGGCAGCGCAACAAAGATTGGAAGACTCCTTTTACCATTGATAACGCGCGACCAGCTATTTACACTTTTGATGGTGATGTGTATACAGGTTTAGATGCGTATACTATTCCAGAAGCAAAAATTCCTGTTTTACAAAACAAATTGCGCATCCTGTCTGGTTTGTATGGTTTACTGAGACCATTGGACTTAATGCAGGCTTATCGCTTAGAGATGGGAACAAAATTAGCTATTGGCGAAGCTGATAATTTATACGAATTTTGGAAAACAACGATAACAAAGCAACTGAACAAAGAGTTGGAGAAAGGGGAGTTGTTTATTAATTTGGCCAGTAATGAATACTTTTCAGCTGTGGACGTTAAGGCCTTGAAAGTTCCTGTTATTACTCCAGATTTTAAAGATTATAAAGATGGCAAATTAAAAATAATTAGCTTCTTTGCTAAAAAAGCCAGAGGGATGATGGTACGATATATTATCGATACTAATGCCGAAACTATTGATGATTTAAAAGGCTTCAACTATGATGGCTATCAATATGACGACAATTTATCAAAAGGCAATCATTTAGTGTTCACCAGATAAAAACAAAAAAAAACTCCGATTCAATCGGAGTTTTTTTTATTAATGCATCGCATCGGCAGGGTCAATCTTGTTTTTCCCTTTTTTGATTAAAAAGACAATAGGAATACACAGTAAAAACATAATTCCTAAGTAGTAAAATATATCCATATAAGACAATACCGTACTTTGCTTCATTACCGAGTAGTCAATGGCCTGATAAGCTTTCTTTAATGCTTCATTTGCCGTATATCCTTTAGACATAAAGCCTTGTTGCAATAAGTGCACACGTTCTTGTACTTGTAATTTGCTTCCATTTAGGTTGGCTACCAAATTTACACGGTGCTCTTGACTAAATCTCGTGATAAAAGTCGTGATAATCGCAATACCAAAAGAACCCCCTAATTGCCTCATCATTCCTGTAAAGGCAGCACCTTCACCAATATTCTTACCTGATAGTGTTGAAAGGGATAGTGTAGTAATAGGTACAAACAGTAAGCCAAGACCAATACCTCTTAGAATTAATGACCAGTACAAATGTTCTACTCCAGTATCAGGAGTCATCGCATTGTGCATCATGAATGTAAAGATAAAAAACACTAAAAATCCTGCACTAACCATATATCCTTGAGGAACACCTCTTTGAATTAATTTACCAATGATAGGCATCATAAATGCCGTGGTGATAGATCCAGGTATTAATAATAATCCAGCATCAGTAGCAGTCCATCCTAATATAGATTGTGTGTAAATTGGGATAATTAAGGTAGAACCGTAAAGTCCAAATCCAAGGATAAAACTCATTAAGGTTCCTATTCTTAAATTTCCATCTTTTAATACACTCAAATTTACTATCGGATATTTGTAGGTTAATTGCCTCCAAATAAATAATATTAAACCAAATAACGAAGTGACACTCAAAACCACAATTAAGTTGTTATTAAACCAGTCATCTTGTTGCCCATGTTCCAGGACAAATTGCAACGATCCAATAAAGGTGGCCAGCAAAATAATTCCGTACCAGTCTACTTGATTTGATTTTAGTTTCTCTCCATATTTTGGACTTCTAACAAAGCTTAATGTTAACAATGTAGCAATGATTCCTAACGGGATGTTGATGTAGAAGATGTATGGCCATGAAAAATGATCTACTAAATAACCTCCTAATGGCGGACCTAAGGTAGGTCCTACAATTACGCCCATACCATATATTGCCTGCGCCATTCCACGTTTTGCAATGGGATAACTCTCTGTAATAATGGTTTGCGCAGTAACTAATAAAGCCCCACCACCTAAACCTTGAACAAAACGGAAGGCTACTAGTTCCCAGATATTAGTCGCATTTCCACATAAAAAGGATGAAACGGTAAATATAATAATGGATACCGCAAAATAATTTCGGCGACCGAATTGCTGAGAAAGCCAGCTCGTCATTGGGATTACAATTACATTTGCAATCGCATAAGCCGTAATAACCCAAGCAACATCAGTCAATGTAGCACCAAGGCTACCGCGCATGTTAGTTAATGCAACATTGACAATAGTAGTATCTACAATTTCCAGCAACGCACATAGTACTGCTGTTATCGTAATGATAACTCGTCTAAAGCCGTATTCTACTAAATCGTCTTGTCCTTGTACCATTTTTATTTAATATGTACGTCAACATCCACATTCATACCTGGACGTAATAACTTTATTTTTTCAATATCATTATCAGCATCAATGCTAATTTTTACAGGCAAACGTTGAATTGTTTTTACAAAGTTTCCAGTAGCATTGTCAGGAGGTAAAATTGAAAAACGAGATCCCGTGGCTGGTGAAAAAGAAGTTACTGTTCCATTAAACTCATAGTCAGGATACGCATCTACTTTGATAGTTACTTTTTGTCCGGCAACCATTTTATTCAATTGGGTTTCTTTGAAATTAGCTACTACCCACGCTTCGTTATTGTTGATGATATAAAAAAGAGATTGGCCTGGTTGTACTAATTGTCCCGGCTGAATATCAATTTTAGAAACCTGTCCATCAATTGAAGCGGTAACTGCTGTATAAGTAAGGTTTAATTTAGCCGATTCTAGTAATGCTTTGGCTCTTTTGATATTAGCAGCAGCCACATCTGTTTGCTTATCAGAAACCTTAGATTTTGCTTCTACAACTGATTTTTGGTAAGCACTGGCTTTTTCTTGTTGTTGTAAAATACGTACCTGACTTTCTGCTTCTTGTTTAGTTGCTAAAGCTTGCTCGTATTGTTGTTTAGTTATCGTATGACTTTTATACAAGTTATTGTAACGGTTGTAATCACTAGTCGCGCGACCTAATCTAATTTTTGCTGTTTCGATATTTCCACTAGCTGACTTTACATTAGCATCAGAAACAGAAATACTGGCTAAAATACTTCCAATATCTGCTTTTGAAACTTCAAAGTTTCCTTCGGCTGCAGCCAAAGCCGCTGTAGCTTCATCAATTTTTAATTGGTAATCTTTTTTATCAATAGTAAATAAAGTATCTCCTTTTTTTACATAATCATTGTCTTTGATATATACTTTACTTACATAACCCGATACTCTAGGAATAATTGGGTTCATGTTTTTTTCAATCTGTGCATCATCTGTTCCTTCGTGAGAAAGAGAATGAATGTATTTGTAAGAACCATATGTAACACCCAATAGAACTAAAGAAACTATTATAATGATGAACTTTGTGTTTGTTTTTTTCTTTTCCATTTTTGGTACTGATTATATTTTTGAAAGATTGAAGGTTTGGTTTAGTTGTCCGCTTACAGTAAGCAGTTCGTAATATTTTTGAATAACATTTGCTTTAGCTAATGTTTTGTTGATGTTAGAACCCAGTTGCTCCACATCAGCTTCAAGAAGATCGTTAGTGTCCGAAAGGCCATTGTCATATTTGTCTTTGATAATGCGATAATTTTCTGAAGCTTGTTCTACGGCTTGATTGTATACTACATCTTGTTTCAGTGCAAGATCATAATCTTCAATTGCTTTTTGAACTTGAGTTTTGATTTGGTCAGTCAACATCGCTTCATGGCTTTGCAGTTCTAATGCCTTGCTTTCGGCAATTTTTACTGTCGTTCCATTTTTTAGAATGCCGCTTAAATCATAGGAAAGTCCTACACCGATATTCATTGCATTTTGAACAGTGACTACATTTTTTAAATCTATTGCCGTGTAACCACCAACGATGGCAATGGAAGGGTAATAACCACTTTTAGCTACCTTGATGTAATCTAAACTAGCTTTTTCCTGCAGGCGGATGGCTTCTAAATCTTTTCTGTTTGCAAAAGCCGCTTCGTCAGAAGTGGGAATGTTATTCATTTGAAAGTTAGCAAAGTCACTTTCTTTAATTTCTAATTTTGTTTTTGGATCCAACTTTAAAAGCGTAACCAATCCAAAATTAACCACGTTCAAATCACTAATAGCTCGGTCTAATGACAGCTGTACTTTAGAAACTTGCAGTTGGGATTTAAGAAGATCATTTCTAGGAATAATTCCGTTTTTTTCCAACTCTAAAAAGTCCGTTACTCGCTGGTTAGCACTTTTTTGATTTTCTTTTAAAAGCTCTACCGTTTTTTGTGCTTTGTAAAGACTAGCATAGTAATTTACTACCTGCATCGCAACCTCTTCTTTTGTTTGCAAAGCATTTGCCGTTTCAGCCTGATACATATGATCAGAGGCTTTTATAGTATTTTGAATTTTAAAACCAGCAAAGATAGGAAGACTAGCATTCACTTGTCCCAACATCAGCTGATTTACAACTGGCATGGGTTCAGAACCTGAACTGCTATTGTTGTTGATTTTTAAATCGATTTTAGCGTCTGTCAAGCGCTGGTATTGACCAGAAACTTTTAAGTCGGGGTAGCGACTATTTTTAACCGACTGCAATTCGTGTTTTTTTGTCGTTACTTTAGTATTCGCCAAAGTAACTTCATTGCTCTTTTCCCAAGCCATATGTATAGCTTCATCGAGCGTTAAACTAATTTTCTCTTGTGCTTCCATTGAGGTACATCCGATTAAGAATATCCCAAAAAGCATTAATTGACTAACTTTCATATATAAGAAGTGCTTTTATTGTTTGTTGAATGTGTTTTGTCAGTGTGGTTTGTATGTAATTATTGTATGCTTCTTCAGTAGTTAAATCTAAGAGGTTCATGAAATATTCTTTATTCATATGAAAATGAAAAAAAGTTCCTAAAATCGTAGGAGTCAATAGCGGAATCGAAATGTCTTTTCTAAAAACATTTTTGGCTTGACCTTCATGAATAATAGATTCTAAAGACCTCAAATTACTTTTCCTTAATTCGTGAAAAGCATTGATATTAATGTCTCTTTTTTTAGTCGCAATTTCGAAGTGAAGAATTCGATATATTCCTTTATTGCAACTGATTTTATGAATGTATATCTCAATTAGTTTGTTGATTTTATCGATAGGTTCTAAACTCTCTGTCAATAATTGATCAATCCTAATTTTTAAATCTTTTGTTCTGTAAAAGACCAGCGATTCCAGTAATCGTTCTTTGGAACCAAAATAATACGACACCATCGCAATATTAATTTTGGCTAGCTTGGCAATATTTCTGATAGAGGTACCATCAAAGCCTTTTTCAGCAAAGAGTGTCTCTGCTACAAGAAGAATCTGAATTTGTTTATCGTTAAAATCGCTAGTAATAGACATACAATTAATTTACAATGCAAAATTAAACAACCGTTTAATTTAAACAGTTGTTTAATTTTTATTTAACTTAAAATTAACAATAAAAGTATTCAATTTTTTGAGGTATTTAAATGTTTGATTAGAACTGGTATAATCGTAATTCACTGTGTTTATGACGCTTGTTGTTATTGGTGTAATTGAAAATTAATATTTAGTATAAATTTATGAACGTTCATTCTTTTATTGTTTTATCTTTGCTGCTTCATAATAATTAATATTAGAAAATCTATTAAATCCTAAGAATGGCATTACTGCAAAAAAGTATCGATAAACGAACAGCACTTTTAAAAGCGACTTTATGCTTAGTGAATAGTGGGGGAGTGCAAAGCGCTTCGATGGCAAAGGTTGCCAAGATGGCTAATGTCTCGCCGGCGACAATCTATCTTTATTTTGACAGTAAACAGGATTTAGTAAATCAACTTTATTTAGATGTGAAAACCTCTTTTGCTGCGTCTGCATTTAAAGAATATTGTCCTAAAGCGGAAGTCAAAACTAATTTTGAGAAAATTTGGCTTGCAATGGCAACTTATAAATTAACTAACAAAGAAGAAGCGTCTTTTTTATCTCAAAGCGACAATACTCCCATGATTGACGAAGCCACTAGACAAGAAGGATTAAAACAAATACAGCCGCTTTTTGATTTGTGGACGCAAGGTCAAAAAGAAGGATTGATTAAAGATATTTCGCCTTATTTGCTGTTTGCATACAGTATTTATCCTATAGCCTTTTTAATGAATATGGAATGTAGAGGTATTTGTCCACTTGATAAAAAGGTGATAGCAAAAGCTTTTGAAGCTGCATGGGATAGTATTAGTTTGAAATAGAGGGAAGAATCAAGAGGAAAGAGGCAAGAGTAAATGGAATAAAGAATAGAAATAATTAAAGAATAGAAATAATTAAAGAATAGAAATAATTAAAGAATAGAAATAAATAAATAATAAAAATACTAAATAGAAATAAAATGGAATTATTAGATAAATTAAAATGGCGTTATGCTGCAAAAGCAATGAATGGTGAAAAAGTGTCTCAAGACAAAGTAGATCGCATCCTTGAAGCGGCAATTCTTGCACCTACATCAAGTGGTTTGCAGCCATTCGAAATTATGGTTGTTACTAATCAGGAGATTAAAGAGCAAATTAGAGCGATAGGTTGGAACCAATCTGTGATTACTGATTGTTCTCATTTACTAGTATTTGCAGCTTGGGATACGTATACGGCTGATCGCATCAATACGATGTTTGACCTGACGAATGAAGTTCGTGGTTTTAAAAATGAAGGTTTTGAAAATTACCGTCAAATGTTATTGAACAGCTATCCTCAAAAGGATGCCGAAGTTAACTTTCAACATGCTGCACGACAAGCTTACATCGCTTTTTCACAAGCAATTGCACAAGCGGCTTTTGAAGGTGTTGATACAACGCCAATAGAAGGTTTTGATCCAGATGCCTTAGATCAAATTCTAAACCTAAGAGAAAAAGGCCTTAGAAGTTGTGTGATTCTTCCTTTAGGATATAGAGATGCTGACAATGACTGGTTAGCTAATCTCGTTAAGGTTAGAAAAAGTAAAGAAGACATGGTTACCGTTATAGACTAAGGAACTGCATTAAAACTGCTCTCATGCTTTTTAAGATTTGTTCTTAAGATGAAAGTTCAAATCTTGAATTTTTTTGCTGATTCATTATTAACTTGCACTGTTTTGGCGGTGCGAATAATTTAGTACAACATTCGCATAGTACTTTTTGACCGCTTTTTTTGACGAAAAAAATAAAGGACAGAGGCTTGTTAATGTTTTAGAATATTTTAAAAGTAGCACCACATATAGAAGCGTTTCAATTTATTTTGAAGCGCTTTTTTTATTGATAACTACAAAGTCACTTTAAAAATAAGAAGCCAAGATAATGGCTTTGTGCTATTTTTAGTTATTTTTGTGAACCAATAGCCTTAAAATGAGGTGAGAAACATTATTTTCACTTCCGCGGGTTCAATTTCAGTAGTAACTTCAATTTTCCTTATGATTGCATCAAATTCATCTTTTTTCAAATCGGTTATACTATCTAGTTTATCACTATTTTTATTAAGTAGTTTCACTGAATGTAAAAAAGCAGCAATTGTTACTACAGCCGTACCGAAGATTATTGATAAAAAGGTTCCTGATAAAATCAAAAATGCAGAGGAAATCGAAGATGATTTGCGAACTGCTCTTTTGAATTTTGGAAAAAGTTTACTGGGCACACCTTATGTGTATGGGGGTACCAGCAGAAAAGGTTTA
Organism: Flavobacterium sp. W21_SRS_FM3; assembly: GCF_052113625.1. Lineage (NCBI taxonomy): Bacteria > Pseudomonadati > Bacteroidota > Flavobacteriia > Flavobacteriales > Flavobacteriaceae > Flavobacterium > Flavobacterium sp. W21_SRS_FM3. Next base: position 256,050 of record NZ_JBGQOD010000003.1, on the reverse strand, counting down.
GATTGTTCTGGTTTTGTCTATTTTGTTTTTAAAAATTTCGATATCAGCGTACCTAGAAGTTCCATGCAGTTTAAAAACTTTGGAAAAGAAATCGCAATTGACGAAGTTAAAAAAGGAGATATTCTACTTTTTTTAACTCCGACTCGAAATGTAATTGGGCATATTGGTATTGTTTCAAATCCTGATGGAATGCAAAGTAAATTCATCCACGCTTCTTCTGGAAAGCAAATGCAAGTGATGATTTCAAATTTAGATCACAAGTCCTACACTCGCCGTTTTGTAAAAGCAATCCGTGTGCTATAACAAATTTTCTTTTGCTGTAGAAAAAACAATCCCAGTTAATTCCGCTCATTTTTAGAAGTTTCAATTTAGTTTTGTTTGCGAATAGAAGCTAATTTGTAGAAAAAATAGTATATCTTACTACCTCTATAAACAAAAGAAAACATGAAAAATAAAGTAGATAAAAATTGGATTATTACGGCCTGTGTCGAAAATCAAAAAGAGCTAATCGAAAACTTTAAAAATCGTGAAGCCGAAATCAATGATGCCGCTTTCAAAAAAAATGACTCTGCCAGTCAGACTGAAGATCGAAGCGCTGGAAAGTACGAACTTTTAAAAGCGATTGGTGATGAACTCGCTTTTGCACAAAAAGAACTCAGTTTTTTAGAAACTATCGATGGTGATGCAACAAGTGATATTGTAGAATTGGGAGCCGTTGTCGTTACTGATAAACTAACTTTTTTTATCGCAATTTCTAGTGAAAAAATGGAAAAAGATGGCGCTACGATTGTTGGGATTTCGACAAGAGCACCTATTTATGAAAGCATGAGAGGATTAGAAAAAGGAAAATCGTTTCAGTTCAATGAGACGACTTACGTTATCGAAGATTTGTATTAAAAACCAGTAAAAAGCTTCAGATTAAGTTGATTTGTTGTTATAGAAGGAGTTAGCTAAGTGATGACCAGTAAGCGTCAAATTTGTGAATATCTATTTTATGAATTGTGTGATTTTTTTTCTTTAAAATCTATCTTTGGCATCCTTAAAAAAAATTATATGAGCACAACTTGGTACGAATGCAAAGTAAAATATAGAAAAACGGATGATACTGGAGTACAAAAGGTTACCACCGAACCGTATTTAGTAGACGCCTTATCCTACACTGAAGCAGAGAGCAGAATCAACGAAGAAATGTCGGCTTACATTAGTGAGGAGTTTAAAATCACCAATATAAAAGTGGCTAATTATTCTGAAATTCATCCTTTTGAGAATAGTGATCGCTGGTTTAAATCAAAAGTGTCTTTAGTAGCTTATGATGAAGAAAGCGGTAAAGAGCGCAAGACTAATATGTACATATTATTGCAAGCTAATGATGTAAAAGAAGCTTTTGATAATACGACTGCCGTAATGAAAGGATCAATGGGAGATTATAGTATTCCTGCTATAACCGAATCTCCTATTATGGATGTCTTCCCGTATTTTTCTGGTGAAGAGGGAGAACTAGAACAGTTAGAACGATTCAATGCACTTAAAGCGTCAAAACCAGAAGTGGTTGCTGAAGTCGAAGATCATATGGAATTTGTTACCGAAGAAGAGGTAGAAGAAGAAGCTACAGTGTAATTCTTTATTGAAAAAAATAACTACCGCAACTTCACAAATTGTAGCCTTACGAGGAATTGTACTATTTGTGAATTTGCGGTTTTTTATTACTTTTGTTGATGAGAACTACTGCTGTTTAGTTAACACTTTTTCATAAGCTTTTCTTGGACTTCCTCTAAAGAATACTTCGCCACAAAGCGTGTATCCCAAGTTTTCAAAAACCTTCATCATCGGGACATTGTCAAAATTCGTGTCGGCTTTAACACTGTAAATGTTGTTATGTAGTGCAAAATCTTCTACAAAACCAATAATCATTTTGGCTAAACCTTTACCCAAGTATTTTTCTGAAATAGCAACTCGGTGAATGACAACAAAATCCTCATTTGTCAGCCATTTCCCCTCAATAGCAGCATAAGCAGGCTCATCATTGATGATCACGGCACTATAGCCAATAACGCTTTCTCCCTCAAGTAATACAAATCCCTGGCCTTTTTCAATGTCATTTTGCACCACATCAGGATTAGGATAGCCATCTTGCCATTGCGCACTACCGTCTTTTTTTCTGCGAATGATCGCTTGTTGTAAAATTTCCCAAATCGCATTTTGTTCTGATATATCTGCTTTTCTAAAGATGTAGTTCATGATGGTCTTTCAATGTTGAGGTCGATTGTAATGTCAAAAATAAGTTTTATTTCTTAGTTTATTCAATGCTACTTATTGAAGATGCATCGAAAAATAAAAAATGCGTAAAATCACTGACTTTACGCATTTAGAATCAACAATTGAAATTGTTTTAAAACTTATAACTGTATCCCAGTCGAACGACTTGGGTTTCATAATAGTCATTACTGGTATAATGGAAACCTTGTCCGTCAATTTGTTTTTTGATAATCATGGTATTCAGCAAGTCGGTTGCGTTTAGAAACAGTTCCCCTTTTCCTTTCTGGATCGGCTTTTTTAAACCTAAATCTAATGAGAATCGCGACTGTATTTTCCCTTGCGGAATGATATCTGGCGCTAGATAAACAGCCGTAAGTTGCGCGTTAATTCCGTTCGAAAAATGAAAACTATTATTCCATTTTAAATTCCCTGAGATTAATTCCTGTTTCTCGGCGGAGAAGATATGTGCCGTAGGATATTTATTTTCCACAGTAAAAGCATCAATTTGGTTGCGATATGCATTCAAGTTAATATTGAGAGAATACAAGCTAGAAAGCTCTTGCGCTAAAACCATTTCCAGTCCCGTATTGTAACTTTTATTCACATTTTGAAAGGTGGCATAAATTATATTACTTGGCGGAACGGTACTAGAGATTCGGGTAATGGTTCCATTAGCAAATCGGTGGTACAGGGCGGTGTACAAACTTCCTTTTTCCCAATTTGTTTTGTAGCCCATTTCAATCGAATTGGTAAACTGTGGGCGCAAGGCTGGGTTTCCCACTTTAATAATCTCGGCATCATCGTACTTCGGAAAAATACGAATATCTACTTCATTGGGTCTGTCTACACGTCTATTATAAAAAATAGAAACTTTGTCGTTGTCATTGATTTTATAGGCTAAGCGCATATTAGGAAACGGTTGTGTGTAGTGATAACCGTCACTTTGATACACCACATGCCCTGGATTCACATCATACTGAATTTTGACATATTCCAGTCGCAAACCCAACTCGGCTTCCCATTTTTTATTTTCAAAAATGTAGTTTCCGTACACTGCCGGAATCAGTTCTTTGTAGGTTGCCCATCCACCAGCATTGGTATCTAAGACCGAATTTTCTCCTGGAATAAACAACATATTAGTCGGGATATTGCGATTTCTAAGTTTAATTCCTGTTTCTAATCGTCCATATTTTAAAGGTCGAATGTAGTCCAAATTAAAATCATATACCTGCTCATCAGATAATAATTTGAAGGCATCAGTACCAGTGGAAGCAGGCAAATAATTATCATAAAAATACTTTTCATCCTCTCTATGAAAGGTATAATTGAAACCAACATTCAGTAAACGACCCGCTTCTTTAAATTTGTGTTGGTAACTTGTTGTGGCCATTACAGTGGTTTTTAATTCATCTTCTAGAAATTGCCACAAACGCAAACGCTCTGTGTAATCCCTATTAAAAAATGGTTGATCACCACGATCAATTATTTTCTCACTTCCAAAAAGGCCAGAGATGGTTAATGAGTTTTGGTCGTCAATAGCATAATCTATCCCTGATTTTAAGGTTGTAAACTGGGTGTCTCTATTTCTTTTTAATTGGGAATTAATAAGCTCTCCATTATCGTAAGTTCGGGTGACAAATTCGTTTTTATTCAGCGTTTCAGTGTATAAATAATCGCCTTGAAAAAATACATTTATTTTATTTTTTCTATAATTAAGCGATACACTGGGGTTAATTTTTGGCGTAAAAGTATATTGCGGCCTAATCGTGGGTAAGTTCTCTTTTCGTTCCCATAACGAACCCAAACCTGTAGATAAACCCAGTTTACCATTGAAGCCATTTTTTTTATTCTTTTTGTAAATGATATTGATAATTCCCGCATTTCCATTCGCATCATATTTAGCCGAAGGATTGTTGATAATCTCAATGCGTTCAATCGCTGAAGCCGGAATATTATCTAGTCCAGCCGCATTTCCAAAACCCGTTAAGGCCGTTTGTTTTCCGTCAATAAGCACCGTTACTTTGTCGTTTCCGCGCAGTTGTACTTTGCCATCTTGAGTGGTTACACTGGGTAAATTTTGCATCGCCTGCAACACTGATCCTCCATTTTGACTGATATTATCCGTTAGCGAAAATGTTTTTTTGTCCATTTTATCGCTGATCTCATTTATTTTTGTGCTTATAACCACCTCTTTAAGTGCGGTGGATTCTTCTTCAATTACTATGGTATTCAAGTCTAAGAATTCTGATAGTGTCCCTATGTATAGCGTTTGCTTTTTTGTGGTGTAACCTATATAAGAAACCTCCAAAATGTAATTTCCAGAAGGTATTTTAGACAATGAAAATCGTCCTTCGTCATTTGTTACTGTTCCGCTTATAAAAGCGCTGTCTTTTTCGGTTTTCACGACAACATTCACATAAGGCAGCGCGACATTATCCGCTTTTTCTTTGACTAAACCAGAAACAGTGACGCTTTTGCCTTGAGCAAATAAGTTTGCCGAGAAAAGGCATATAATTAGTAAGCTGTAATATAATTTGGTTTTCATTCTAAATGCTGCTAACTAGTTTTTAATTTCCTTGATAAATTTTCCGTTTTGGTCAAATAGGATATCCATTTTTTTTATTTCGACTTCATAAGTTAGTTGACCGTTATGATTTGTAATTTTGGCCGCCTCTTTAATGGAAGCATCCTTATAATGAATTTTTACATAGTCTAAGACAGTCTTTGGAAGTTGTGAAGTCTTAATTTCCGCTTCGGTTTCGAGAATATTTCCTTGTTTGTCAAATAAAACCGAATTGTCCGTTTTGTTTAAATCAAAACTCGCTTCAAATTTATCCTGTTCTTTATCCCATTTTGCTTTTTTAATGGTAGGATAGTGTTTTTGAAAAGCTGCTTTTACCACAGGAGGAATCTCTTTTTCTGATGTTTTTTGTGCGAAGGTTAAGGAAGTAACCAATAATGCAATGCTAAGTACTGCTAAATTTTTCATCTTGTTTTTATTTAAGGTTTTAAAATAGTAGCACAAAGTTGGGATGCAATTTTGAAGAAAGTTAGAATTTAGTTGCTTTCGCAAAAATTAATTTGAAATAAACGCTTCTTTTTCGTTTTAGAATCGCACTTTGAACGTGTGCAGTTCGTTTTCAAAGGAGTAGGAAATAGTCCAATTATTGCCATCTGCAATTTTCTTGATAATGGCTAAGCCCAAACCGTTTCCGTGATCAGAAGGGTTTGATTTTGAGAAGCGATTAAATAGTTTATCTGTTGTCAAAGCTTGAGACTGCCCTGAGTTTGAAAAAATAAGGCTGTTATCCCCGAGTTTTACCTGTAAATCACCATCAGTTTTATTGTGTTTAATTGCGTTGAGGAACAAATTACTAATTAAAATTTCAGCCAGTACAGGATTAGATTGTACCAAGTTATTCTCATGTAATTCAAGTTTAACGGAAAGGTTTTTAGCTGCCGCTTGTTCTGTGAAAAAAGCACTATTTTTCTCGATGATTTCTTTTAGACTTATGGTTTCTTTTTCACTGAAATTGTCATTTTCTATTTTAGAAAGCAATAATAAATTTTTGTTTAAGCGAGTTAAACGGCCAATAGTATCGTTAATCGAACTCAAATCTTGGTATTGCTTTTCGGTGAAAGAACCACTTTGAACAAAGCTATCAATTTTTGCTTGAAAAACAGCCAAAGGAGTTTGCAGTTCGTGTGCTGCATTTTCAATAAATTCCCTTTGACTGCGGTAGATTGTAGTGTTTTTAACCACTAGTTTTTCAATACTCGTATTCAGTCGCTTAAATTCTTCAATATCTGTCGCAGTAAATTGAGGTAATTTGGATTTGTCAATTTCAAACTGTTCGATTTGTGTCAAAGTTTGATTAAACGGTTTCCATAGACGAACAGACAATCTTTTTGTAATAATAAATAAGCCAAGGAGTAAGATTGAAATAATCATTAGAAAAAGTAACGCTATGTTCTGCATTAAATCTTCGGTTTCTACCAAACTAATTCGGTCCGAATAGGTATACGGTTGACCCTCGATAGTTATCATGGTATTGAGTTCGCGATAGGGTTCAATTTCATTATCCAAAACATCATGGTAGGATTTGTAAAATAAAGTATCCTTGCTGGTATTGTTGAAATCAGTAATCTTGCTATTCCTGTTGTATTTATTCCAGCTAGTAATTTCTTCCCTTTTCAGACTTGGTAAAGTGAATTGTAGAAACTCATTTTTATTCAGGATTAGCGTATCATCCGTTTCATCGAGGTACAATTTTTTAGTACTGTAATAGAATAGGGGAGCAGCCACCAAAAGGAGTACGACCGAAAAAAGTAGGTAGGCTCTGGATGTTTTGTAGAGTAGATTTTTAGTCATTTTGCCATTTGTAACCGAGTCCATAAACTGTTTTAATATAATCATCGCAACCTGCCTCTTTGAGCTTGTTTTTGAGATTTTTAATATGTGCGTAAACAAAATCGTGGTTGTCGAGCATGTCTGCCATATCGCCTGAAAGGTGTTCGGCAATAGCACTTTTGGACAATACCTTGTTCAGGTTGCCTATTAAATACAACAATAAGTCGATTTCTTTTTTAGTTACCTCCACTTTCTTGTTGTTTACTTTTATCATTTTCGAAAGTGTATCAATTTCGATTTCGTTGAAAGTGACTAGATTGTTACCGTTAAAGTTTTTACGCCGAATCAAGGCTTGTATGCGCACCAAAAGTTCCGATAAATGAAAAGGTTTCGTTAAGTAATCGTCGGCACCAAGATTGAAACCTTCAATCCTTGTTTCTAAATTTTCTTTGGCCGAAATAATGATCACACCTTCGGTTTTATGTTGCTTCTTAAGTTCTTGTAAAACGGCAAATCCGTCGCCATCAGGCAGCATTAAATCTAACAAAATACAGTCGTAGTCGTAGTTAGAAATTTTAGTAATAGCGGCTTGGGTAGTAGTTGCCCACTCACATACAAAATCGTTTCCTGTCAAATAGCTTTGAATGCTGTTGGCAAGTTCTTTTTCGTCTTCTATCAGTAGTAATTTCATAGCAGCAAAGGTAAACATTCAATTTAGAAGAAATTTAGAATACCTTTTCATTTCTATACTATAGAAAATCATTCACCACACATTATTATTATTATTATTATTATTATTATTATTATTATTATTATTATTGAATTTAGTTTGTGTTGATGTTTTAAGGAATGTGTATTACCACAACCGTGTACTACTTACTAATGAAGAATCTCCACAACAAGCTTCATAAAAAATATTTTTTGAGTTGCCCAAAATGCAGCATGCAAGTTGTTTTTATTTTTTCAACAGTTCCTTAAGATTGTCAAGAAACATTTTCCATCCCTGTTCTATTCCTGAACTTAGCATCGTTTCTTTTTGTTCTTTAGTTGCAAAACTATAATACAATTTCATGACCGTTTGATCTGCTGCCGCTTCAAAAATTATCTCAGCAACAGTTGGTTCGTTATTTTCTCTATTGTCATCCCAAGAATCTTTATATACGATTCTATTTGGTTTTTCAAGTACGAGGTATTCTCCTTTGGTGGGATAGATTTGGTCTTCTGGAGATTTCATATGAATTCTAAAGTAGCCACCCACTTTTAAATCCATTTCTGCTATTGCCACTGAAAACCCAGTAGGGCAAAACCATTTTTGAAATACCTCCAAATTTGTCCAAGCATCATAAACAATATCGGGTTTTGCATGTATTTTATATTCCAGTAGTAGAATGGGATCCAGATAGTTGGCTGTCTTAAATTGTGCTTTCATAATTTGTTTTTTAATTAGAAACAAGATTTTGGTAACTATAATTAGTTTAAAGTTAAACAAAAATGGGGATAACTATTTTACTATTATTACTTTTCTATCTGGAAGTTGGAACATAAAATAGTTGCAATTGTGTGTACTAGCAGATGCTATTCTTTTCTCTAAAATTCAGTATAATTTAATTCAGATTTATTTTCGCTAAATCATTGACTTCGCAAAATACACATTCGCCCGAATTCAACTGAGGTTTTATTTTTTTATAAGTATATCTAAATTTTTTTCTCCCCTCATTTTATTTACATTTTTTATTAATCCAAATACAGAAATTATTCTCCAGTTTCCTTCCTAAAGTTTTCAACTTTTAGTTTTCGGTTTAACGAAAACTGAATGTGAAATGGGAAATCTAGTAAATTCATGCTAGCTCAATAAGGGTGTTAGCTGCTTGGTTGTTTATTTATTCAATTATCAATAATTTGTTTGTGCTAAATTTTGCACGAACATCACAAACTTTAATTGATTTCTTGTTTTTTATAAAAACTAAAGTAGTTTTTGAATCATCGGCTGTTTCATATTCCGATATATTAGACAGGTCTAAATTATATTTTTTTCCAACTTCGTTTGGGATTTGATAAGGCCCCATGACGATATAATTATCCCATTTAAAATTAGTTACTTTGGTTAATTCAATTGGCTTTTTTTCTTTTAAATATTCTAAATTTATTTTTTCAGATAATTCTTTGTCGGAACTTAATTGCAAAAAAGAGTTACAAGATGTAAATGATGCAATAACTATAAATAAAATAATTTTTTTCATTTTAATTCTGAACTTTATTTCGTTTTGCCAAATTACAGCCAAGTCTCACCTACCACTGCAAATTTCTCTGACTTTGTCTGATAGACGTCCTTTTTTTGCTATAGCTAATATAGGGATAAAACCTTTAAATCAGCTTAGTAGTGCGTTAAGAGCAACATAAAAAAACGGCATTTAAATTGTTTTTAAATGCCGTTTTAAATATAAATAGTTGCACTATTATCGAATCGCATTTACAAAATCGGCAATTTTTCCTGTTCCATTTTCAGTAAGATGCTGGATGAACGCACTTCCTATAATGGCACCTTGTGCAAACTGGGTGGCTTGGTTGAAAGTTTCGGCATTGTTGATTCCAAAGCCAATAACTTGTGGGTTTTTTAAATTCATGCCAGCAATGCGCTTGAAATAATCTTCTTGCGTGCTTCCAAAACCAGATTGAGAACCCGTAACACTAGCCGAACTGACCATATAGATAAAACCATCAGAAACGCTATCGATAAAACGAATACGCTCATCTGAGGTTTGTGGGGTAATCAAGAACACATTGATTAAGCCGTATTTTTCAAAAGTAGCTTTGTATTCATCAGCATATACATCTACTGGAAGGTCTGGTATGATTAAGCCATCAATACCTATTTCTTGGCATTTCTTGCAAAAATTCTCAACTCCGTATTGCAACATCGGGTTGAAATAGCCCATAATTACTAATGGTATCGAAACTGTTTTTCGAATGTCTTTTAATTGGTCAAACAAAAGTTGGGTAGTCATTCCGTTGTGTAAGGCTTGTGTAGAACTTGCCTGAATGGTAGGTCCATCAGCTAATGGATCGCTGAATGGCAAACCAATTTCAATCATGTCAATCCCGTTTTTCTCTAAATCTTCAATGATTTGAACGGTGTCGTTTACGTTAGGATATCCAGCTGAGAAATAGATCGAAAGTATTTTCTTGCCTTCTTGTAGTTTTTTATTTATTCTGTTCATTGTTATATTTTTTCAGATTGTGAATCTGCTTTTTTATTTTAATTATTGCAGTTTAAACTTTGGCGCTATATGCCCAAGCAATTTCTTTTGACTGCAGTTGTACTTGTACCCGTTTGTAATGACTGCCTTCATAAGTATCAGAAAGTTGTAATTCCTGTAATGTCAAATCATAAACGATTCCGTCAATAGTATCTTCATTGTTTTGAGTTGGTGCAATAATAGGATAGGATTCCATTCCAAATTCTTCTTCTATTAGAATTTCTTTGACCTCGTATCCCATCAAAGTTTCGGGAACTCCATGTAGCGTTCTTCCAAAAATAGTTTCTTGAATTTCTTTTTCTTTTAGGGATCCGTAAGCGAATAATTTTTCCATTTTTTCTGTTTTTGAAATTGTGCTATGAAAACTAAATGTTCTTATTTTGTTTGCGTTAGGGATAGTAGCGGTATCCTTTTGTGAAGCGGTAGCGTAACAAAAGATTTAGCGAATAGCCCGACCGCTTGCCCTGATCTTTTTCAGGGGAAGCGGTAACGCCCTCAAAAAATTAAGCGTAAACCCAACTATAATTTGAAATAATCAATATAAGTATTCAAATCCTTGTCACCACGTCCCGAGAGATTGATGACTACAATATCGTCTTTTTTAAATTTCATTTCGTCCAGAACAGCAAAAGCATGTGCGCTTTCGATAGCCGGAATTAATCCTTCTAATTTGGATAATTTTAATCCCCAGTTCATCGCTTGCATATCAGTAATCGAAATAAATTGTGCTCTTCCTGAAGCGAACAAATGCGCATGCATAGGCCCTACGCCAGGGTAATCCAATCCCGCCGAAATAGAATAAGGCTCGGTGATTTGACCATCATTCGTTTGCATCAACAATGTTTTACTACCATGAATCACACCTATTTTTCCCAATGCTGATGTGGCAGCACTTTCACCAGAATCGACTCCTAAGCCAGCAGCTTCAACGGCAATGATATTTACATCTTTTTCGTCTAGAAAGTGGTAATAAGCACCAGCAGCGTTACTACCGCCACCTACACAGGCAATCACATAATTAGGGTTTTCACGACCTTCTTTTTCTAATAACTGCTCTTTTATTTCCTTAGAAATCACCGACTGGAAACGCGCCACCATATCAGGATACGGATGCGGACCCACGACAGAACCAATGATGTAATACGTATCTACTGGATTGTTGATCCAGTCGCGAATGGCTTCGTTTGTGGCATCTTTCAAGGTTTTTGAACCGGAGAGTGCAGGACGAACTTCGGCCCCTAGCATTTTCATACGCGCTACGTTTGGTGCTTGACGTTTGATGTCGATTTCACCCATGTACACGATGCATTCCAGTCCCATTAAAGCACAAACGGTGGCTGTTGCCACACCATGTTGACCAGCACCAGTCTCGGCAATAATGCGTTTTTTACCCAAACGTTTGGCTAATAAAATTTGCCCTATCGTATTGTTCACTTTGTGTGCACCTGTATGGCATAAATCTTCTCTTTTTAGATAGACTTTAGTATTGTACTGCGCTGATAAGCGTTCAGCAAAATATAGCGGAGTAGGGCGACCTACATAATCTTTAAGTAAGGCATCAAATTCGGCTTGAAACTCAGGATCTGCCGTTATTTTTAGATAATTTTGACGCAACTCTTCCACATTTGGATATAACATTTCAGGAATGTAGGCTCCTCCAAATTCACCATAATAGCCTTTTTCGTTTACGTTGTATGACATTTTTATTATTTTTTATTTGATGTAGAGAGGCGATCAATTGCTTCTTTACACCAATCTATGTTTTTTAATCCGGGTTCTATTTCAAACTTACTGTTTACATCAATGGCGTGAACAGGCAAATTAGTTTTTAAAATGCTATTCACAGCATCCAATTCATCGAGACCAATTCCGCCACTGAGGAAAAAGGGTTTAGACGAAGGATAATTTTCTAAAACTTTCCAGTCGAATGTGGTTCCGTTTCCGCCAGGTAATTTTCCCTTGGTGTCAAAAAGAAAATAATCACAAACCGATTCAAATGGTGCAAGTGTCGCAAAGTCAAAGGTATCCAAAATTGAAAACACTTTTATGATTTCAATATTCTTTAACAACGATTTTTTTAGTTCGGCACAAAAAGCCACTGATTCCTTCCCGTGTAGCTGTACTGCTTGTAAATTGTGTAGTTGTACTTTATCCACAATATTAGCTACAGTTTCATTCACAAAAACCCCTGTTTTCTTAATGGATTTAGGCAATTCAGGAATAATTCCGTCAAAATAACGCGCTGATTTATCCCAAAATATAAATCCCATATAATCGGGTAGGAGCGCTCCTAACTTGATTATATTATCGGGGTATTTCATACCACAGATTTTTATCCCCAGCCCGGCCCTCCCCGAAGGGGAGGGAGACGTTGTGTTATGTTTGTCTAAATTTTCCATTAATGATTTATTTAACTTTAAAAACTTCTCTCGAAGTTTTTAAAGAACCACTCTTTACTTTTACTCTTGCATTTTTCCCACAAAAGGGGAGTTGCCCCTTCGGGGGCTAGGGGGCTAATTGCTTGATAAATTCCATTGCGGCCTTACCAGCATTATCCGTCTTCATAAAGTTTTCACCTATTAAAAATCCTCTGTAACCGTAAGGTTTGAGCTCTTTAATTGCTTCGATGGAGCTAATACCGCTTTCAGAAACTTTTACAAATTCGTCCGGAATTTGTGATGCCAATTGCTTGCTAAAATCCAAACTCACTTCGAAGGTTTTCAAATTTCTATTATTAACGCCAATCATGTCTAAAGTAGGCATAATTGATTTTTCTAATTCTTCTTGATTGTGTACTTCTAAGAGTACTTCTAATCCCAAGCTTTTAGCAAACTGAGACAATGATCTAATTTCTTCGCGCGTTAGAACCGCAGCGATTAATAGAATCAAGTCGGCTCCATGGGCTTTGGCTTCTAGGATTTGGTATTCATCTACAATAAATTCTTTGCGTAATAACGGAATAATTACTGAGGCTCTTGCCAACAATAAATCGTCTAAAGAACCACCAAAATATTTTCCATCAGTCAAGACTGATATTCCACAAGCACCTGCTTTTTCATAGCCTTTTACTACTTCTTCTACCGTAAAACTATGATTAATCACTGATTTTGAAGGCGAACGGCGCTTGTGTTCTGCAATGATTCCGGTAGCACTATTCTTTAAATTTTGACTTAGCGAAATCGTCTCTTTCCCAAAGAAAACGGAAGCTTCCAACTGAGAAACCGGAATAATAGATTTTTTGAGAATGACTTCTCTTTTTTTATCCATTATTATTTTATCGAGTATGTTCATTCTAATTTGTTTAAAGTTTTAAATGTTTAAGGTTTAAGGTTATTCAAACTGAGAACTTTCAACCTTAAACTTTAAACTATTTTTTCTATTTGCTCAACTCCTGCAATGTTTTCAACGCCTTTAATCCTTTTCCTGAAAGTAAACTTTCTTTGGCCAATGCAAAACCATCTAAAGGAGAACATTTTGTTACTGTTGCGATTGCCATTCCAGCATTAGCGCAAACCACATTATTCTGAGCCTCAGTTCCTTTACCAGAAAGGATATTCGTAAACATTTGTGCCGATTCGTCTACTGTTTTTCCACCTTCTATTTCGCTTTGCGCTAATAGACCTACGTTGAAAGTTTCATGTGTTAACATGCCTTCCATACTGCTGGTGATGATTTTTGTAGGACTTGTTAGTGAAATTTCGTCGTAACCGTCTAAAGAATGCAAAATGGTGAAATTCACATCGGTATTTTGATATAAGTAGGCATACATTCGGGCCAACTCTAAATTAAAAACCCCAACCAATTGATTTTTTGGAAACGAAGGATTCACCATAGGTCCTAACATGTTGAAAAAGGTTTTTACAGCTAGTTCTTTTCGAATAGGTCCCACATTTTTCATAGCAGGATGGAACAATGGTGCGTGTAAAATACAAATTCCCGCCTCGTCTATCGATTTTTCTAGGAAGTCGGCATCATTGCTGAATTTTATTCCTAGATTCTCCATCACATTACTAGAACCCGAGATAGAAGAGAGTCCGTAGTTCCCGTGTTTGGCCACTTTCACTCCAGCACCTGCTGTAATGAAGGAAGCGAGAGTGGAGATATTGAAAGTGTCTTTTCCGTCACCGCCCGTTCCACATAAATCGATAGCATTATAAGCCGATAAATCCACACGGATACACAGCTCTAAAAGCGCTTCCCGAAAACCAGCCAATTCTTCGATACTAATGCTTCGCATCATATATACAGTCACAAATGACGCAATCTGACTTGGGTTATAACTTCCGTTTGAGATATTAACCAATACATTTTTGGCCTCTTCTTTTGAAAGGGTTTCGTGATTGATTAGTCTATTTAATATGTTTTTCATTTTATTTTTTTGTTTAAAGTTTTAGGTTTAAAGTTTCAGGTTTTACAAACTGAATACTATGATTTTACCCAATTCTCTAACATTTTCTTTCCGTTTGGGGTTAACACACTCTCTGGGTGAAATTGTACACCACGTACGTCATAGGTTCTATGACGGAGAGACATTACTTGCCCATTTTCATCGAATGATGTCGCTTCCAGAACATCCGGTAAATTAGTGTTTACCACCCATGAATGATAACGTCCTACTTCAAATTCGTTTCCTAATCCTTCAAATAAAAGTTCATCGTCAACAACCGTTTTTACGTTAGTAGCGATTCCGTGATAGACTTTGTCCAAGTTAGAAAGCGTTCCGCCATAAACTTCACCAATGGCTTGTTGACCAAGACAAACACCAAAAATGCTTTTGGATGGGCCGTATTTTAGAATCACTTCTTTTAGCAATCCTGCCTCATCCGGAATTCCAGGACCAGGAGAAAGGAGTATTTTATCAAAATGAGCAATTTCATCGATATCAAACTCATCATTTCTATATACCGTTACTTCGCAGTCTAAATCCTCCAAGTAATGCACTAGGTTGTATGTAAAGCTATCGTAATTATCTATAACTAGTATTTTCATTTTTTATTGAAAATTGAAAGATTTAAAGATTGAAAAAATTGTGTTAACTAATCTTTAAATGCTTAAATTATTAAATCTTTTAATTATTTTTTAAATTGTTTCAGCTAGATCCAGCGCTGTATTCAGTGCTCTTAATTTGTTATACACTTCTTGCATTTCGCTTTCTTCATCTGAGCTTGCTACAATTCCGGCACCGGCCTGTGAGTGCAATTGATGGTTTTTACTTAGGAACGTTCTAATCATAATGGCATGGTTAAAGTTACCTTCAAAATCCATAAACCCTATTGCACCACCGTAAAAATTACGGTTGGTTTTTTCATAATCTTCAATAAGTTGCATGGCTCTGTGTTTTGGTGCGCCACTCAATGTTCCTGCCGGGAATGTGTCGGCTACTACTTGCATCGTTGTCGCTTTCTCATGTAAATGTCCCGTTACTTTAGAAACCAAATGAATTACATGCGAGAAAAATTGTACTTCGCGGTATTTTTCTACTTTAACATCATGACCGTTCCGACTTAAATCGTTTCGTGCAAGGTCAACCAGCATTACATGTTCGCTATTTTCCTTTTTATCTTCTGATAATTGTTTGGCTAAGATGGCATCTTTTTCATCATCACCCGTACGCTTGAATGTTCCTGCAATAGGATGAATTTCGGCCTTACGGTCTTTGACAATTATTTGGGCTTCGGGCGAAGAACCAAAAATTTTAAAATCCCCATAGTCAAAAAAGAACAGATAAGGAGAGGGGTTGATGCTTCTTAAAGCTCTATACACATTAAATTCGTCTCCTTTAAAACCTTGTGTAAAACGACGTGACAACACTAACTGAAAAACATCCCCGCGAAAGCAGTGCTTCTTGGCCAAAGCCACATTGTGTTTGAATTCGGCATCAGTCAAGTTAGAAAACCCTTCGCCTTCTTTGGTAAATTTATACGAAGCAATATTGCGAGATTGCAGCAGTTGCTCTATCTCAGAAATATTGTTTTTATCATCCACACTATGACAAAATAGATAGGCTTGATTTTTAAAATGATTGATGGCAATAATATTTTGATAAACGGCATAATACACATCAGGAATGGTATTGCTGTTTTCTTTTTTGGCAATATTTACTTTTTCAAAATAACGCACAGCATCATAAGAAATGTACCCAAACAATCCATTATTGATAAATTTGAAATCGTTCTTCTCTGATTTAAATTGCTGCGAGAATTCTTGAATAATTTCAGGAACAGCGGTATGTTCATTAATAAAAATCTTTTCTGAACTTCCATCAGGATAGTTTTTAAAAATTGTTTCGTTTTCGATTTTTATCGAAGCAATAGGATTACAACAGATGTACGAAAAACTGTTGTCACTCCCGTGATAATCACTACTTTCTAGTAGTAAACTATTCGGGAACTTATCACGTATTTTTAAATAAACGCTCACCGGAGTTATGGTATCTGCGAGTATTTGTTTGTATTTCGTATTTAGTTTAAATGATTTCAAGGGTAATAAATTTTTATGATTTGTAATTTATTTTTATTTCTAAAAGTATAAAAACAGAAAAAGGCTTGTCGTGATGACAAGCCTTTTATATTTGTATTCAAATAATACCATAGGAGCTTAGTTCACGACGACTGACGTAAATTATTCCACCACCAAGTATTGTTTGTAATTGTTTTCATATGACAAAGATAGAAATGTAATTTGTTTTAACAACCAAAAATTATCAAAAAAAAACAGTATAAAAGAAGATTTTTTGTTAAATAAAATTTTATTAAAAGCTTAGCATAACGATTAATTCAAATTCGTTGTAAATAGTACGATCTCCTAAATCACTAAAGTAACTGCCTGAACCATACTTGATATCATATTTAGTACGGTCAATGAAAAGGTTAGCGGTTGCAGTATTGTTTTTAACTAGTAAATCAAATTTCACTGGATTTGTAATACCTTTTAAGGTCAAGTTAGCCGAGATGCTGTAGGTATTGTTTCCTTTATTTGCGACGGTAATAAAATCTAATTTGGCTGTTTTGAAATTGTAAACCCCAAAAAAATCATCGGACTTTAAATGACCTTCAAGATCATTTTTAGATTTTCCTGTTTGATCGGTATTTGTCAAAGATGTCATATCAGCTACAAAACTTCCTCCTGCAAGTACATTATCTTTAAATAGTAAATAGCCGTCCTTAAAGTCTATTGTTCCTTGGTGTTTTCCCGTAATTTTTTGACCTATCCAAGTGATTTTACTTTTTGATACATCTATTTTTTTAGTTTGTGATGTAGCTTTCGAAAACGTAAAGAGCACTAGGAGTGCCAATGTCAAGTGTTTAAAATCTTTCATATTGATATATTTAAAAATTGATAGTCTGTAGTGGTTTTTTAAATTATCAGATGTGGGGGAGGGTAACTTAATACCAAAGTTACAAAATTTTTGTTACTATTTAGTTTATCTATTTGATTTACAATTGTTTGTGATTTGTTTTTCTTCTTTAATATAAAAGTAAAATGTTTTTGATTTGATTTTTCATATAACTAAAATACCCCGCCAAAATTAAATTTTGACGGGGTATAATGAATTAGTAAACCTAATTTATTTAGAATTTCAAAGCAACTGCTAATTCAAATTCGTCAGAAATAGCTTTATCACCAATGCTGCTAAAGATACTTGCAGAGTTGTATTTGATATCGTATTTTGTTCTGTCTACATTGAATTTAGTTGTAGCTGTGTTTCCGTTTACAGCAATATCAAAAGTTACTGGTTTTGTAATTCCTTTGATCGTTAAATCAGCAACTACTGTGTAAAGATTTTTTGCTTTAGCTCCAATTTTTTTGAAAACCAATACTGAAGTTGGGTATTTTTCAGTTCCGAAAAAATCTTCTGATTTCAAGTGACCGTTTAATTTTCCTAAGTATTCTCCAGTTAAATCTGTAGCTGTTAAAGAAGTCATATCAACAGTGAATGTTCCACCTACTAATTTTGCTCCTTTAAATACAAGTGCTCCGTCTTTAAGATTTACAGTACCGCTGTGTTCTCCTGTTACTTTTTTACCAACCCAGTTGATTGTACTTGCTGCTACATTTACTTTTTTAGTTTGTGCAGATACTGATACTGTAGATAAAACTACTACTAATGCTAATGCAATTGATTTTAAATTTTTCATGTGTTTAATTTTTGTGTTTGAATTGAAATGGATTAATAATTATAGTGTGATGAACAAGTCATCTTTTGATTTTCTAACTTTTTTATAATGCTGAGTATCATCTTCAGTATGACGGTATCCTACTGGAGCAATTACTGCAGCGTTCAAATTTAGTTTATCTAAACCTAAAATAGCATTAAATTCGGCTGCATTGAAACCTTCCATTGGCGTAGCATCAATGTTTAACTCAGCTGCTGCACTTAATAAGTTTCCTAACGCAATGTAGGTTTGTTTTGCTGTCCATACATCCTTAGCATCTTCCGGAATTGGATTTACATATCCTTTCATGTAATCACCATAACCATTCAAAGCTTCTATAGGTAATTCCCTGATTTCACTTGTGGTTTTCAAGTAAGCATCAATTTCAGCGTCACCCACATTCGTTTGATTAGCAAAAACAAATAAATGCGAAGCATCCATAATTTGAGATTGTCCATAAGCAGCGGGCAATAACTGTGCCTTGATTTCTGGATTTTCAACAATGATCACTTTATACAGT
Organism: Flavobacterium sp. W21_SRS_FM3; assembly: GCF_052113625.1. Classification (NCBI taxonomy): domain Bacteria; kingdom Pseudomonadati; phylum Bacteroidota; class Flavobacteriia; order Flavobacteriales; family Flavobacteriaceae; genus Flavobacterium; species Flavobacterium sp. W21_SRS_FM3. The sequence goes on along the minus strand of NZ_JBGQOD010000003.1, from coordinate 237,510 downwards.
TGTAATCCAAATGCCGAAGCACTCAAACGAACCGCCTCTTTAAGGAAATCTAAGTCAGCCTCTGATACTTTCTTGCTGCTATCGTATTTTTTTGTGGCATAACGCCAGTTTTGATTATCTAAAAATGTACTCATAATTGTTATTTATTGATTTCTGTATTTTTCTAATAATGTATTTAATTGTTCAAGCTCTTGTGACGTTAAATTCTTAGAGAAGTAATTTTCATGTTCTATTACTTTCGGATCTAATTCGCTAAGAACATCTAATCCTTTTTGTGTAATGGCCACTTCAATTTTTCTTCTATTTTCAGGACAGACATTTCTGGTCACAAAATTTTTTAATAATAATTTATCTACTAAACGAGTCGTGTTACTGGTTTTAGCAATCATACGCTCTTGTATGGCGCACATATTCGCTGGATTTCCTTTTTGACCTCTTAGTATTCGTAAAACATTATATTGCTCTCCAGATAAATCATACGGTTTTAATACTTCATTAAATTTTTCATTGGTAATATTTTGTGTGTACAAAATATTTAAAATAATTTTCTTAGAAATATCTAACGGTATTGTGCTTTTTATTTCATCTTCAATTTTCATAATACCTTTCTTTATTTGTTGGTACAAATGTAACACTTTATTTATTTGTATATACAAGTGTTTGCTTATTTTTTTGTTAAAATTATTTTATTTATTACTGCTTAGTGTTTAGTATGTTGTTAATTAAGTAGTTACAAGATTGTTTTGCAATTTGTGAATAGTTGTAATAACAAACAAACCTCTTCTAAATTTATTTAAAAGAGGTAGTTAGGGCTAAGTCTAAGAAGGATAAGAGTTCGATTTCATCCTTTTATATCGTTAAAAAAGGCGTATTGATCTTCTTATTGAGTTGTAGAAAGTGAAAAAGGAAATGATTCTTTCGTTATTCCACGCTTTTTATTTGGTGTTTTAGACATCTCAAAATCAATAGCACCTCCCTTTAAAATGGTTTCATGACTAATCCAATTAAAATCATATCCCTTTTTATTCAACTTCAGTTGTTGTATGTATTTATTTTCAGCGCTATTTTTTGGAGCGGTGATGATAAATTGTTTTCCGTTTTCTAAGTTTAAGGTCACTTTTTTAAAGAGTGGTGTACCTAACACATATTGATTTGTAGCGGGACAAACTGGGTAAAAACCCAAAGCAGAAAACACATACCAGGCCGAGGTTTGTCCGTTGTCTTCATCACCACAATACCCATCTGGAGTGGGTTTGTATAATTTTTCCATTACTTCTCTTATCCAATACTGGGTTTTCCAAGGTTCTCCTGCATAATTGTACAAATAAATCATGTGCTGAATGGGTTGATTTCCGTGTGCATATTGTCCCATGTTGGTAATTTGCATCTCCCGAATTTCATGAATGGTTTCTCCATAGTAACTAGCATCAAAATCTGGAGGCATGGTAAATACCGAATCAAGTTTGGCTGTAAATTTTTTATAACCTCCCATTAATTGAGTTAAACCGTCAATGTCATGAAAAACACTCCAACTGTAATGCCAACTATTGCCTTCAGTAAAGGCATCGCCCCATTTTAATGGATTGAACGGGGATTGAAAGTTCCCATCTTTATTTTTACCACGCATCAATTTTGTTTCCGGATCAAAAAGATGTGTATAGTTCAAACTTCTGGATTTATACAAATCAATTTCCTCTTTCGGGCGATTCAAGGCCTTTGCTAGTTTGTAAATTGCAAAATCATCGTAGGCATATTCTAAGGTTCTGGCGGCACTTTCATTGATATTAACATCATAGGGAACGTAACCGAGCTTGTTATAATATTCCACTCCTTTTCTACCCGTGGCTTGAGGTCCTTCGTTATTGGCACCGTGTAATAAACCTTCATAAAGAGTTGAAATATCATTTACTTTTACTCCTTTTAAATAAGCGTCTGCCACAACGGAAGCCGAGTTATTTCCTATCATAATATCACTATAGGAGGGACTGCTCCATTCCGGCAACCAGCCACCTTCTTTGTAATCATTCAATAAACCTTCCTGCATTTCGCGATTGATAGAAGGATACATTAAATTTAAAAAAGGATATAATGCCCGAAAAGTATCCCAAAAACCAGTACCTGCAAATCGATATCCAGGCATTACTTTACCAGAGTAGGGGCTATAATGTACAATGTTACCGTTTGTGTCTATCTCATACATTTTCATTGGAAAAAACAAAGTGCGATATAAAGTAGAATAAAAAGTACGAACTTGATCTATTGATCCCCCTTCGACTTGAATTGTATTTAAAGTTTTGTTCCAAGTCTCTTTTGCTTTTTGTTTTACGGTTTCAAAGTTATCTGTACCAATTTCCTTCAGATTCACTTCCGCTTGTTCGAAACTTATAAATGACGAAGCTACTTTGGCATTAACCTGATCTCCTTTTTTTAAATTTTTAAAATGGATTAAACCAGAAATATGGGAACCAGAAAGTTCTAAGACATCCATTTTGGTTTTATCACTCCAAATTGAACTCAAGTCAAACTGTGTATCGAAAACAATAACAAAATAGTTTTTAAAATTGGTCAGTTTTCCACGAGCATAGCGCGAACTGTATCCAATAATTTTATTTTCTTCGGGTATAATTTTAATGTATGACCCTCGATCATATGCATCAATGACTATAGCAGCATCATCAGTTTTTGGAAAAGTAAATCGAAATGCTGCAGCACGTTCTGTTGGACTAATTTCTGTTGTAACATCGTAATCTGCCAGATACACACTGTAATAATAGGGTTTTGCTATTTCGGCTTTATGACTGAACCAACTCGCACGTTGTTCTTCATCAACTGTTTCCTTACCTACAATGGGCATCAATGAAAATTGTCCATAGTCGTTCATCCATGGCGAAGGCTGATGCGTTTGTTTAAAACCTCTTATTTTTTTGGCATCATAGGTATATTGCCAACCATTACCATTGTTCCCTGTTTGGGGTGTCCAAGCATTCATTCCCCACGGTAAAGCAATTGATGGATAGGTGTTTCCGTTACTTAATTCGTAACTGCTATCTGTTCCCATTAAGGGGTTGATCCATTCGACTAAATCGGTTGGTTTAGCAATTTGTTGTGCAAAGCTAAAAATGGGGAGTAGTAAAAAAGGAAGAATAAATTTCTTTAACATAGGAAGTGGTTTTCTTGAAATTGGGTTTAGTTTCAAAGATAAAGAATTTTATATTCCAAAAATAGTTTGAAAAAGAGGCTTTCTATTGGCTATAGCAAAGGGGGATTTAAGCCAATTAATGCTAAGCCATTTTATGATGTAAAGTCAGTTAGTTTTTTTAAGAAAGCTGGACTGGTTAGCTCTTTCCATTTAGCAACTCATAAATAACATTCGAACCATTATCATCATCTTTTCGATCTTGTATGAATTGCAAACCACATTTTTCTAATAGTTTTCTAGAATTTTCGTTTTTGATATGTGTGAAAGCTTCTATTTTGGCAAGCTTTAGTTCGTTAAAACCAAAATCGATAATACGCTTTAATACTTCGGTCATGATTCCTTTATTTTGAAATTCAGGACTTAAACCATAACCCACTTCAGCAATGGTATGGTTGTCCGAAAAATTCCAAAAACAAATGGTTCCTATAATTTGTGGTTGATTATTATAAACGATTCCCCAAGTCACTGATTTCTTGTTTTCGAAGTCTTGATTGATGTCTTTAATAAATTGTGTGGCTTGTTCGAGTGTTTTTGTTTTTCTATTCTCAGGTCTTTCGATGAATTGATTAATGGTTGCATCGGATCGTAAATACAATACCACTGGAGCATCTGATTCTTCGATTTTTCGCAATAATAGACGGTCTGTTTTTATTTCTGGAAAAGAGGAAAAATTCATTTGGGTTTTGTTTTGATGCTAACGAATATACGTACTATTTGGGTAATGGGAGATGATTGTTACTCTATCAGTTCAAATGCAGCACTATCTTTTTCTTCTCCGTTGATGATAATCGAAAGTTTTTGTTGTCCGATGTAAAATTTTCGAGTGCTAATGAGTTTGAAACTTTGCTTTCGATTAATATCAGAAGATTGATTGGGTTCAAAAATACGTTCACTTATTTTAAATACTTTCTTTGAAAGTTGGCCATTTTGTCGAAGGTAATAAACCGCATATTCAAGTCGTACCGTTTGCTGTTGTTCATTATTATTTTGGACAGAAAACGAAAACTCCAAATGGTTTCCAATAGCAACTTTAGGAGTACTTATTTCAAAATTGGCGATGGCTACATTTGAACTATCAAGTCCAAAATGTTTTAAAATTTCAATGTTTCCTTGCTTTAACAAGGTTCTACAACCGTGTTTTAAAATGGCATCGGTCTCCTTGCTGTGTCCTTTCCATTTGCTGGCAATTTCAATAACGATTTTTGGATTGTCTTTCGCAATGTCGTTAAGATTGTTTGCTACGCTTCGTCTAACATATTCTGAGATATCTGATTTGAGATGGGTCAATAAGGGGAGAATAGGAGAAGGATTTTTTTTAAGTTCAGGGATAGCCATAGCCCAAGGTAGGCGAGGTCTGCAACCTTCGGAAGCCAGTCGTCGTATGTGATGATTGGGAGAATTTGCCCATACTTTCATCACTTCAATGGTTTTATCAAAATCGTGTTTCAAAAATTCCCGAATGGCAAATTCCGAAGAGCCAAACTGGGTGTAATAAGCCAGTGCTTCCATGGAAGTTTCAAAATCATGAATACCAAATTGCCCCACATAATCAGGAAAAACAAGTGCCGTATAACCCGTTGGACTGTTTGGAATTACCTTGTTTAATAGTTGTATGGCTTCTTTAAAATCTAATGGCAGGTGATTTTTAAGTGTGATGGATGTAAAACGCAATCGTTCATTTAACGACCTGTTTTCTAAGCCAACGGTTACCTCATCAATGAATTTTGTAGTATTAAAATTTTCATCTGCATTATTAAATGCTGTTGCTAAACGCTCATAGAATTTTTTATTGAACATCTCCTTCAATTCTGCTGCCATATTTTTTTTTTACTAATTAGAAAATGCCACCAACAAAGGTAGCATTTTCTTTATTTTAAGGTCTATCTCGTTTTGTTAAGAAAATAATTAAACCGTTATTTTCAATGAAGGAATACGTTTTTCATTGATTTAGGAACAACACTAATTCCTGTAATTTCAGTTTTGGGTCATTGGGGTGATGATAATGAGGAGCGTTTGCGTTCTGTAATTTTGAAAAAAGAGTAAATTTCTCTCGAACTGTAAACGTGAGATTACTACAAAATTCGAAATCTTGTCAAACGGCTGTTGTGCGTGTGTATTCCTTATCAAAAGGTTTTATCAAAAGATTTTCCGTTAAATTTATAAACTCCACCTTTTGCCATTCCAAAAAGTAAATTGTTGCTGTTGTCTTTATATATTGACCAAATCATTGGGGTCGAAAGTTTGTTATTGATAGTGTAGTGTATTACATTTTTGCCATCATATTTCCAAGCTCCTGTATCTCTATCACCAAACCAAATATTACCTTCAGAATCTTCTTCAATGGCAAAAACGTGTTCCATTGTCCCAGTTGGTGATGGATTTCCATTTTTACTACCATTCTTTTGAATGAGTCCGTTTATTTCTGAAAAATGTATTGTTTTATTATGCTCCAATAGTAGAACTCCGATACCATTATTCCCTATCCAAATGCGCCCCTTTGAATCGACTAATACACTTCTAATGTGTAAATTCTCATTGGCTTTAAGTTTTAGTTTTTCATGGTCAAAAATAGTTGTGATTTTGCCATCATAACTAAACAACGCGCCATAAGTGGCTATCCAAAGTTTACCTTTTTTATCTTTAGATAAATCGGTTACACCGAATAAATTACTAACATTACTATTTTTGGGTTTTGGAAAAATTAAGTAGTTCATCGTTTTTCCGTCAAAACGATTTAGTCCGTCTTTATCGCCTGCATTGAACCATAAATCGCCACTGGTTTTGTTCCATTCTAGTGTTGGGTTATTTGTTAGAGTTTTATAAGTTGTAAACTTTTTCCCATCATAACTATTCACCCCGTTTGCAGTTCCAAGCCAGATAGTTCCGTTCTTGTCTTCTTCTATGGAACGGATTTGATTGTCTAGTAAACCATTAGTGTTGTTGAAATATTGAAATGTTTTACCATCATAATAGCTCACTCCTTCATTATGACTTCCAAACCAATAATTGCCTTTACTGTCTTGAAAAATCGCACGGATTCCAGAAGTGAATTTTAAGCTGTCGCTTTGTGAAGCACTTACAATTTCAGATTTACTAATTTCTTTTTCGCTAGCTTTCTTTTCAACACAAGAAAAGTTCAGAGATAATAAAATAAGCAGATATATCATTCTAAATAATTTGTCCATACAGGTCGGTTTTTTAATATGACGCATAATGTTCTCGTGCTTCTGGACGTTTGCAAGTTATGAAAACGATTATACTCGGTTTAACGAAAATACGATAAAAAACAGTGATTCGACTAAATTCCAGCTGGCTCAAAATGGCGGTTGGCAGATGTTTTTTTTATTTTCAATAATATTCAATTTCTCTTTCAATTATTCTTGTTATCTGATTTTCTTTAGAATAAGTTTTTCTTATCCAATTTTTAAATTTGTCGTAAATGACATTTATTCTGATTATTTCAGTTCGTTCTTCATTATTTCCGTATCCTTCGTTTTTCCATTTTGAAATTATATTTTCTTGTGTGGTAATTGTTTTGTAGTAGTCTCTAATTTCTTTTTTATTTTTGAAATAATAAGATAAATAATTTATTGAATCTTTGTATGTATAAATTAACCTTGAGTTTTTGAAAAAATCATTGTCATATTCTTCTGTGATTTCAAGAGAATATTTTTTAGTTTTTATTTTTTTTGTTACTTCTTTCAAATTATATTTAGGTCGAATTTTTATCGAGATTAAGGTATCTTTTATTACTTTGTATTCATATTTAGTTAATCTTTCAGGATAAAATGTCAACTGATTATCTGCTTTAGAAACAAGAGTTTCATCTGAATCATTTTCAGGATTAAGATACAAGTCTTCAATTAACTGATTTTTGTTATTGTATTTGTATAATCGGTAATCTTGTAATGTATCATTGACAAAATGTTCCTGTTTTACCACAAAACTATTTTTAAAATAATTTATATATTTTTCGATATATTTTTCACTAAAATATATAGTAGTTGAATCCGGAAATTTGCTTTCAGTAGAAAAATATTGAATGACAGAATTAAACATTTTGCCTTCATTTTTTCTTGAAATTGTTGTAACTCTTTCTAAATTATCAAATTCAGTTATACTCCATAAATTGTCTAATGATTTATCAAATTTATTTATTTTCAGTATTTTTTTTAGTTTTGAAAAATATATTTCAGAAATTGTTTTAGTTGTGTCAATTTTTTCATCTTTCTTATTTAAGTCTAAAACTTTTAAAGTGATTTTTTTTACATTACCATTAAAATCAATATCTCTTGGAATTATTTGATTGTTATCAATTCGATTATTTTGAGAAAATATTAATCCACATTGAAATAATATGGTAAATAAGAAGATTTTGTTCATTTTCATTGTTTTTTAAAATATCTGCCAACGTTTTGCTGCTTTGAGATGGCTGGAAGTTCGTAACCGTTCAATTTTCGGCTTAACGAAAACTTGATGCGAAACGGTAATTCCACTAAATTCCAGCTATATCAAAACAGCTGTTGTACACTGGCTTTTTTTTCGCAAACTAGATATCGAAGCCATACTCTTTTTCAATTTTTACTTTAACGATCGATTAAGTTGTATATTTATATGGCTCAAAGAGATGATTTATTTTCCTCTATTCAATCTTCTATTTGATAGTTTTTTCCATATATTATCTGCTAATTCAATTTCAGAGTCAGAAAGGCCATAATTTTCTTTTAGTATTTTTAGGTTTGTTATTTTTAAAATTTCCGAAATGTCTTTTTTCTCTCTTATCATTTTATCAATAAAAGGAAGTAAGTCCGAGTTGTTTTCACTGTAAGGTAAAAGGATTCTTTCTACTTCATTTGGCATTAATTCTAGAACTCCTCCTCCGTGACTTCTTCCGCAAATTTCTGTAAACGCTAATGATAAAGAATTGTAATAACTAGCTGTCAAAGCTTTCAGCTCAACGTTTGGTTTTACTGTAACACGATGCATTGTATCTGTAGTAAACGCCTTGGCTTCGTTAATTATTAATTTTGGATACTTATTATTTCTGCGAATAAAAAGAGCTTCAGAGATTCTTTGTGATGGTACAATTTGCCATTCATCTCTTATTCTACATTTATATCCTTCATTAATTTTTTCTTCTTCTCCCCAAGCTATATAATCTCTAGCTCCAATAGAACCATTCAAATCTGTCATTTTCGGAAAGGACAGAAAATGCGTTCTAGCTTCTTTATCTCTATTTTTATCCCAATCTTTCATTGTAAAGATTGCACTAGGAACTTGTACGCTTCTACCAACTAATGGTTTTGCATATTTCTCTAGATTATAAAATTGGACTGTCGAAAGAGGAACTGTGAAAAAAGGATTAGAGCCAGTTGTAATACCTACTTCTACTTTTGCGAATTTTCCTAATTGATTGAATTTTTTGTCAGATTGAAGTCTTTCTAGAAAGTCAATCTCTTCTTGCTCAAGAAAGTAAAAAGTCCATTTGTTTGATTTGAAATCAATCTTCTTTTTAGGGCTTTTTAATTTAGAAACATCTAGATTTTTAAGTTCTTCTGCATCTCTTATTTCTAGATGTTCAATTAAATGAGAATTAGAGTTGTTTTTCTCACAAAGCAACAATACTACTTCTTGTTGAATATTTGGAAAAACAAGTTTTTCAAAAGAAACAATATTTATTTTGTTATAAAAATGAGCTAAAAATTCTCTCAATGGTTGAGCGTAAGAAACTTGAAGAATTTCCGCTGGTAACACGAAACCAATTTTACCTTCTTCCTTTAAAAGGAGTGATGAACCAACAACGAATGAAACCCAAGCGTTCGTTAATTTCGAATATTTCAAACTTGCTTTATTAAAAATATCTGCTGCATATTGTTGTTGTTCCTTGTCAAAATATTGATATCTAATGTATGGTGGATTTCCAATAATTAAGTCAAATTTTCTCTCTGTATTAATACAATATTTATGAAAATCTTCATTAATTACAGTCGATTTATTTAAACCAATAGCTTCTGACTTTGCAGCTTCAACGTCATCAAACTCAATTGCAGTAACAGAATTGTATTCATAGTTTTCTTTTTGAATTTCTTTTAAAAAAACACCATCTCCACAACTTGGTTCTAAAATATCTAATTCTCTATTGCCATTAAAAGCCCATTTTAAAATAAATGCTGCAATTGGTTCAGGTGTGTAAAAACCACCTCTTAATTTTTCGCTTGTTGCTTCTTTGATTAATTGCATTATTTATTGGCTTTATTTTTATTGTAGTAATTAATTTTCTCTTCTGCAACTTTTAAAACTTGAGTTGCTAGTTCCTCTTCTAAAATTGAATAAGCCACAGTATCACTTAAATGAGCTACGGTAAGATAATCTTCTTCAATGCTGAATAAGGTTGAAATATCCTTAATAAATTGTTTAGATGGATTTCGATTATTCTTTTCAATTTTACCAAGCATTGAAGTGTCAATTTTTAAATGATCTGCAACTTCACGTAATGTTAGATGATTTTCAATGCGCAAATCTCTAATTGTTTCCCCGAATGATTTTTCTATTTCCATAATATTTTGGACAACTTCAGTCCAAAAGTAAATTAAATTTTTGAACTATGAAAATATTTATTCGATAATCAACGTAAACGCATCTGCAACAGTTACGTCTTTATAGAGAGTTGCGGATTTTCCAATTAACTCATCTTGGGCTATTAAATTTTTGGTTTCTCCCCAACTTAATTGCGTCATTGAATTCTTTTGTTTGTAAGAAGCTGTATCAGTTCTAGGATTATGAGTTATTGTAATTGGAAATATACCATAATCTGTTCCATTAATCACAAATCTTATTTGAGCAGTTGCTCTTTCTAAATGTGTTTTTCCAGCTGTTGTGTCAAATTCCCATTCAAGAGTATTAAAAACATTATCTCTAAAATGATGTCTTTGATCTATATCTTTTAATGTACCTTTTTTGAAAAGCATTGAACCTGTTGGATTTGTGTTTGCTCCTTTAGGAATATTTAAGTCTCTTTCTGTCAAAGCACCACTTTGCCATAAAACTTCATTATTTTCCTCGTTTTCAAATTCAAAGTTTCTATCTATTTCAAGTTCTGTAATTAATTTAGAAACAATTTTATTTGATTTGTATCTGCCTTTAAAATTTAATGGAATTTTAACTGTTGGTCTTTTTGGGATTACCAAGTTATTTTCTTCTGCTGGCGTTTTGTTTGAGGTGTTTTTCTTGTGTTTTTTCTCCCAAATCTTTCTTGTTGGAACAATTCCCTCACTAACGAATTGATTGATAATTTCTGGTGAAATTTTGAATAAATTTGGGTCTGAAAAATCAAATAATGTGCTGTAATAATCCTTAACTTCTTTTAGTAACTGTATTCCATTGGGATTATCATTTTTGAATTCAACCATTAATGAACTCTCAACGTTTCCAAAAAATCCTCTTGCTGTTAAATTTGATGAACCGACAATTAATGTTGTGTCATTTTCTCCTTCAAATAAATAAATTTTTGGATGAAAAATCGGTGATTCTTTTTGATAAAATATGTAACTGTTTATCCCTAGGTCATTAATTTCTTTTAATGCTTTCTTTGAAGTTCCTTCTTGGTCAATTCCAACAATTAAGTTCAAGGTCTTATAAAATTCGGCTCCACTAGTAATACATTCAGAAAGTCCTACAACACCAGCCTCACTAGCGAATGCTGAGATTCCAGTAAAAGAGCTAAATTTATTTTCTTTGAATAATTGAATTATTGTGTTACCAACAGACTTTTTAGATTCGGACTCGAAACCTTGTCCCAAAAATGTGATTTTCATTAATGTATTTTATTAAGTTTTTCAAATATTAACTTCATAGATACATCAAGACCTTTTGATAATTTTTCAATATTTTCGAGAGTAATGTTTTTTTCTCCTCTTTCAATCATTCCAATATATGTTCGATGAAGATTTGATTGAAATCCTAATTCTTCTTGAGAAAGTTTTTTTTCTTTTCGAAGTTCTCTAATAATTTTACCGAAATTCAGGGATAATTCTGTGTTCATTGAGTATACTATAGTTAGCACAAAGTAAGATTATGCTTTTGCCTGTGCTACATACTATAGTTAGCATTTTAGTGTTGGAAATATTAGCTCTTTTCGTTTTCAGAGCGTTTGAATTATGTGTATGGAAAAACCGTAAGTGCTAATATAAGCACCTGCTTTAAGCTTGTGTACAACTAGGATATATCATCAAATATATACAACTTTTTTCAGTTTTGGGATTGTAATTTTTTTCTTAAGTAATTATTTTTAAGTTTTTACTCCCCATTGAAGGATTGCTTCAGCAGTTTACTTCGCTAAAAAAACATAAAAAAAACCCGAGTCGCTATAACAACTCGGGTTTTGAATATTATATAAAAACTAGAATTAGTCTTTCAAACCAATTTTAGTTAAAATAGTCTCTAGTAAACACCACTTGGTAAAACCAGACTGAATTAAATTTACTCCTATAAAAGCGGTAAACCACATCCAGTTTTGATTGACATAATAGGTCAATAACAAACTAATTAAGATAAAAGAGCCTACTATAATTCTAAATACTTTATTTTTCATAATGTCATTGCGAGGAACGAAGCCATCTTCTCCTCTAATTTAAGAGTTGTTAATTTGATTTTTCGATGTTTAATACCGCAACATGAATATTGGATAAGGTTTTTTGTTCTTTATTAAAGGCATTCACTAATTCAAAGAAAGGATCTACATTTTCTTTTTTTACAAAAGCATAATACAACATCGAGTCGTTTAAATTCATATCGGAAGCAAACCAATTGCTTTCTATTGCTTCTTCAGACAAATCTTTAAATCCTGTTACCGCTTTATAGGTAAAAGTTTTTACATCTGCTTGCTTTAGCATTTTTTTGATGTCTTTGTCAAATGCCACTATGGCTGTTATGATGAGTAGTTTCATTGATTTTTGGTTTAAGGTTTGAAGTTTCAAGTTTAAGGTTCGGTTGCTACAACTTTAAACCTTAAACTTTAAACCAATTTTTATTTTTCCCATTTTTTTCTCTCTGTGATAAAGTAGATTAACGGCACTACAATCAAAGTAAGAATCGTTGAAACAATGGCTCCAAATACTAGTGAAATAGCCAGTCCTTGAAACAATGGATCAAATAAGATGATGGACGCTCCAATTACTACCGCTCCAGTTGTCAATAGGATAGGAGAGGTTCTCACTGCTCCAGCCTCAATAATTGCTTGTTTCAACTCGATACCGTCATTCAGTCGGATTTCGATAAAGTCAATCAGTAAAACCGAGTTTCTTACCATAACTCCTGCCAAGGCAATCATACCAATGAATGAAGTTGCTGTAAAATAAGCTCCTAATAACCAGTGACCAAAAACAATTCCAATTAATGATAACGGAATCGCAAGCATCATCACGATAGGTGTTTTAAAGTTTTGAAACCAACCCACAATCAACATATAGATGATCACGATGGCAACCATAAAGGCAACACCTAAATCACGGAACACTTCTAAAGTTATCTGCCACTCTCCATCCCATTTTACAGTAAAATCACTTTCATCCGTAGGTTGTTCCATGTACAATTCATTCACTTTATAGCCTTTTGGAATACTCATTTTATCCAGTTTCTCTGTCATTCCCAGAATAGCATATACAGGACTTTCTAAGGCTCCAGCCATATCTGCTGTTACATAAACCACACGTTTTTGATCTTTTCTATAAATGGTTTTTTGTAAAGTATCTGTTTTTACTTTTACCAAATCACTTACCGGAATCATATTCCCTTGATTGCCTTTTATTTTTAAGTTCTGAATGTCTTGCAAGCTTGTTTTGTCTTTGTCGTCAAGCGAAAGAACAATCCCTACATTGTCATTAGAATTTTCGGCATACAAATTAGAAACAGGATATTCCTGCAATAAATACGTCAAATTCCCCACTATTTGCTGTGGAGCAATGCCATTACTCATCGCTTTTTCTTTGTCCACTTCTAGTTTGTATTCTGTTTGATTGTCCTCTACAGTCCAGTCAATATCAACAATACCTTCTGTTTTATGAAGAATATCTTTTACTTGTCGCGCTACTTTAATTTGCTGTTTATAATCAGGTCCATAGATCTCAGCAACTAATGTAGACAATACAGGAGGTCCTGGCGGAACTTCGATAATCTTCACATTCGCACCATATTTGGCGGCAATTTTTTGAATTTGCGGACGCACATCTTTAGCAATGTCGTGACTTTGTAATTTTCGATCTTCCTTGTGCAATAAATTCACTTGAATATCAGCCATGTTGCTTCCACCACGCAAATCATAGTGACGCACTAATCCGTTAAACGTAATTGGAGCCGATGTTCCAATGTAGTTTTGATAATTAACTACCTCTGGAATGGTCGTTAAATACTGTGCAATTTCTTTAGTAACCGCTGATGTTCTTTCCAGAGTCGCTCCTTCAGGCATATCAATTACTACTTGAAATTCATTTTTATTATCAAATGGCAGCATTTTTACTAAAACTGATTTGGTAAAAAACATAGCAACTGAACCAAATAATAATAAAACAGTCACAGCTACAAGCACACGTCTCTTCATACTACTTTCCAGTAAAGGACGCTCTAACTTGTTGTACATTCTATAAATGAAACTCGTTTCTAAACCTTCGGCTTCTTTATGCTCTTGCTCGTCTTTTTCTTGCAATAAATGGTATCCTAAATATGGCGTTACTGTCAAGGCAACAAACAATGATAAAAGCATCGCAATCGAAGCACCTATAGGCATCGGACTCATATAAGGTCCCATCATTCCAGATACAAATGCCATGGGTAAAATTGCTGCAATAACCGTAAATGTGGCTAAAATCGTTGGATTTCCTACTTCATTTATCGCATAAATCGCGGCTTGTTTAAAAGGCAATCGCTTCATCTTGAAATGCCTGTGCATGTTCTCAGCAATAATAATACTATCATCAACTACAATTCCCACCACAAAAACCAAGGCAAAAAGTGTAATTCGGTTCAACGTATAATCCAGCATATAATAACTGAACAATGTCAATGCAAAAGTCAATGGTACTGAGAAGAATACGACTAATCCACCTCTCCAGCCCATAGCAAACATTACTAAGATAGTCACCGCCAAAATTGCGATTCCTAAGTGCAATAATAATTCACCTACTTTGTCTGAGGCTGTTTCACCATAATTACGAGTGACCTCAACATGTACATCATCTGGGATGATGGTCGCTTTTAGATGGTCTACTTTTTCAAGGATTTTCTCCGAGATTTTCATCGCATCCGCACCTTTTACTTTACCTACTGATATGGTTACTGCAGGATATTCAGATTGTGCTGTTTTGAAATTGTCATTCGCTTTTCCGTATCCAAAAGACACGTAACTTTTGGCTGTCGAAGGACCATCTTGAATCGTAGCTACTTGTTTTAAGTAAACCGGCATGTTTTTATTAACACCCACGACCAGATTTTCTACATCATCTGCAGAGGTTAAGAACTTACCAGTAGTAATTAAATATTCTTCATCTTTACTAACAAAACTTCCTGATTGTGAACTACTGTTATTCGCTTGGATCATTTGCATTACTCCCATTGGGTCAATGCCATTCTCTGCCATTTTATCTTTGTCTAAAATCACTTTTAGCACCCGACTTCTTCCACCAATTTCTTTGGTAATGGCTACATCTTTTACTTTTTCTACCTCTGATGTTACTTCTTCAGCAATTTGGCGCAACTGGAAATCATCCATTTTATCGCTCCAAAGCGTGATTCCTAACATAGGAACATCATCAATAGAACGCGTTTTTACCATCGGTTTGTACACTCCCTTAGGGAACATATCTTCGTGTTTGGCTAATTCGTCGTACAATTTCACATATGAACGCTCTACATCTTGACCTACATAAAATTGAACTATAAGCATCGCCTGGCCATTCATCGCCATCGTATGCACGTGTTCTACTCCTTTTATATTAGAGATGATTTTTTCTAGCGGTTTAGCCACACGACTTTCTACTTCTGTAGGACTTGCTCCGGGATACCCGACCATGACGTCAGCCATCGGAACATTAATTTGTGGTTCTTCTTCTCTTGGAATAAGAAAAGAACTATATACACCAATGATCATCAAACCTACCATCATCAAGATCGTTAGTTTTGAATTGATGAAAAAATTGGCAATTTTACCTGAAATTCCTTCTTGCATAATTTTTTATTTATTTGGGCGTGTTCGCCGCGGCGAACGGGCTATTCGTTTCAATCTTTTTGTTTAAAAAAACAAAAAGGATTTCCACTGCTATCCCTCACGCAGAATTAAGGATTACTTTTTTATTCATTTTCAGTTTAGGTGTTCTGATTTTTGAACTGTTAAACCTTAAACTTTAAACTTTTTTTTACTGAACGCTTACCTTCGCTCCATTGTACAATTTCCCTTCGGCAGAAACAATGTACTTTTCATCAGCTGCTAATCCAGATAAAACTTCTACTTGATCTCCAAAGTTTTTACCAATGCGCAACCATCTTAAAATGGCTACATTTTCATTCCCCACAGTATATATTCCAGTAAGTTGTCCTTGTTTTACCAAAGCACTTTCAGGAACTAAAATCCTATTAGTTGAGGTAGTACTAGCTATTTTTTCAATAGGAAATTGAACATTAACAAACATTCCTGATAAGATAGAACTGTCGGTTTTATCTAAATCGATTTTTACTAAATATTGACCACCGGTATTTTTAGCAGACAAACTCACTTCACTCACTTTTCCAGTCAGGTCTTTGTTAGAAGATTTAACCAGCACTTTTACAGGCATTCCTTTTTTGATAGCATTAATATCATTCTCAGAAACCATTGCAGTAACCTGTAGTTTTGAAGCACCTTCTACACTTACTAATGGCATTCCTGGGTTTGCCATGTCGCCTTCTTTAACAAAAGTATTTGTCACAACACCTGAAAATGGAGCGGTAATATTTGAATAATTAAACTGTGCCATAACTTCATTACGCATTTGTTTAGCCCCTTCAAGTCCAGCTTTTGCCATTTCATAACGAGCAGTAATATCGTCTACTTCTTTTTGTGAAGCACTTTGCTGTTTGAATAAGTTGGTAAAACGATCGTAATCTTTTTTAGCACTATTGTAGCCTGCAGTTGCTTGTAGAATATTAGCATCTGCCTGAGCTTTTTTAGCTTGCAAATCAGAGTTGTTAATACTTACTAATGTTTGACCTGCACGTACTTTTTGCCCTATCTGAACATGTACTTTGGTCACATATCCCATCATTCTAGTGCTTAATTCAGCACTGTTTTCGGCTTCAATTTTTCCACTTGCACTCACAAATGGACTGTTGTCGTTTTCTGAAACTCCGCTTACTTTGACAGCTATTGCAGGAGATTCAGCTACCGCTTCTTTTTTCTCTCCGTTGCAGGATGTTAAAATAAAAAGGGAGATTGATAGTAGTGTTATTATTTTTTTCATGGTTTTTCGTTTGATTTTTTTGTCTTTATTCTTTGCGCTTTTTTCTATTTTATAACAATTTTTATTTTGTCAAAAATTGTAAATACTGTTGGGTGTAATTGTATTCAAAAACAGACTGTAGGTATTCTAATTCTTTTTTGAACATTTGAGTTTCCGCTTGCAACAAGTCGGTCGTTTTTTCTAAACCTTGTGTAAAACGATTGTTTCTTATTCTGTATGCTTCTTGTGATTGTTCTAAATCCAACTTAGATAAGGCAACCTTGTTCTCAGCATCTTTTATCTGACGACTGGCTTTGTTCAATTCCAGTTGGCTTTTGGCTTTGTATTGTTGGGATTCAATTTCGGCTTTTTGGAAATCAGCTTTGGCTTTGTCCAGTTTTCCAATAGATTTTAAACCATCAAAAACATTCCATGATAATTGAGCACCTACAACATATCCTTTGGCGGTGGTACCAAACAATTTATCATCATATAACTCATAACTTCCAAACGCATTTAAGCGTGGTAAGAAATTCATTTTACTAGACAACATCATTTTTTGATAGGCTTCCGTCGAAAGGTCCATCGCTTGAATATCTTTTCTGTTTTCAGAAAGTTTAGTGTCTATACTTTCTACCGCAATAGTATTTTCTAACTCTTCTGTTGGTTTGTAAACTTTATCACCAATATCTTCATTTAGTAAAAAAGCCAAATAATCAGAAGCGTTTTGCACATTACTTTTTGCATATTGCAATTGATTTTTCACTTCGTTGACACGTACTTGTACTGACAGTAAATCTGTTTTTTGAAGCATTCCTTGTTTGAAATAGTTATCAATTAATTTCAAATTTGCTGCAACGGTTGTATTTGCTTTTTCTAAAACGGCCACTGCTTTGTAAGCTAGTTGCAATTCCATATAGGATTTATTCACCTCTAATTCAAGGTATTCTTTGGTACGTTCTGTTTGAAGTGCAAAGGCATTCATCTTAGCTTTAGCAGCCTGTCTACCATAAATCCCATCTACATTAATAATAGGCTGTAAAACCTCTATTTTAGTAGCAAAGTTTTGTGTGCGATTAGGATTGTTCAATAAATTAGGATCAAAATCAGAAGCGGTTAAAATTTCCTGATTCAGTTTAGAACCAAAAGCCATCAAAGGATTAGTTGTTGAAATCCCCGTATGCGAAGCAGTAATGTTAGGTAAGAAAATAGCATTTGACTGTCTATAATCTGCCTGCGCTGATTTAAAATCTTGGTTGGCGATTTTAATCTGTAAGTTTTTATCGGAAACTTTTTGCCAAAGTTCGCTTTTAGAAATAGGCAGGGTTTCTTGACTATAACTACTAGCTGAAAGGGAAATTATTCCTAATAGTACTATTAAATTTATTTTCTTCATAATTTTTATTTCTAATTATTAACGCAAAGATAATTTCACAATAAGGCGTACACAGTAACAAATGTCACACTCAGGAAATAAAATGAAAAAGCATCTTAGACTCAACTCTAAAATGCTTCTGGTTAGTTACTAAACATAAAAAAATACTGGAGCTGCTATTTTTTAGTTTCGTGTACTTCCATGTCCACCCGCAACAATTTTTAAAATTCTAAAGTTCAAATAGAAGAATTTAAAAAATTGTATGATGAGGTTTTGCATTTTAGCGCGTTGCGATTTGGTTATTTTTGGTATCATTATTTTTGTTTTTTTATAAAAGGCAATTTTTAAAATTAACGATGATTTTATTCTGGAATCAACCACCAAAAAGGTTTCATTTTAGCTTTATAAAGAAAGGCATAATGCAATGTTAGTTTTACCCAATGTCCTGCAAGTCCCATATCACCAAAAGTTCTTTTTAAATCTCTTCCGCCTGTATTTTTATACTTTACATAATCGGGAACAATAGGGTAGGTTGTCATACTGATGCCGTTTCCTTTGGTCATTCCATAGCCTGCAGAAGCAATACAAGCAGCGCCCATATTACCCATAGACCCTTTATGATGCAAGCTCATTTTTCCTGTTTTTATAGAATCTATAATATTATCCGCTACTAGTTTTGCTGTAATTCCAGAGGGCATTCCCGTTCTTGGTGGTGATGGAAATATATCAGTTCCGTTTTTGCTTTTTCGAGGTTTTGAAATACTATGAGGAGGCGCAAAGGCAATTCCTGGAGCAAAAATATTGGGGTAACTAGGATTTTGGTAGGTTTCTGGCCAGTCTTGAACGGTCCATTCTTCGTAAGGTTTTGGAGTATAATCCGCATCAACAATCATGAATCCTTTGAATAGTTTATCGGTAATATCATTGTTGTTTTTATCGAATGCTTTAAAACCATGTCCCGAAAAAGCTGGGATTAACATAGCAAAATCATATTCTTCCGTTTTGTATTCCCCATCAAGATTTTCGTAATGTACTTTTCCGTCTTCTACTTTAGTAACTCCAGCACCCAGAATCCATTTAATGTCTCTGTCTTTAAATACCATTTCGACCATTTCGCTTGATTTCATGACGTTTTTACCAAAAGAAAGCATCATGCCATCCATACCAAAATCGCCCAAAGCATATTCGTTTGAAATCCAAGTCACTTGCACTTTGTCTCTAATTCCTAGTTTGACTAATTCTCGTTCAACATTCAATATATATTCAAAAGCAGCTCCTTGACAGGTTGCTTTTGCATGGCCGGTCCCAATTAGTATTTTGGCTATTTTATTTGTTGTTTTAACTTGCTTAATAAGTTGATGTAAGGCTATTGAAGTTTGACTAGCATGGTCGTAAGTACAAACAGAATAGGTATTGTTTTTTTCTGGGACTAAACCTTCAGTCAAATTAAAAGCTAATTTTGGTCCAGTTGCGTTAATTAAATAATCGTAGGTTACTTTTTCTTGTGTTCCTTCTTTAATGCCATAAACATATTCAGCCAGAATGAAAGGATTTTTTTCTTCGGCATCTCCTTCTGGATAAAAGGCAACTGCTTTGGCTTGCTTGTAGCCAATGCCTTTCTTAGCATACAAAGGTTCCAACGGAAATATAACATCCTTAGCATGCATTCTACCTATTCCTACCCAAATATTAGATGGAACCCATTGGTAGTTTCTATTGGGAGAAACAACAAGAATTTCATGGTCTTTTGAAAGTTTACGTCTCAAATGACATGCTGCTGTATGACCTGCAATTCCTGCACCTAGTACTACTATTCTTGACATATTATTATTATTATTATTATTATTATTATTACTATTATTTATTTATTTATTTATTTATAATGGTTTCTATGACTTTTTTGAGCGAGCGTATTTATCTGCTGCTATTTCATTTTTGAGGTGTTAAACCAATAGCTAACACCAGCCGAAAAATAAAATACCTCTTTAAGATCTTCTTTGATTATACCATCTTCTGTCACTATGGTGGCATTGCTTTGAGGGAAGGCTAAATGAGGTGAGAACGAAAATATAAATGAATTAGAATAGTACCGTATTGGCAAACTCAGTTCGATATTTAGTAAATTGAATTTGTTCACTTCATCAATTCCTACCACCGTAGTACCTACTTGCTGGTTTTGCCCGTTACCATTTCCTTTTCTATTTCCTACACGATTGTATTTGTAATATTCTTCATAGAAATACTGAGATCCTGCATGAAGAGCCAGCGTTGGTATTATTTCTAAACTCTTATCTGTTGTATAAATGGATTTTGCTAGCTGTGTGCCAATAAAAAAATCGGTATTACTGTCTTTACTAAAATAAGTGCTAGCGGTTAATGAGGCTTGAACAATATCTAAATCATAAGTAAGTACTGCCGAAATATCAGCTTCAATTTCGGACTGTATACTATAACTATTATCATTAAAAAAGTATTTAGTTCCAGAAATTGCACCACTTAATTTATTAAAATCAAAGCGGTAACCTGCTGTTAATAAGAATAAATCTACTCTGTTTTCACTTGATTTAGTTAGGTAAGATAAAGATGCATCAGCAAAAAAACCAGAAGCGTCGTAATATCCAATTGACGGGACTAGGTAGGGTACCGCAATAGAGTCGTTGCGTCCCATAAATACGGCATCATTTTGAAAACTGATATCTGTTAACAGATAAGATTTGACTTTATCTACTTTAAGTTCTCCTTGTGCCCGTAAATAGATGGGCAAACTCAAAAACAAAACTAACAATAGGCTACAATTTTTCATTTTGAGTAGTTTAAATATGAGACAAAAAAGAGCTTTAGTATTTTAAAGTCCTTTTTATTTGTACTAATTAGATTATAGAATTAATTCCCTCTACCTTTTTTTTGAACTTTATTTATTTTTTGCATAGCAGGTTTTTTTTGCACTTTATTCCTATTGATGTTTTGATCCATGTTTTTGTTAGCCTTTCTATTTTTTTGCAGGATCATTTTTCTTTGTTGGTAGGTGTTTTTAAACATTTTTCCATCCATACTAAAACACTGACCTTCTTTTAATCGTTTCAGTTTGCGATTGCCTTTTTGATATGTTCCGTCAGGATTTACAGTCGTTCCATTACCCAAGTTTAATTTTTGCTGTAAACGACTTTGCTCTTGATTTTTAATTTGATACATGTTTCCATCTATCATTGTTAAATGGTAACGGTTTTTATTGCGTTCCATCATTTGATTTTGAGTAAGATTTTGGTTTTCTTGTTTGATTTTAGCTCGGTATTGGTACTCATTTGAATAAAGTGTTCCCGTCATATCCAAACATTCACCATCACGCAACCGTAAACGGTCGCCCCCTTTTTTCTGATATGTTCCATCCGCATTTACTACCGTACCGTCAGTAAGTGTTAGTTGGTCATGTAATCGCGTTTGATCACGGTCTCTAATTTGTAAAACATCACCGTCCACTAGCATTAAACGATCTCGATCTCTGTCTTGATCTCTATCTTGAGCTACTAAGGATAGCGCTCCCAAAACTGTAAATGCGAATATTAATAATAACTTTTTCATGTTCATCCAGATTAATAATTAATAATAAAGTAAAATTAAGAATTACTGTACGGAATAAACATGATAATTATCAGTATGTCAAATTGTTAGCTTTTTTTTAAAGAAATTATACTATTTACGCTAATTCTATTTTACTTACACAAGCATCTGATTTGTAGCCATTTGTTTTTTATGTCGATAAAGGATATTTATAAGCTGCTGAAGTAAGGGAACTGGGGCAATGTAAGTAGGAAATAAGTGAAATAGCAATTGCTTTAAATTTATAGAAGCAGTTTTTTAGGATAGAAATGAATCGTAGTGGTTTTTTTAATTTGTGAATAGAAAAATCAACAATTAGGTGATTAATCACAAAATAATTTTTAGGTATTGATTTATACAGAATTAAATAGTATTTTTAGTTCACATTTTTCGAGAAATTGTTTCTCTTTTTTTACTGAATTTTTATTTTAAACAAATAGAAATTATCACATTTATTAGAATAGAATCAATGATTTAGATACATGACGGCCTGATGATTTTGCATTATTTCAAATAAAGAAATAGTTGCTGGATACGCTTTTAGAATATAATTACTAGTTCCATTTTTATGAGTATAAATTTTCCCAAACCAACATATGAAGAACTTCTCAAGATAGCTAAAGATCAAGAGCTAGAAATTGAGCGTTTGCACAGTAAAGAACATCAAATTGCAAATTTTGATTTTTACCTAAATCAATCTATTGATTTGGTTTGTATCGCTGGCACTGACGGCTTTTATAAAGAGATTAATGAAACCTTCATTAAGACTTTTGGATATACAAAAGAGGAGATTTTGCACAAAAAGCTTTTAGACTTTATCCATCCTGATGATTTAGAAGATTCCACTAAGGTCATGCAGGACTTAAAGTTAGGGCAAGACTCTTTTAATTTCGAAAATAGAATTGTAAGAAAAGATGGTGAAATTGCTATTATTCAGTGGACAACCAGTGTTGACTTACAATCGGACCTCGTTTATGCAATTGGTCGTGATGTTACCGAGAAAAGATTAATTGAAAATAAATTAGCGACAAGCGAAAGGTTACTCAATGATGCCCAAAAACTAGCAAAGATGGGTAGCTGGGAATTGAACGTAGCTAATTATGAATTGATTTCTTCAGATGAGCTGTACGCCATTTTTGAAACTGATAAAAGCTTAAATCTAGTAGAGGAATATAAAAGATTTATTTCGGATCAGGAAATAGAATTGTTTAAAAACAGATTGACTCAGCTCAAAAATGACTTGCAATCTTTTGATTTTGAATATGAAATTACTTTTCCAGGTAAGCGTAAAAAGTGGATTTATGTCATGGTAGTTCCTGTATTAGATGATGAAGGCAAACTCATTTTAATTAGAGGAAATACACAAGATATTTCTGAACGAAAAGCGAATGATGAAAAATTAAAAACACGGAAGCAGAACCAAGAAAAACTCAAGTTACAGCTTATTGAAGAGGAGAGCAATGCAAAATTTAAAAATTATATTGAATATGCTCCAGATGGCATTTTTATCACAGATGAAAATGGAAATTATTTAGAAGCAAATCCTGCAGCAACTTCAATTACTGGATATTCTAAAGAAGAACTTCTGACTATGAGCATGAGGGATTTGACGCCTTCAGAATCATTAAATGACTTAAAAGAGTCTTTCAATAAATTAATAAAAACAGGTTCATTTAAAGGGGAATTTAAAACGATTCATAAATCTGGGGAAATTAGGTGGAGAAATGTCAACGCCGTAAAAATTTCTGAAACTAGATATATGGGCTTTATAAATGACATAACTGAAATGAAACGGGCACAAGAATTGCTAAACAAGACTTTTGAACGAATTACCGATGCTTTTGTAGCATTAGATACTAACTGGTGTTATACCTACATGAACAATAAAGCAGCTGAAATTCTACAGCGAAAGGCTAATGTTATGATAGGAAAATGTATTTGGGATGAATTTCCTGAAACACTTTTAAAACCTTTTCACAGTATTTTTAAAGAATCTTTTGAAACACAGCAGTACAAATATTTTGAAGAATTCCATGAGCCAAGTCAGCGCTGGATTGCAAATCACTTGTATCCATCTCCTGACGGTATCTCTAATTTCTTTACTGATATAACTGAAAAGAAAAAGGCGGAGGACATTATTGAGAAAAATGAAAAACGCTTTAGAGCATTAGTCGAAAATAATCAAGGGATTATAACTGTTATTGATCAAAATTTAAAAGTTTTGTTCAGAAGTTCATCATCTGCGCGGGTGACGGGCTATACTGATGAAGAATTTGATGCTATCAAGCCCGAAGATTATTATCATCCTGATTATATTGACTATGTAAATACGATGATTCAAGAATCAATAACTAAACCTAATACTCCTTTACCCGTTTTATTTCAGGTAAAACATAGAGATGGTCGCTACATCTGGTTAGAGGGAGTGCTTAACAATATGTTAGATGATGACTCTGTTGAAGGTATAATTGCTAATTTAAGGGATGTTACTGAAAGGAGAAATGTTATCGACGATTTAATAAACGAGAGAGACAAGTTTGCTAAAATTGCAGCTACGTCCCCTGGCTTAATTTATTCTATGCGTCAAAATTTAGATGGTTCACTCAGTTATCCTTATGCAAGTGAAGCCATAAAGGAAATTTACGGCTTAAGTTTTGAAGAAGTACAAAATGACGCAAATAGTATATTTAAACGAATACATACAGATGATATTGATGACGTTATTGAAAAAATACTAAATACTAAAAGAACTTTAGTTCCCCTAAAAGGAGCGTATCGCTATTTTCATCCTGTTAAAGGATTAGTTTGGCATGAAGTTAATTCACTACCCGTGGTTGAACCTGAGGGCACAGTTATTTGTCATGGAATTATTACTGACATTACTGATCGAATAATAGCCGAACAAAAGATTGTTAAGGCAAATAGATTATACCTATTTATCAGCCAGATTAACCAAATGATTGTCAGAACAACTGATGAGAAAACCCTCTTCAGGGAAGCTTGTAAAATTGCAGTGGAATGGGGAAAATTTAAAATGGCGTGGATAGGATTACTTTCTGATAATTCTAAAAAATTGAATCCAGTGATGACAGCAGGTGATACCTCTGGTTATGTAGATCATATAAGAGCAATTTCCTTGGAAGATGTTAATAATGGTAACGGTCCTGGGGCTTTAGTGATTAGGGATGAAAAACACATAGTTTGTAACGACATTCAGAATGATGATTTGATGAAACCATGGAGAGCTGAGGCTTTAGCTTGTGGATACCAATCTGTAATGGCCTTACCCATTAAAAAATTCGGAAAATTAATAGGTGTATTTACTTTTTACTCTGGCGATAAATACTTTTTTGATGATCAAGAAATAGCCTTGCTCGAAGAAGCAACGGGAGATGTCAGCTTTGCGCTTGAAGTTTTTGAAAAAGAAATTCAAAGGAAAAAAGCTGAAGAAGCCGTTTTTCAAAGTGAAAAAAGATACCATACATTGACAGAAGTATCACCAGTAGGTATTTTTCGTACTGATGCTTCAGGTTATACTACGTATGTCAACCCAAGTTGGACTCAAATTTCGGGTTTACCGTATCAGAGAGCCCTAGGTAATGGATGGCTAGATGCGGTACATGAAGAGGATAGAATAGCAATCTTAAATGGTTGGGAAAATGCCACAATCAAAAATGAAAAGTCATTGTCTGAGTATCGATTTGTTCGGCCAGACGGAACTGTCGCTTGGGTGATGGGTCAAGCCATTCCTGAAAAGAATTCAGAAAATGAGATCGTAGGTTACATTGGTACTATTACTGATATTACTGATCGCAAGAATGGGGAAGAAGAGTTCAAAAAAGTAAATAAAAAACTAGAAGGTATTTTAGATGCTATTCCTGATCTCCTTTTTGAAGTGGGTAAAGACGGTCATTTTTATAATTTCCATTCGCACCATACCGATATGTTGGCAATGCATCAAAGTGAGTTCATAGGTAAAAAGTTTTCAGAAGTATTACCCCCTGAGGTAGCAGAAATAAGTTTACTTGCTGTAGAAGAGGCAGCCCAAAAAGGATTTTCAATTGGTAAGCAATATCAAATGGAGTTGCCCAATGGATTGCATTGGTTTGAATTATCTGTCGCTCCAATGAAACAAAGCGATGAAGATGATCAACTACACTTTATATGTTTATCTCGCGACATAACCGCTGCTAAAAGAGGGGAGTTTGCCTTACAAAAGAGCGAGGAAAGGTATCGAGGTCTGTTAAATAATTTAGATGCTGGGATAATTGTTCATTCCTCAGATTCTACTATTATCATGAGTAATAAAAAAGCTTCTGAGTTGCTAGGATTGAATGTAGAAGATATTTTAGGAAAAAAGACAGTTGATCGCAGTTGGAAATTTATAAATGAGGATGGTACTGATATGGATTTTGATCAGTATCCAATAAACCAAATTTTGAATTCAGCTTTGCCTATTAAAAATATGGTTTTAGGTATTTATAACCCTAAAAGTAAGGCCATTTTGTGGGCTTTAATTAATGGTTTTCCTATGGTAGATGAGGAAGGCTCTATTGTGGAAGTCGTAATTAGCTTCATAGATATTACAGAGCGGAAACATATGGAAAACCAAATTACCAAGTCGAAAGAGCAAGCCGAGGCAGCCAGCAAAGCCAAGACAGATTTCCTTGCTAATATGAGTCATGAAATTAGAACTCCGTTGAATGGGATTATCGGTTTTACCCATTTGTTGATGAAGTCCAAATTAGATTTTAATCAGCTAGAATACATGTCTACTGTAAATGAATCGGCAAAATCTCTAATGCAGATTGTAAACGATGTACTTGATTTTTCTAAAATTGAATCAGGTAAATTAGAATTAGATATTGACGAAGTTGATTTGTTTGAACTAACAGGACAAGTTGTTGACCTTTTCAAACATCAGGCTAATGATAAAAAAATAGATCTAAAATTAAATATAGACCTCAACATACCTAAGTTAATTTTAGCCGACTCTGTTCGCTTAAAGCAAATTTTAGTGAATTTGTTGAGCAATTCCTTAAAGTTCACCAATTTTGGAGAGATCGTTTTAGAGATTAAAGAAGTCATGCCAACAACGGATACTATGACCTCGATTAAATTTTCTGTAAAAGATACCGGAATTGGTATAAAAGTAAATAATAATAAAAAAATATTTGGCTCATTCGTACAAGAGGACAATTCTACTAGTAGGAAATTTGGTGGGACTGGATTAGGTCTCACCATTTCAAATCAATTATTAGCTTTGATGGGTAGTACATTAGAGTTAAATAGTATTTATGGAGAAGGTAGTGATTTCTATTTTACTATTCAGTTCAAAAAACCACTTGTTAAAAAATCAAACGAAAACTTAATTGTTGAAAATGTAAATGTAGAAACCGCTAACCCAGTTAAAATATTAAGCCATAAAAATATAATGATTGTTGAGGACAATAAAATAAATATGCTTTTGGCTAAGACATTAATAAAAAGAATTGTCCCTAATTGTACCATTTTTCAGGCTTATGATGGTAACGAGGCTATAGAGCAATTTAAAAAGTATGATATGGATGCCATTTTTATGGACATACAAATGCCTAATAAAAATGGTTATGAAGCTACCACCGAAATAAGAATATTGGAGGAAGACAAGAACATACCTATTATTGCCATCACAGCTGGAATATTGGTTGGAGAAAAAGAAAAATGTTTCAGTACAGGAATGAATGACTATTTACCTAAACCAATTATTATTAAAGATTTAGAGAATATCATTGAAAAGTGGTTGACTAACTAATCATAAGTAATAAGCCATTTTTTAAGTTGAATTTAATGTAGTAAAGCATTGTGTATTAACCTTAATTAAATAACTTTGTAAGCCTTTTTTTATTAAAAAGGCATTCATGTTGGGATAAATTAGATTTACATTATAATATATGAGTGATACTAAAGCAAGTTATGAGGAGCTTATTATTAAAACGAAAGAATTAGAATCTGCGTTAGAATTAAATAGCATCATCAAGAATGATAAGTTTTTGACAAATTTTCAATTTTACTTTAAAGAATCATTAGACTTAGTGTGCATCGCAGGTATTGATGGTTTTTATAAGGAAATTAATCCTGCTTTCATGAAAATTTTTGGATACTCAGAAGACGAAATCCTTAATAACCCCATATTAGACTTTGTACATCCAGATGATATTAAAAAATCCCAAAAACAAATTAACGACTTAGGTCAAGGTTATATTGTAACTAATTTTGAAAACCGACTATTAAAGAAAAATGGAGATGTTGTTACTGTCCAATGGCGAACCAGTGTGAATCCCTCCAAAGAATATATATATGCAATAGGACGAGATATAACTGCAATTCGTACTGTAGAACAGGAATTACTTGCTAGCGAAAAACTCCTGAATGAAGCTCAAAAAATTGCTAAATTAGGAACATGGGAATTTAATTTCAGTAAAAATAAAATGGTATGGTCTAAGGAGCTTTATGCTATATATGAAGTTAAAAAAGTGCCTAAACAACAATTGTTTCAGGAATATTTAAATCTATTTTCCAAAGAAGATGTAGGGATCTTTTTAAATAAAATAAATCAATTAATTATTGATAAAAAATCTTTTGAAGTAAAGCAGCAAGTTTTATTATCAAATGATCGAACGAAATGGGTTCACGCCATTGTTATTCCATTATTGGATGAAAAAGGGAATGTATATGCCTTACGTGGAAATACACAAGACATATCTGCCCAAAAAGAAAATGAAAAAGCTACTAAAGAAAAAGAAAAGTCAAAAATAGCAGTAAAGCTAAAACGTATTGAGCAAGAGAGTAATCATAAATTTAGGAATTATATTGAAAATGCTCCTGACGGAATATTTGTCACTGATGAAAAAAACAACTATGTTGAAGTAAATCCCGCAGTTTCTGTCTTAACGGGATATTCTAAAGAAGAACTACTTCAAATGTCAGTTTTAGATTTAACGGCAGAGGAATCTAAGGAAGCACTTTTAGAACAGTTTAACATTCTTTTAAAAACCGGAGCTTCAAAAGGAGAATATAAAACTATTTGTAAAAATGGCGATATAAAATGGCGATCTGTTGACACCGTACGTTTTTCTAAAAATAGATTTCTTGGATTTTTTAAAGATATAACTGACACTAAAACGGCTAATAATTTAGTTGCTAAAACCTTCGATAGAATTACCGATGCTTTTATAGCATTAGATAACAATTGGTGTTTTACTTTTATGAATAAGCACGCGGGTGAGATTTTAAATTGCGACCCAGTGGAAATGATAGGAAAAAACATTTGGAATGAATTTCCTAACGGTGCAAAAATGGAATTCTATGATGCTTATCACCAAGCATTACAAGAACAAAAATATGTTTTCATAGAAGAATATTATGAAAATTATGATTTGTGGTATGAGAATCACATATACCCATCTGAAGACGGAATTTCAGTATTCTTTAAAGATATTACTGAAAAAAGAAAAGCAAATAAAATACTAGAAGAAAAAGAAAATCGCTTCCAGGCTTTAGTGGAAAATAATGAAGGAATAATATCTCTATTTGATGCAAATTTTAAAATTCTGTTCATTAGTTCCTCAATCTTGCGAATAACAGGATGGGAGCAACAAGAGTTTGAAAAAATAAATTTAAACAAGTACATTCATCCAGCTTATTTAGAATACATCAGTAGCAGGGTTCAAGAGGCAATAGATAACCCTGAAAAATCAGTAAGTGT
The DNA here is from genome assembly GCF_052113625.1 of Flavobacterium sp. W21_SRS_FM3. Classification (NCBI taxonomy): domain Bacteria; kingdom Pseudomonadati; phylum Bacteroidota; class Flavobacteriia; order Flavobacteriales; family Flavobacteriaceae; genus Flavobacterium; species Flavobacterium sp. W21_SRS_FM3. The sequence goes on along the minus strand of NZ_JBGQOD010000003.1, from coordinate 208,129 downwards.
ATTATTTCAGGTTCAACATAAAAACGGTAATTACATTTGGCTTGAAGGTATTTTAAATAATAAACTAGACGATCCCAGCGTCAAAGGGATTATTGCTAATTTAATTGATGTCACTGATCGAAAAAAAGCCATTGAAAATTTAACTCATGAACGAGATAAATTTGCTAAAATCGCTGCAACTTCCCCAGGTTTAATATTCTCCCTTCGTCAAAATAAGGACAATAGCTTTCAATATACCTATGTTAGTGACGCTATTGAAGATATTTATGGATTTGCCTATGAGGAAGTGATGAAAGACACTAAAATCATTTCTAGGTTAATACATCCAGAGGATTATTTTACTTTAGGTGAAAAAGTTTTAGAAACAGGATTAAAACTAATTCCGCTAAAATGGGAATATAGGTATCATCATCCAGTTAAAGGTTTGGTGTGGCATGAAGTTAATTCACTGCCAGAAATGGAACCTGAAGGAACGATAATTTGTCACGGAATTGTAACTGATGTTACCGAAAGAATTGAAGCCAAAGAAAAACTAATTAAAGCTAACCGACTTTATTTGTTTATTAGTCAGATCAATAAAATGATTGTTCGCACTAAAGACGAACATACCCTTTTTAAAGAAGCTTGTAATATTGCTGTTGAAATAGGAAAGTTTAGAACCGCTTGGATTGCTGAAATTAATGAAGCAACTAAACAGATAGTTCCTGTAATGATTGCAGGAGAAGATAATGGGTATTTCGATATCATTAAAACCATAACTTATGACGATAGCGTGCAAGGTTCTGGCCCTGGAGGTAAAGCAATAAAAGAAGGAAGACATATTGTATGTAATGATATAGAAAATGACATTTTAATGCGTCCTTGGAAACACGAAGCCATTAAAAGAAATTACCGCTCCTTAATGGTAGTTCCTATTAAAAAGTTTGGTAAAACTATAGGAGCGTTTACTTTTTATTCTAGTGAGAAGAATTTCTTTGATCCAGAAGAAATTGACTTATTAGAAGAGGCTGCAGGTGATGTAGGGTTTAGTTTAGAAGTTTTTGAAAAAGAAAGACAAAAAAAGCAGGCCGAAAATCAGGCATATGAAAGTGAAAACAGGTATCATACCTTAGCTGAAATATCTCCTGTTGGAATATTTCGTACAGACGCCTCAGGTTTAACAACCTATGTCAATTCGAGGTGGTCAGAACTTACAGGATTAACTCTAGAAGAATCCTTAGGTAATAGTTGGCTTAATGCCGTTCATAAAGACGATCAGGCTGCAATTATAAAATCTTGGGAGCAGGCCGTCAATCAAAAAGACATCCCACTAACAGAATACAGGTTTGTAAGGCCAGATGGTAAAATTAGCTGGGTAATGGGGCATGCTGTGCCTGAGAAAAATGCTTCAAACGAAATTATTGGGTATATTGGTACCACTACAGATATTACGGATCGAAAACATTCAGAAGAAGAATTTGAAAAAGTGCATCAAAAAATGAAAGCAGTTTTAGATGCAATTCCTGACATGTTATTTGAGGTGGGGATTGATGGCCGCATTTTTAATTACCATTCGCATAATTATGAAATGCTAAAAATGCCAGACAAAGGCTACTTAGGCAAATCCATCCGGGATATGTTTCCAGAGCATGTAGCGCAGATTTGGTTGTCAGCAATAAAAGAAGCGCTAGAAAAAGGCTATTCTAATGGTAGACAGTATATCATTGAAATGGATTCTGTAAAATATTGGTACGAACTATCGATTGCCCCGATGCAGGAAAATGAAAATAATGAGACTCATTTTATATGTCTTTCAAGGGACATTTCGAAGGCTAAAAAGGGAGATGAAGAGCTTCTTAAAAGTAAAAAGAGGTACCGAGGTTTATTGAGCAATTTAGATGCAGCAATAATTGTTTACGATAATGAGAAATCAGTTATTATGAGTAATTCTAAAGCATCAGATCTACTGGGAGTAACAATATTTAATGAAAGTTTTGCTGATGATAGTTCTGTAGCTATTGCATTAGTAAATGAACAAAACGAAATTATAGATAGTGACAGTTATCCAGTAAATGAAATTGTCACTAGTGGTGAACCAATAAAAAACAGAGTTCTTGGGATTAAAAACTCCAAGAAAGAGGAGGTAACTTGGGTATTAGTAAATGGTTTTCCTTTATGGGATAGCGATGGAAATTTAGTCGAAATTGTCATTAGTTTTATTGATATAACCGAACGCAAAATGATGGAAAGGCTCATTACTAACGCAAAAATAGAAGCTGAAGCAGCTAATAAAGCCAAGACAAATTTTCTTGCTAATATGAGTCATGAAATTAGAACGCCTTTAAATGGAATTATTGGGTTTACCCACCTTTTAATGAAATCTGATTTAGGTAACAGACAGTTAGAATACATGTCAACAGTCAATGAATCTGCGACGTCTTTGATGGACATTATCAATGACGTTCTGGATTTTTCTAAAATAGAATCGGGGAAATTAGAGTTAGATGTAGATAAAATTAATCTTTATGAACTCGTTCAGCAAATTTATGATTTGTTCAAGTTTCAAGCTATTCAGAAGAATATAAATTTGGTTCTTCATATTGATGAAACGATTCCTGAATTTATTATTGCTGATTCGATACGATTAAAACAGATTTTAGTCAATCTGCTAGGTAATGCCTTAAAATTCACCAGTTATGGCCAGATCAAACTCTCCGTTCAAGAAGTGCCGTCAACATTTAAAAGCCATGTAAGTATTAAGTTTTCTGTAAAAGATACGGGAATAGGAATAAAAGATATCAATCATGAGAAGATCTTTAATTCCTTCATGCAAGAGGACAATTCCACTAGTCGTAAATTTGGAGGTACAGGTTTAGGTCTCGCTATTTCTAATCAGCTTTTAGCACTAATGGAAAGTAAATTAGAGTTAGAAAGCACCTTTAAAGTGGGCAGTGATTTTTATTTTACTGTCAAATTTACAAAAATAAAATTAACCGAAAACCAGCCTCAATTAACTAAGGATGTTGCTGCGGGGAAAAACAGTGCTCCTCTGCGAATTTTGAGTCAAAAACAAATCCTGATTGTAGAGGATAATAAAATCAACTTACTGTTATTAAAAACATTGATAAAAAAAATCATTCCAAATGGAACTATTTTTACTGCTCAAAATGGTATTGAAGCTATAGAAAAGTTTAAACAAGAAAAATATGATGCTATTCTGATGGACATACAAATGCCATTAAAAAATGGGTATGATGCTACAATCGAAATAAGAAAGCTAGAAGAAGAAAGTAAAACCCCAATAATCGCTATAACTGCTGGGATACTGGCCGGTGAAAAACAAAAGTGTTTTGAATCAGGAATGGATGACTATCTGGCAAAACCAATCATTGTTTCAGAGTTAGAGAAAATAATGGAAAAATGGCTAAAATAAAATGTAAATAGCCACAGTTTTAAAAAGAGAAAAGCAATTTAAATTACTTATTCTCTTTTTTGACAAACATATTGAATAGTAATCCTCCCATCAAACTTCCATATAAGGTCGAGTTGAGTGGTTTAGATGTTATGGCACATGTTCCAGAGGCACAACCTACAAAGTGATAATAGGCATAGCCAGCAATTGCACCAATAACAATACCGATTCCCGTAATTAGTAGTGCTTTTTTTGTCATTGGTTACTTTTTTCTAAAATAACTTTTATAAGATCGTTTTTCTGTAAGACTCCTGATTGTCGCCACAATTGTTTACCATTTTGAAACAAAATCATCGTAGGAACTCCACGCACTTGATATTGAGAAGCCACTTGTTGGTTTTTATCCACGTCGATTTTGATAATAGAAATTCGGTCGCCCAAATTTTCTTTAACCTCTCTTAAAATTGGACTAAGTGTTTTACAGGGTCCACACCAAGTAGCGAAGAAATCAACCAAAACTGGTTTTTCTGAATTTATGATGGAATTGAAAGTGCTCATTGTTTTTTATTTTTTAGATGGAACATTACAACCGTTTAAACCACATCCTGTATTAAAAACAGCTTGAAATAAGAAAAATACCGCCATAAATCCTAGCAATATTTCATGGCTTTGAATCGCTTGTTGAATTAAGAATAGTCCTATTGCTAGGCGAAGCCAGCGCATCGTATGCCAATTAGTTAATAACAGTTGCTTCATTTTTTCTTTATTTTATATTTATCATCATAAGAAACTATTTTTTGTAGTTCCGCTAAGGGTATTTCGGTCTTGCTTACAATTAAAACTTCAGCAAAATTGGTGCTCATACTTACATTTGATACTTCACTTATTGCAGCAAATTTTTCACTAACTGTATTCATGCAACCACTACAGGTGATTCCTTCAAAATCGTATAGATTTACTTTGGACTCCTTATTTTTCTTTAATTCAATAAACAATTCAGAGTTAGCTCTGGGAGCAACTGAATTTGGCGCTACATCCATATTTATAAAGTCAAACGCATTTTTAAAAAGCATTTCGTATTCTTGTTTGCTTCCGCCAAAAGGAGGGCCAACATCAAATGTTCTATTGAATAATAATCCAGCTAATACTCCTTCATTGGCTAAAAGTTGGTGCATTTTCCAAACATATTTTTGACGCATAGTTGGAGGTAAAGCACAGAAAAAAGTTTGCTCAATAATTAAATCGTATTGACCTTCATGTTTAAAAAAATCACCTAATAAAACTTGAATGTTAGTATTTGTGATGAATTTTTCTTCAATGATTTTTACTAGTGATGGCGCAATATCTATTACGGTGACATTTGTAAATCCTTGCTGTAACAAGTATGATGCTTCATAAGTGTTACCACAGCCTGGAATTAAAATCGCAATGTCCTTATTTTTTATAGTGTCTATGTACGCCTTAATAGGCGGTGAGACTATACCCAAATCCCATCCAGTAGCTTGAGCTTGGTATTGAGCGTCCCAATAATTTTGGTCCAATGGTTTATCGCAAGAAACCACACAACATTGTTCGTTATTCATAGTAATCTAATTTATAGTCTCCAATATGTTTTTTGTTTTCAGAAATCATTTTTTTATGCTTAAAAAAATTGATCACCCCCAAAACCAAAATAACAAACGAAATCAAATAGAATGCAATCTCGATTAGTAAACTGTTTTTAATTTCTAATAGATTTCTAGTACTTAATCCTGCTACCGCAAAATACATGGCAGTGCGCAGAAAAGCTAAAAATGTCGTTTGATTTGCTAGAATTGTTCGTTGTAATGCTAATCGTTCTCTTAAAATTAAATCTTTATTAAAGGAATTTGGCATAAAATAGTACGCTTTAAATTTTAATTAATTTTTTTTGCAAGTACTAAATCCAAACGGAGCGTACAAAGGGCAAAAGCTAATAAAACTAGTCAAAATAAAAACAATACCAAAAAAACCAAGTACCAAAGCAACTGTGCCGCTAATAATATTTGAAAAATACATAACGGCAATAATAGCAGCTAATGTTATTCTTATAATTCTGTCAGTGGAACCCATATTCTTTTTCATGGTTTATAGATTTTAAAGGTTAAAATAAATAATATACTGAATTAAATATACAGGTTAATTTGCTTATAATGAGTGTTTTAGTAGATTAATTCTAGTAATTTTAAGATTTTAGTACTTTGCTTTGACAAACAAAATTAGTTTTTGGCACTGTCGTTTTTGCAATTGCATTGAAACCACCCTCAACTTCAGAGAAATTTCTAAAACCTCTAGCTTGTAAAATAGAGGCAGCAATCATACTACGGTATCCACCTGCACAATGAAGAAAGAAAGGTTCTTTTGGGTCGATATCTTTTATCCAATCGTTAATATTTGATAAAGGTTTACTATAAGCTTCTTCCACATGTTCAGCGCTATACTCACTTTCTTTACGGATATCAATAACTTTGCTATCACCTACCTTAACCTCTTTTGAAAATTCTTCAGCTGTAATTCTATTAACTGTATCAATTTCTTTTCCTGCTTTTGCCCAAGCATCAAAACCGCCTTCCAGATGGCCAATCAAATTATCAAAACCTACACGACTCAAACGCGTTACTGATTCTTCTTCCTGACCCATTTCAGTAACCAGAATGATTGGCTGTTTAACATCACCAATTAAGGCACCAACCCATGGGGCAAAATCGCCTTCAATCCCGATATTTATTGATTGCGGTATAAATCCTTTGGCAAAAACACCATTTTTTCGAGTATCTAAAATCAATGCACCAGTATCTTCGGCAGCGGCTTCAAAATCAGTTACAGCAATAGCTCTCATACCATTGTTTAAAACGGTATCAAAACTTTCATATCCCTGTTTATTCATCGCTACGTTCATCCCAAAATAAGCTGGAGGAGGAAGCAATCCTTCTGTAACTTCTTGAATGAACTCTTCTTCGGTCATATTTGCTCTCAAAGCATAATTGGTTTCTTTTTGGTTCCCAATTGTACCTACAGTCTCTTTACTCATGTTTTTACCGCAAGCACTTCCTGCTCCATGTGCCGGATAAACGATAACATCATCAGCCAAAGTCATTATTTTATCTCTTAAAGAATGATACAATGTTGCGGCTAATTGCTCTTGCGTCATATGCGCTGCTTTTTGAGCTAAGTCAGGTCGGCCAACATCACCGATAAATAAGGTGTCCCCAGAGAAAATAGCATGATCTTTACCATTCTCATCAATTAATAAGTAAGTCGTACTTTCCATAGTATGTCCTGGAGTATGTAAAACTTTTATTTTAATGTTACCAATAGCAAATTCTTGACCATCTGTGGCTATAATAGCATCAAATTCAGGTTTTGCTGTTGGTCCATAAACGATAGGAGCTGCTGTTTTTTTACTCAAATCCACGTGGCCCGAAACGAAATCAGCGTGAAAGTGCGTTTCAAAAATATATTTCAATTTTACATTGTCTCTTTCTAGTCTGTCTAAATAAGGTTGTACTTCACGAAGTGGATCAATAATGGCCGCTTCTCCATTTGATGTGATATAATAAGCACCTTGAGCTAGACATCCCGTATATATTTGTTCTATTTGCATGATAGTAGTTTTTTAAATTCTTAAACAAAGATAATTGTTGTATTTCTATTTCACAGTGACTAATGTTACATAAATTCAGTTTATTTATAGAAATCCCTCAAAACAAAGTTATTAAGTATTTATGGGATAAACAATGATAATTATCAGGCGATAAAGTAGGGATTTATTCCGCTTAGCTGACTAAAATTGGTTAAATTTACAGGTATCTTTAAAATTATTTGTCAGTATGGAAGAAATGCTCTTTTACGACAGAATGCAGTTCGCATTTACAATAACCTTTCACTACCTTTTTCCGCAGTTAACTATGGGCTTGTCTCTGATCATTGTTTACTTTAAGTGGAAGTTTCTAAAAACAGACGATGTACATTATAATAAAGCGACTCATTTTTGGATGAAAATATTTGCTTTAAATTTTGCCATGGGCGTAGTGACAGGAATACCAATGGAGTTTCAGTTTGGAACGAACTGGGCTAAGTTTTCAGAGCTAACGGGTGGTATAATAGGACAGACCTTAGCCATGGAAGGCATGTTCTCCTTTTTTCTTGAATCCTCGTTTTTAGGAATATTTCTTTTTGGCGAAAAAATAGTAGGCCACCGATGGCATTTTGTAACCGCATTGCTAATTTTTATAGGTTCGTGGGCAAGTGGTTTTCTTATTATAGCAACCCATTCCTGGATGCAAAATCCTGTGGGCTTCGAAGTTCTGGCGAATGGCAAATTTGTATTGAATAATTTTGGCGCTTTGTTTACTAATCCTTGGTTATGGCCTTCATACTTACACAATCAGGCGGCCTCGTTAGTGACCAGTTCTTTTGTGGTTGCAGGTATTGGCGCTCTTTATATATTGAGCAAACGCAATGAATCTTATGGAAAGCTATTTTTAAAAACAGGAGTTATTTTTGGATTGATATCCAGTATAATTGTAGCTGTACCTACAGGGGATCTTTTAGCCAAAAATGTGGTAAAATACCAGCCGGTTACTTTTGCAGGAATGGAGGGAATCTTCCATACCGAAGAAAAAGGAGCCGAAATTGTTTTAATTGGGCAACCTGATGTAAAAGATAAAAAACTAGATAATAAGATAGCAGTGCCTAATGTTCTAAGCTTTTTAACTTATGGTAGTTGGGATACCACCGTTAAAGGATTAGATCAATTTGACGAAAAAAACCACCCAACAAATATTTCAGGGCTGTACTATGCGTACCACATTATGGTAGGTTTAGGAACGCTTTTTATAGGGATTATGTCGTTAGCCGTTTTTCAATTATTTAGAAAAAAACTTTTTGGAACTAAATGGATTTTATGGTCTTTATTCTTTATGATGCCATTTCCTTATATCGCTAACACCACAGGATGGTATACTTCTGAATTAGGTAGACAACCCTGGTTAGTGTACAATTTATTACGAACCTCTGATGGAGCATCACCAACAGTTTCCTCAGGGAATACCTTGTTTACCTTATTAGGGTTTGTTGGTTTGTACCTGCTACTGGGTTTGTTATTTCTGCTATTGGTGGGAAAAATTATTAAAAATGGTCCTGAAACTATAAAAAAATAATTGATTATGGAGTTTTTCTGGTATATTGTTTTGATGGGAATTTTAGCCGTTTATATTGTTTTAGACGGTTATGATTTTGGTGCAGGAATTATTCATTTATTTTTTGCGAAAACAGAAAAAGATAAAAAAGCAATAACAAATGCAATAGGCCCTTTTTGGGACGCTAATGAAGTGTGGTTAATAGCTGCGGGTGGGGTTTTGTTTTTTGCTTTTCCCACACTTTATGCTTCTTCTTTTAGTGGTTTTTACCTGCCTTTGATGATGATACTGTGGCTACTGATTTTTAGAGCGATAGGTCTAGAACTGCGTGGGCAAATTCACCATCCTATGTGGGAAGCCGTTTGGGATAAAGCCTTTGGTATTGCTAGTTTGTTGTTAGCCCTATTTTTTGGAGTAGCTTTAGGAAATGTTGTTCGAGGTGTGAATCTGGGAATGGTTACTGATGGTGTTTCGACTCAAGAAGCACATTTTTTCTTTCTGCCGTTATGGAATCCTTCTTTTAGCCCAAAGGCAGACCAATTAGGGATTATTGATTGGTTCACATTGTTCTTAGGAGTGGTAAGTGTCGTAGCTTTAATGATTCATGGGGCCAACTGGATTATTTTTAAAACCAACTCCGATCTGAACCCTAAGTTGAAAGAATTAGTTTTTAAACTTAATTTTGTTTTGCTAGGATTAGTCATTGTCTCATTATTGATTTGGAATAGAATAGAACCTGAACCCTTCCATAATTTTATAGCTAATCCTATTTTATGGGTATTTCCACTGTTATGTTTTTCAGGTATTTTCGGATTATTTAAAATAAAATCTTTCACTCACGACGGAACCGGATTCTTATTTTCCAGTTTATTCCTAGTAGGCGGATTTGCAGCAACAGCTGCCTCTATTTTTCCGAATGTATTGCCTTCTACAAATGCTTTAAATCCTTCACTGACAATTTATAATGTAGCAGCAGATGACTATGGATTGTCGGTTGGTGTGTACTGGTTTGCAATTGCATTAGCATTGGTGATTACGTACTTTATCATTCAATACAAAGTTTTTAGTGGTAAAATGGATGATGTGGGTTATGGAGAGCATTAAAAGTACAGATCTTACAAATAAAAACTCCCTTGCAATGCATTTTACAAGGGAGTTTGTTATGTATAGTACAGTCTTAAGCTGTTCCTTTTAGAATTTTATTCCAATACAACCAAGGTAAAACTTTTGTTTTTAGTTTCCACATGGTCCATCGTGGTTTTGCCTGATCAAACGGGAAGGTCATTTTGGGCTTATTATCATAATCAAATTCTGCCAGCATTAATTTTCCATATTGGGTTGGAATAGGACAGGCGCTATAACCATCATACAAGGATGTTGGTTTTTCATTGTTCATTACCGAAATCAAATTAGCTACCACAACTGGAGCTTGTTTACGAATGGCTGCTCCCGTTTTACTGCAAGGCGCGTTGATACAATCTCCCAAAGAAAAAATATTAGGAAAATGAGAATGCTGAAGTGTATATTTATCAACTGCAACGAAACCATAAGGATTATCAGGATCAGCAAGCGGACTTTTTTTAATAAAATCTGGAGCAGATTGTGGCGGTACAGCATGACACAGATCAAATTTTATTGATACTTTTTTAGTCTCAGCATTTTCATCGTGGGCAGCAATAGCATAGCAAGATGCATCAAGTGTAGAAAGACTTTGCATTATAGTATCATCAGTTGCTTTAGTTTCATACTCTACTGTTTTCGTATCGCCATTGATAGCGGTTACATTCGAATTAAAATGGGTCGTAATTTTGAACTTTTTTAAAACCTCTTTTAAAGTTTCAGCATATTCTGGAACACCAAAAATACCAGCTCCGCCTGAAACATAATGAACATCACATTTGTCTAGAATCCCTTTCGTTTTCCAATAATCACAAGCTAAGTACATTATTTTATGGGGAGCACCTCCACATTTTATAGGCGTTGGTGGATTGGTGAAAACTGCAGTTCCTCCTTTAAAATTTTCGATAAATTCCCATGTTTTAGGTGCAAATTCAAATAAGTAATTACTACTCACATTATTTTGTCCTAAGGTTTCTTTGAGTCCCTTTATTTTGTCCCAGTCTAGCTGAATACCGGGGCTTACTACGAGATAATTATAACTAATTTCTTTACCACTCTTGCAAAGCACTTTGTTTTCAGTAGGCATAAATTCCGTTACAGCATCAATTATCCAAGTACTATTTTTTGGGATGTAGTTTTTTTCTTGTCGGACCGTTTTATGGATATCGTAGATACCTGCACCTACTAATGTCCATGCAGGTTGATAATAATGCTTCTCTGATGGTTCAATAATTCCGATGCTTAAACTATTTTTTTTACGAAGTAATTGTGATGCAACAGAAAGCCCGGCGTTTCCACCTCCAATAATTAATATTTCAAAATGTTCTTTCATGATTGATAAGTATTTTAGTTACTACAATATTACATGATTAAACATTGAAAAACAGTGACTTATGTCACATGTGTTTTTATTTAAACAAGATTTCTTTGGCAATAATATAAATTCCCATCACCAATACAAACCATCCAAAAGCAGGTTTTAATTTAGACCCATCTATTTTTTTAGATAATTGTGTTCCAATGAATAATCCCACAATAGCCATAAGAGATATCAGTAAAAGTAATTTGTAATCTAAAACGACACCACCTAGTAAATCGCCGCTAAAACCTATTAGTGAGTTGATGAAAATGATAAATAGAGAAGTCCCCACTGCTTGTTTCATTGGTAAATTAGCAAAAAACAATAATGCAGGAATAATTAAAAAACCACCACCCGCTCCTAAGAAGCCAATGATTAACCCAACAAAGAAACCAATTACTGCCAGAAATTTAAAGTTAACTTCTTTCACAACAGTTATTTTTTTATTTTTCTTTATCATCGATACGGACGTAGCAATCATTAAAAAAGCAAATATAACCATGATTAAAATGCCTTTAGTAACTTCGAAATTTTGAATAAAGAAGAGACTATCAGGGATAAGAGGCATCAAAATTTTTCTAACCAGCAATAAAGAGAGGATAGAAGGTATGGCAAAAACAAGGGCCGATTTTATTTTTAAATTCCCTAATTTATAATGACTGTATGACCCAATCATAGAAGTAATTCCTACAATGAATAGAGAATAACTAGTTGCCTGTTCAGGATGAACATTGAAAAGATAAACTAAAATAGGGACTGCAAGGATAGACCCACCACCGCCAATTAATCCTAAAGAAAGACCAATTATTATTGAAGCTAAGTAACCAAAAATTTCCATCTATAAATATTTACTACAAAGGTTGCTTGTTAAAAACTCAAATACAGTAACATTTATCACATAGGAATGATTTTATTTTAAAATCTCAATATGATTACGGTGCAATTGTACTAAACCGCGTTGCTCCATTTTTTTTAATAAACGAGAAATTACTTCTCTAGAGGTGTTGAGTTCAGTAGCAATCTCTTGATGAGATAGTTTTAAATCTTTACAGCCACAAGCATCAGTATGGCGCTTCAAATAAAATTCTAAACGTTCGTCCATTGCTCTAAAAGCAATATTATCTATTACTTCCAGCACTTCTTCAAAACGGGTTCGATAAGTAAAAATGACAAACTCATACCAAGTGCGGTGTTCCATCATCCATTTTTCCATTAACGCTAACGGTACCATAATTAGTTCTACATCATCAACAGCTTTAGCCATAATTTGACTGGTTTGGCTTTTTGTCGCACAGATCATAGAAACAGCACAAGCTTGACCAGGTTGCAAATAATACATAAAAAATTCACCTCCATTTTCACCTTCTCTGTAAATCTTGATTTGGCCTTCCGTTAATAGCAGCGTATTGTTGATATATTGCCCAGTTCTCATGATAATATCCCCAGCACGATACGATTGGACAATAGCATTGTTTTTGATATCATCCAATAAGGCATCTGAAAAATTGGGAAAAATATTTTTTAATGAATCTTGCATTGTGATTTTTTTTCGAGTGATTTTGAGTGACAGTACTGTAAAAGTACATTAAATATTGCACATCTAAAATGAACTAGGGTACTAGTTAATTGTTTTATGCTCATCTATTTATCCAATACACTTTTGATAATTTACCTATGGATTTACTAGGCTTTTTTAGAGCATTTGTAACTAATTTTATAAATGACTGATTATTAAATAGTCGCGAAATCGTTTTCTCGAAATTAATATTTAATTCACATATTGTTAGTTTTTAGTTACCAAAAAACATTGTATTTTTACAAAAAAGACCACTATGAATTTAACACAAGAAGATTGGGTTTCTCAGCTAGAAGCAGATGAGAATGCAGTAATATTAGACGTAAGAACCGAAGATGAATTTAATGATGGAATCATTGAAAATGCAATTAATATTGATATTCATCAAGGGCAAGCTTTTATCAATGATATCGAAGCGCTAGACAAGAATAAGAATTACTATGTTTATTGCCGCTCTGGTGCTAGAAGTGCTAAAGCCTGTGAAGTAATGAATGAATTAGGTATTCAAAATGCCTACAACTTAACAGGTGGGATATTAGCATGGAACGGAGACGTCGTTGCACCCTAACTTAAAGAGGCATTTGCCTCTTTTTTTAATTATACTAACTAAAAACTAAGAAATGAATAATATACCAGAAGAATATCAAATTAAAGATTTATTAAATCAAGATACTTATTTACTTAATGGCGAATTAAAAAATTGGGAAGGACAAACCTCTCCTGTATTTTCTACAATTTCTTCTACTGAAGAATATTTACCTACTATTTTAGGTTCGATTCCATATATGGGAGAAAAAGAAGGCTTAGAGGCTGTAGAAGCTGCTGATGCTGCTTATAATAACGGACAAGGTTTGTGGCCTACAATGCGCGTGAAAGATCGTATTAAATGTATGACCCGTTTTGTGACGCAGATGGAAGCAACTCGTGATGAGGTAGTGAAATATTTAATGTGGGAAATTGGTAAAACACTTCCTGATTCTCAAAAAGAATTTGATAGAACGGTAGAATATATTTACGATACTATTGAAGATTATAAAAAGTTAGATCGAGACAGTGCTAAATTTACTAAGAGCCAAGGCGTGAATGCCATGGTACGCCGTGGACCTCTAGGTGTTGTGTTGTGTCTAGGGCCTTATAACTATCCGTTAAACGAAACTTTTGCACTACTTATTCCTGCATTAATTATGGGGAATACCGTTGTTTTTAAACCAGCTAAACATGGAGTTTTGCTAATTTCACCTTTATTAGAAGCTTTTAGAAATAGTTTTCCTGCGGGTGTAATCAACGTAGTTTATGGAAGAGGTCGTGAGGTCGCTTCGCCAATTATGGCTTCAGGTAAAGTAACTGTTTTAGCTTTGATAGGGAATAGCAAATCTGCTATCGCTTTACAAGATCAGCATCCTAATAAAAACAGACTGCGTTTAATTTTAGGGCTTGAAGCCAAAAATCCTGCAATAATTCTTCCAGATGCCGACTTAGATTTAGCGATCCAAGAATGTATTTCCGGAACCTTGTCTTTTAATGGTCAGCGCTGCACTGCATTAAAAGTATTATATGTACATGAAAATATAGCAGTCGAATTTAATAAACGATTTGCCGCTAGAGTAGATGCGTTGACTTTTGGGAATCCATGGGAAAAAGGAGTTTCACTAACGCCTTTACCAGAGAAAGAGAAACCAGCTTACATTCAAGAATTAATAGATGATGCTAAAAGTAAAGGTGCAGAAATAATTAATGAGAGAGGTGGCGAACACAGTCCTAATTATATTTTCCCTGCCGTTTTATATCCCATTAATAAAGAGATGCGAGTATATCATGAGGAGCAATTTGGACCAGTTATACCTGTCCTAACTTTTAGTGATATTCAAGAGCCTTTAAACGATATGGCGGAATCGAATTATGGCCAGCAGGTAAGTTTATTTGGTAATGATATTAAAACTTTGGCACCGCTTATTGATACCTTAGTAAATTTAGTATGTCGTGTAAATCTTAATAGTTCTTGTCAAAGAGGACCAGACATTTATCCTTTTACAGGACGCAAAGATTCTGCTGTGGGAACATTAAGTATTCATGATGCACTGCGTTCTTTCTCTATTAGAACATTCGTAGCTTCAAAGGATAATGATTATAACAATGAAATATTACAAGCTTTATTAAATAGTGATGAGTCTAATTTCATCACCACTGATTATATTTTGTAATAACAAATTAAAATAGAATCAAACCGTCTCCTATTAAAGAGGCGGTTTTTTTATGCCAATAAGCCAAATCTAATTTGAACAAATTAAAATTCATTTTAAAATATTATTAGCTTTTACTATGCATGCATCTTAATTCAAAATAATTGCTTAATTTTCAACAAACAATAAAGTAGAAATGCAATACGATTTTGATTATATCATTGTAGGTAGTGGTTTTGGTGGGTCAGTAAGTGCCTTGCGACTTTCAGAAAAAGGCTATAAGGTTCTGGTCATAGAGAAAGGTAAATGGTATCAAGCAGATGATTTTGCTAAAACCAACTGGAATCTACGCAAGTGGTTGTGGATGCCTTATCTACGCTTTTTTGGTATTATGAAAATGAGCATTTTTAGACACGTAGTTATCATTTCTGGAACAGGAGTTGGCGGCGGTTCTTTAGTGTATGCGAATACATTACCTATTCCTAAAACTAATTTCTATACATCAGGAAGTTGGAGCAAATTAGAAGACTGGGAAAACGAATTAAAACCCTACTATCAAAAAGCCCTTAAAATGCTTGGTGCAACTCGCAACCCTAAATTGTATGATAGTGATATTGCTTTACAAACCTTAGCAAAAGAACTGGGGCGGGAAGACCAATTTGAACATCCTGATGTTGCCGTCTTTTTTGGACAGCAGGGCAAAGTAGTAAAAGACCCTTATTTTGATGGCCAAGGACCTGATCGTGCAGGCTGTATTTTCTGTGGAGCTTGTATGACTGGCTGTAGGCACAATGCTAAAAACACATTGGATAAAAACTACCTTTATTTAGCACAGAAAAACGGAGCGAAAATTTTAGCAGAAAATGAAGTGTATGATGTTATCCCTTTAGATAACGGAAATGGAGAAACGGGCTATACAGTTCGATTAAAATCGAGCACTAAGCTATGGAACGCAAAAAAGGATTTTACTACAAAAGGCGTGATTTTTTCGGGAGGCGTTTTAGGCACCGTAAAATTATTATTGAAATTAAAGGAGAAATCACTTCCCTCATTATCGAAAACATTAGGCGATAATATTCGAACAAATAACGAAACTTTAATAAGTGTGTCAACTTTAGATAAAAATAAAAACTTATCAAGAGGTGTGGCAATAGGTAGTTTATTACACACGGACGAGAATAGCCATTTAGAAATGGTGCGATATGGTGAAGGTTCTGGTTTCTGGAAGTTACTTCATTTGCCACTCTCAAATGGCAAAAACATTGGGGTGCGCCTATTGAATATGATAAAACAACTTATTGCATTTCCGCTAAGCTATTTTAAAATTTATTTTGTTAATAGTTGGTCAAAAAGCACGACGGTTTTGCTGTTTATGCAATCGATAGATAGTACTTTGAGATTCAAAAAAAATATTTTTGGAAACATGTCTTCTTCAGTGAGTTCAGGTGTTAAACCAACGGCTGATATTCCAGAATCATTAGCACTCACTAAGAAATACAGTGATATAATTGGCGGTAAGCCCACTTCATTTGTATTAGAGTCTCTAGCCGGAATTCCATCTACTGCACATGTATTAGGTGGAGCTGTAATGGGGAAAGATAGTAGTGAAGGCGTTATTAATAAAAATAATGAAGTTTTTGGCTATAAAAACATGATGATTATTGACGGTTCGATGATTTCTGCTAATCCAGGTGTTAATCCGTCGCTTTCTATTACCGCTATTGCCGAAAGAGCTATGGCTCAAATTCCTTTAAAAGGAAACAAATAACTGCTTCTTTAAAAGCAATTATATCATTTATTTATTTTATAAGAACTATGTTTTGAATTAATTACGTATTTTAGAGTTGTTAAAAACATTCAATAAGATTTAGTAGCAATAGTTACCATTTAAAAAGGCTCTATCATCAAAAATAAACTCAAAATACTACAGCAGAATATCCACGAACGATTGCATCGTGAGCCCTATTATACCCATCCAAAAATAAATTTCATTCCTAATATAGTACTGAATTTGATTACGTTTATTATCTCACTGGCTATCATCGTTGCGATAACTTATTTATTAATTCAGTTTTTAGCCAACCGATTTTATCATCTTAATGAATAATAGTTCTTTTTGATGAGCTAATTGCAAAACTAAAGCAGTATAATGCCGTTTGCTTTTTATTTAACTCTTTTTGATCTTGCGGTAATCGTAGATCCTACCGAAGCGATTACTACAAAGATAACAGCCAATACTTCATTGAAAGTGAGATATTCCTGCAAGAATAGTAGCGCACATATGGAAGCAGCTGCAGGTTCTAAACTCATTAGAATACTAAATGTTCTGGATGGCAATTGACCAAGCGCTTTCATCTCTAAGGTAAACGGAATTGCGCTAGATAACATTGCTAGAGCAATTCCTAAATAAAATAATGTTGGTGTGAGGCTTTGAAATCCATCTCCTAATACACCAAAAGGGAGTATTAATATGGTGGCAAAGAGCATTCCTGTTGCAACAGCTTCGCCTCCTTTCATTATTTTAGATACTTTACCTCCAAGTACAATATAAGCTGCCCAAAGTGCTCCAGCCAACAAAGCAAATAGTACTCCTAATAGATCAACACCATTATCAGACCATGGAGCAATCAAAACAATTCCAGCTGCAGCGAGAAGCACCCATAAATAATCCAGTAACCGTGTAGATCCTACTACCGCTACCACCAATGGGCCAATAAATTCTAGTGTTACTGCTAACCCAATAGGAATCCGCTCAATCGCTAAATAAAAAATTAGATTCATAGCTCCAAGAGATAATCCATAAGGAATAACAATTTTCCATTGACTTGGTGTAATCTTTAACAAGTTGGGTCTATAAACCGCCAAAAGTATGATGGCAGATATACCAATTCGTAACGATGCTGTTGCGGCAGCTCCAAGTGCTGGAAAGAGTGTCTTTGCAATTGCGGCACCAGATTGCACACTTATTATGGCAAAGAGTACTGCGGGAATAGGAGGGATGTTGAGTAGTTTATTTTTCACTTTGTTGTGTCGCTATAGGCTGGTAAAACTACAAATTTTCTAATCTACTTTTTGGACGAAAGACCGAATAAAATTTATTATTCTAATAAACAGCAGCACAAAATCTTTCATCATGGTACTAATTTTTTTATCTGATGTAACAGTGCTACTAACCATTAAGTGAAACTCTAACTTATATTGGTTTTTATTACTTTTGAAGTAAAAATAATAGCGATGAGTTTTAAGCATCTATTTAAAGTAAAATTGAAGTGGTTTTTAGATAAAGAAGATCCTCATGCCACGTCCAAAAAATATAGTAAAAGTCATACAATTGCTATTGCAGGAAAAGAAATCTTGAATGTGTCAGCAGCCAAAGCTTTTAAAGGAAATCCCCAGTTATACAATCCTGAAGATTTATTACTAAGTAGCGTCGTTTCTTGCCATATGATGTCCTATTTATATGTATGTACTAAACATGGAATCGAAGTGACCTCTTATACTGATGATGCTGAGGCACAACTCGAAGTTTTAGACAACGGCAGTGGACGATTCCTTGCTATTCATTTACATCCAAAGGTAACGATTAAAGATGAGGACAAAATAGACGAAGCATTACGCTTGCATTCAAAAGCAAACCAACTTTGTTTTATTGCAAACTCTTGCAATTTTCCTATTTTGCATTTTCCGAGTTGCGAAGTTCTGTAACACCTTGAATAAAATAACAAAAGCCTGTAATTCCAAAAATCACAGGCTTTTTTTGTGTATTGATTGAGAATTTAATCTAACATCTTATCCCAATTTTAAATTTTTTAGATAGATCTAAAATGCATTTATAAGCATCGATTTTTAAATTAAGGGGTTTTAATACTATCTATAAATATCTCTTCCACTATTTGTTTTCCAATTATTCTCTAAATAATCTGCATCTTCGTCTGTTCTAGGATGTACTCCTAAAACTACGTGACCTTCATTTATTCCAGATTCGTAGATTTTTGCACGCTCTTCAGGAATTCCTGAACCTACAAGTGCGCCAATCAAACCACCTGTTATTCCACCAGCACCAGCACCAGCTAATCCTGCGGCAAGAGGTCCTGCAATTATTAATCCTAATCCTGGAATAACAACACTAGTCCCTATTGCTGCGATTACTCCAACAATGGCACCGATAGTTCCTCCAATGGCTGATCCCGTTCCAGCAGTTTCTGCTGCTTTTGTTCCTAATTCAGAGTGGTCATCTGCATCCGAATAATGTTTCTTACGCGTTTCGTCTGACATTAGTAAATTGATTTCATCTCTTGTGTAACCTCGATCGTGTAAGGCATTATATGCATTTTCAGTGCTTTTTCTGTCTGCAAACATTCCTGTCATCATCGGACGTTTGTCTAAATTGTGATTGTCTCTACTTTCCATAATTTTAGTTTTAATTTTTGTTTATTTGTAATTGTAAATTTGCTAAATCATCACCATAATCAGACTATAAAATTTTCGACAAATATTATGTAATTTTAATTTTACTGCTTTATTTTCAAATCGTTATGGAAGTTATATTTTTCGAATAAAAATAAAATACCACCAAAGAGTAGTCTAATTATGAGTGACTTTTAGGGATAAAAATCTCTCTTTATTCTAATCTTCAGCATGAATTTTTGGATACAACTTTTTTATTAAACCTTCTAAACGATTTTGATAATCTTCCATCAGCCAGTTTTTATAACTAGGACTGGCACTGTCTAAGCATTTTACATATTGCTTGACGCGCCACTGTACTTCGGGAGTTAAAATGGCTGCAAGTTCTAATGCATGACTTAATGTTTCTCCATTATCAAGACACATCTTTGCTTGCTGTCTAATCGATTGCTGAATGACAGTTTTGTGTTTTTTGTCCATGTCAATTGCTTCCTGATAGTGGCTTTCGATATCAAATGTCATTTCTAAAGTCTTAGGGAAATGACTTCGAACTTCTGCAGTGATAGCGTTTGATTGTGTAGATGAATTTCCCACTATTTGATAGTGCAACTGCTTTGCAAAATCATCTGGATGGTCAAAAATATATTTCCAATCTAAAGGTGCTTCCCAAGCTCCAAAACGCTGAATATTGTTTCCTAAGTCGGTTATTCCAAAAGTCTTTTTTGATGCTAGTTTTCGCGCGCCTCGTCCTACCATTTGATGATACAAAGTAATAGAAGTAGTCGCCCTGTTTAATATAACATGCTTTACTGTAGGCTCATCAAAACCAGTCGTTAAAATCGAAACCGATGTTAAAACCGCATTTTTAGTTTTCTTGAACCATTGCAATATTTCTTTTCGCTCCTCTTCAGAAGTTTTATTATCTAAATGCCTTACGGGAATCCCAGCTGCTTTAAAATTTTCCTCTACTTGCTTTGATACTGCGATTCCGTTATTAAAGATTAATGTTTTTTTGCCATTTGCATTGTCTTTGTATGCTTGAAGCAAAAGTTCTTGCATAGGGGCTGATCCATACAATTCATTGGAAGAGCTCACCGTAAAATCACCGTGAATTCCAGTTTTAAGAGAGTTCAGTTCTATTTCATATTGATACGTTTTTGGCTTAGCCAAAAATCCATTAGCAATAAGATTAGCGATACTTTCCCCAGTAATTAATCCTTCATAATAACTATTCAAAGGCTTTGATACATCAGAACTGAAGGGCGTTGCTGTGGCTCCTATAATGAAGGCATTTTTGAATTTCTTAGTTAGTTTTCTAAACGAGTTATGATGTGCTTCGTCAATAATGACTAGACCAACATTCTTAGTATTTATTTTTTTAGACCTGATTCGGTTCCTCATTGTCTCAACCATGGCAACATAACATGTAGCATTGCTTTTAAAATTTTTAGTTTTGCTCCCAATGATCTTATTTTGAACGGTGAGTTTTTTCAGCGTTGTTGATGTCTGCTTACAGAGTTCGTTACGATGGGTTAATACCATTACTTGCTTGTTGTATTGTGAGAGGTATTTTCTAACAATTTCTGAAAATATCATGGTTTTTCCACCACCCGTAGGCAATTGATACAGTATTTTTTGATTTGGTTTATTTTCGATACTTGTAAATATTGTGGCTATATCTTTTTGCTGATAATCATAAAATTGAGTCGCATTTTGAGTTGTATTTTTCATCGCTATATATGTGTTATGAGTGCAGTTAAGACTAAATATATCTCATTATAAATAAGTCTTTAGTCAAATTTTAGAAACTTGTTTTTGTAATAATCCTAGTTGATTACTGCGCTTTTATATTTTACTTTTTTATTTCATTTTGAAAAATAAAAGTAAGCTGTTTGACTCATGATATTTTTATACGATTCGCGGACTTTGTTATATGATTAGAGTTAAAATCAACACAGAAAAATACAGACTCAAAGTCACATTAAGAGCGTAGTGAAAATTAATTGCAATTTTTACTCAACATGTTTCAACTAAGAGATGTGTTAAAATCGAGTATTTATGCAGAGTAATGTATTATAAATGCGCCTTATTGCTGGGCTTTTTTCTATGTAGTGAAACTGTAGACATAGATTTAAATGTCATGAAATAGCATCAATGGTAACAAAACAATTCCCAGAGTAGCGGCGTTATGCCATATGATGTCCTATTTATAGGTTCGTACTAAAAACGGAATAGAAGTCACTTCTTATACTGACGATGCTGAGAGGCATTTGGAAGCTTTTAGGTAAGGGTAGTGGAATATGCAGTCGTAATCATGTAAATTCAAAAGTAATGATTGTAGCAGTGGACAAGATGGACGAAGCATTATGCTTGCTTGCACAAGCAAACCAACTCTCTTTTTATCGAAAGCTCTTATAAGTTTTCCGTTTTCTATTTCCCGAGCTGCGAAGTTCTGTAACACAGTCTTGATAAAATTAAAAAAGCCTGTAATTCTTAGAATTACAGGCTTTTTTTGTGGAGTCGCCGAGAATCGAACTCGGGTCCAAACAAGCAACTAAAAAGCTTTCTACGCGCTTATTTCCTGATTAGATTTTCGATAGTGAGCAAGGCCAGAAACAGCCACTCAATACTTATCTTCTTAATTTCGAAATCCACCCGAAGCTTATGGAAATCTAGGTTTATTTTTACGGTTCTCCTGGACTGAACGCCACAAACCAAGGCTTTCAAGGAGAATCCAGCTTTCCTATCTGATAGGAACGTGGCGTAATCGTACTATAATTCGGATTATGCAGCTAAAGCGTAGTTATTTTCGCCGTGTAAAATTGTAAGATCTTATATTTACGAGCAAGGTCTCAATGCTCGGCGTGCTTACTTCTCAATTCGACTTGCTGTCAAAACCAGTCGACCCCAATTAGTATTCAAAATAATTTTGAGAGTGCAAATGTATTCTTTTTTTAATTAAATAGACAAGTCACCCTCGATTTATTACAATGCAAAAATCATTCCTCTTTGCCATCATCATCTAATTTAAAAGGATAATCACCAAACAAAGCAGCCAAATTACGCACTTTGTAGGTCATGCGGCTAAATTTATTTGATAATGCTATGATTGTCACCTTTTCTTTTGGCAGGGTGATATATGCTGACGTGTTACCATGCCACCAGCCATTATGAAAATAAAAATTTTGTCCCGTAGGCCAGTTTATCATTCTCATTCCTAAACCGTAGTTGTTTTTTCCTTTATGTTCGTTACTGTATCCAATAAAAGCTTTTGCTAACAATTTAGGCTCAAAAAACTGAGGTGAATTTCGACCCATATCAAATTTTAATAGATCTCTCGGCGTGGAATAAATGTTTTTATCTCCATACACTGCATCTAAATAGTCCAAATTAACCATCGAAAAATTACCTCGGTAAGAGGGCGTAGCCGTTTTCTTGTCTTTTTCATAATCAAATACAAACGTGTCCTTCATACCAAGTGGCTCAAAAATAATTTCTTTCATTGCCTCTTTGTAAGGCAAACCAGTAACTTTTTCGATTACCAAGGCTAGCATTGCATAATTAGTATTACAGTAACTAAAGCGACTATCAGTTTTAAATTCTAGATCAATTCCTTTAGTAGCCATAATTGTTAAAATGTCCTGATTAGTCAGGATTTTATGACGATCCCATATTACTTTCTTCTCCGTAAAATAGGCATAGTTACGCATTCCTGTTCTGTGGTTAAGTAAGGTTTTAATTGTTACTTCGGGATATGGGAACTCTTTTAAAATAGTATTGACTTTCTGCTCTAAAGTGATTTTATTTTGATTAATCAGTTTTAAAACAGCAGTGGCAGTAATCACCTTACTCACTGAGGCTATGTGTAATGCTGTGGTATCAGTCATTACGGTTTTTTTCTTATAATTAGCATAGCCCTCATATTTTTCAAAAATAATGTGGCCATCTTTTGCTACTAGAAATCCTCCATTTAGACTATTATGAGGCCAGTTTTTATTGTAGAAATGAGTTATAGCATTTTTCTTGGAAGCAACATAACTTTCTGAAAGTTTTGGTCCCTTTTTTATCAATTCTACTTTTGTAGGCTTCTCATTTTCTGTTGAGGTCGAGTTTGTTTGATTCTTTTGTTTACAAGAACTCAAAACCGCTGTAAGCATGAGTATTTGTAGTATATTTGCTTTTTTTATGAAGATCATTATCCTGTGGAGTTGAAACGCAAATATATAGAATCAATCTCTTTTGCTATATTTTTTTTTCAAACCTTAACAGTATTTTATAAAAGTTTTTTGCTACTCATTACTATCATTTTGGGAGTCAGCTTTTAATACTTTACAGATTACTATCTTTTTTAAAAATCAAACAAATTTACTTTAAAGTGTTATATTTGTAACAATTAAAATTTGGAACTTATTTAAAACCTAAATAAAAGACGTACACGCATATGAAATTCGGAATTATAAAAGAAAGAAAAAGCCCGCCAGATAGAAGAGTTGTTTTTTCACCTGATGCCTTAATGCAATTGAAAGAACTTTATCCTGCTGCTACTGTAAAGGTGGAACGATCAGATATAAGAATTTTTTCAGATGAGCAATATCAAAGTTTAGGTATCGAGATTACTGATGATTTAAGCGATTGTGACGTTTTATTTGGAGTAAAAGAAGTTCCAGTTGAGAACTTAATTGCTAATAAATCCTATTTCTTTTTTTCTCATACGATAAAAAAGCAACCATATAATAGAGGATTGTTACAGGCTGTATTAGATAAGAATATTACTTTATATGATCACGAGACTATTGTTGATGCTAATAATCGAAGATTAATTGGTTTCGGCAGATATGCTGGAATAGTAGGTGCTTACAACACCATTCGTGCGTTTGGTTTAAAGTTTGAGTTATTTAAATTGCCTAAGGCAGAAACGCTATCGGGTAAAGATGAATTAATCAGGCAATTGAAACGTATCGTTTTTCCACCTATTAAATTTGTAGTCACAGGAAGCGGAAAAGTGGGTGGTGGTATAAAGGAAGTATTGGATGCTATTAAAATTAAGCAAGTTACGGTTGAAAATTATTTAACGAAGAACTATACACAGGCAGTATATACTCAAATTGATGTTTTAGATTATAACCAGCGTATCGATGGACAAGTAATCAACTGTAAAGATTTTTACAATAACTCTAAGGACTATATTGGAAATTTTGAACGTTTTACTAAAGTATCTGATATAGTGATTACTGGTCATTTTCATGGAAATGATGCGCCAGATATTCTTACGAGAGCCATGCTACAATCTAAGGACTGTAAAATAAAAGTGGTGGGTGATGTTTCTTGTGATATTAATGGACCAATTGCTTGTACCCTTCGTGCTTCAACTATAGCTGAGCCCCTCTATGGCTATTTACCATCCGAGCATAAAGAAGTGGATGTTTTCCATCCTGCCGCTGTTGTCGTGATGGCAGTAGATAATTTGCCTTGTGAGTTGCCTAAAGATGCTAGTGAAGGTTTTGGAACCATGTTCTTAGAGCATGTTATTCCAGCTTTCTTTAATGATGATAAAGATGGAATTCTGGCTAGAGCCAAAATGACTGAGAATGGTAAATTGACTCCTAGATTTAGTTATTTACAAGAGTACGTCGACGGAAAATAATAATAATAATAATAATAATAATAATAATAATAATAATAATAATAATAATAATAATGTTTTGCTTTTAGTGTATTTTAGTAATACATATTAGCCTTTTTTCTTGATAGATAAAAACAACAAACCCCTGCAGTTTCAAAACTGCAGGGGTTTTACTTTATAAGTGTGATTTGCTTAAAAGGGATATTATTTTAAGCTTCCGACCATGTCTTCTGGTTTTACCCAAGCATCAAAGTCTTCGGCAGTAACATAACCTAAACGTACAGATTCTTCTTTAAGAGTCGTTCCGTTTTTATGTGCTGTTTGAGCAATTTCTGCCGCTTTATAGTAACCTATTTTAGTATTTAGAGCGGTAACAAGCATTAATGAATTGTCAACTAATTCTTTAATTCTTTTGTAGTTCGGTTCGATACCTTGAGCACAATGTTCATCAAACGATACACAGGCATCTCCTAATAAACGTGCAGACTGTAAGAAGTTAGCCGCCATTAATGGTTTGAATACATTTAATTCGTAGTGACCCTGCATTCCTCCAACAGCGATCGCAACATCATTACCCATTACTTGAGCACATACCATGGTTAATGCCTCGCATTGCGTAGGGTTTACTTTACCTGGCATGATAGAAGAACCTGGTTCGTTCTCAGGAATGATTAATTCTCCAATTCCTGAACGAGGTCCAGAAGCTAACATACGAATGTCATTAGCAATTTTATTTAATGAAACAGCTAATTGTTTCAAAGCGCCATGTGATTCAACAATTGCATCATGAGCAGCAAGTGCCTCAAATTTATTCTCTGCAGTTATAAATGGGTGACCAGTAAATTCAGCAATATATTCGGCCACTTTTACGTCGTATCCAGCAGGTGTATTTAAACCTGTTCCCACTGCCGTTCCTCCCAAAGCTACTTCAGATAAGTGAGCTAAAGTATTTTTCACTGCTTTTAAACCATAATTCAGTTGGGCTACATATCCTGAAAGTTCTTGACCTACAGTTAATGGTGTTGCATCCATAAGATGTGTACGACCTATTTTTACCACGTTTTTAAATTCAGTTGCCTTTGCGTGTAATGTATCTCTCAATTGCTCCACACCAGGAATAGTGATCTCTACAATCGCTTTGTATGCAGCGATATGCATTCCCGTTGGGAAAGTATCGTTAGATGATTGCGATTTATTGACATCATCATTTGCTTTAATAAATTGTTCGCCTTCACCTATTTCAAAACCTTTAAGCACTTGAGCACGGTTAGCAACTACTTCATTTACGTTCATGTTACTTTGTGTACCTGAACCTGTTTGCCAGATTACTAATGGAAACTGGTCGTCTAATTTTCCAGCAAGAATTTCATCACAAACGGCCGCAATAGCATCACGTTTTTCAACTGGTAAAACACCTAAGTCACAGTTAGCGTAAGCGGCTGCTTTTTTTAAGTATGCAAAACCTTCTACAATTTCTTTTGGCATTGAAGCCGATGGACCTATTTTAAAATTGTTTCTAGAACGTTCTGTTTGTGCACCCCAATATTTGTCAGCAGGAACCTGCACTTCACCCATGGTGTCTTTTTCTATTCTGAATTTCATTTTATATTTGTTTGTGTTATTTTTACTTTAGAATTCTAAATGCTCTAGTTTATTTATGGCCTAGCCCAGATAGCAGCGGTATCCCACGCTTTTTTGCGTGGATATAGCGTATAGCTGGAAATTGCTCCTAAAAGCGAGCTCAAAAATACGGATAAATAGTATTTTATAAAAATTGATAGATAGTTTTTATAATTTTTTATTGCTAAGAATGGATATTAAACTTACATTTGTGGCTACATTCAAAAATTCCGGAAAACATGTTTGAATTTTCACAGTATTTAGGCTTTTTACTTTTTTTAACCATTCTTACATTAGGATTTTGGTTAATGTTCTTTCTAGTTAGTTTTGTATCCTATTGGATAGGAGGCGCAACTTGGGAAGCTTATAAAGAAAAAAAAGCTAAAAAGAAGCAAGAACAACAATCAATTTAATTTGACTGTTAGATAAAAAAAGACTCGTGAAAACGGGTCTTTTTTTTGTGCCAATATTTCCTGTAAAAAAAATACGGGTCCGTTTGAAACGAACCCGCATTTATCATGATTAATTAACCCAATTAAATCATTGTATTATCCTGGAAAACCACCGCCATCATCTTCTGTGTTTTTTGGTGCATTTTTATCTCTGTCTGTTTTCTTTTTATTAAGACGGTAAGTGAATGATAAGTTAAATTGTCTTTTTCTCCACTGAAATTCGCTGTAAGAGCTTACACTAGATAAATTAGTCTCTGATTTCATTTTGCGTGAATTGAAGATGTCACTTACATTAAATGCAATTGTAGCTTTGTCTTTTAAGATATCCTTGCTAAAAGCAGTATTTACCATGTATTGACCTAAACTTTTTCCTTGTGCTGTATTGCTTGGTCCAAAGTACATTCCGCTTGCCTGCCATTCAATTTTGTAAGGCAATGTTAAACGAGAATTAACTCTCGCAAACCATGAAAATGCTTTGTTATCTAAATTTTGAACAATCACTTCGTCCTGTGAATTAGTATAGGTAAAATCCCCCGTCGTTTTAGTGTCGTACAAGTTGAAGCTACTATTTATTTTCCATTTCTTGATTGGAGAATAATTTAAAGTGAATTCAAATCCAAATTTTTGTTCTTTTCCAATGTTGATAGGAGTACTAAGGATAACTGGTGTGCCATCTACAAACTCTCCGCTTTCATAACGTACAAAAGAAAATACATCAGTAGTTTTTTCAAAATACATCGAAGTGTTAAAAGTTACTTTATCCCAACGCTTAATATATCCGATATCAAATTTATCAGTCAATGATGGATCTAAATCTGGGTTACCTCTAAAGATGTTAATATTACTTGAAACGTTAGGAGTAGGATCTAAAAACCTTCCTCTTGGTCTAGATAATCGTTTGCTATAGCTTAAAGATAAACTGCTTTGTTCTGAAATCTCATAATTCATAAAAGCACTTGGGAAAAACTTGTTGTACCTTTTATTATTGAATTCGTTACTTTTTAATAAGTTAACATCGATATTTGTATCTTCCCAACGCAATCCAAACAAATATGAAAGTTTATTTACTTTAAAACCATACTGCGTGTACAACGCATTGATTTTCTCTTTGTACTCTAAGGTGTTTGATAGGAAATTATCTAAATTATTCCCGCTTTTAGAGATATCATAATCTTTATTCAAATCATTAAAATTACCTTTATAACCAGCTTCAAACTGGCTTCCTTCACCTATAGGTAAAACGTAATCAGCTTGGAACTGAAATTGTTTTTGTACGCTGTTATTGTAAGTAGTTTGATAAGTATTAGAAGTTGGGGTGTTTACATAAATACCATCAATAACAGAGTCGTCAACATCTTTACTTCTAGAATACGATCCATCCATCGTCAATTTATGTCCTCTATCATTGAAGTTCTTAAGGAAATTTGACGCAAATTCGAAATCTTTACCTTTATCATTTCCATCATTTAAACGGTAATTAGAAGATGTAAAGACATTATTACTATCAAAGTTGTTGTAATTAACGATGTCTTTGTTTTTCCCGTTATTTTCTCTGTAGCTAATGGAGTTGGTCCAAAATGTATTTGGAGCGACCGTCCACTCAACTCCCGTTTTAGTACTTATCCCTTTTCTTGTTCGCTGCGTGTCGCGATCTTCATATATGTACTTATTAGTAGATCCATCAGGGTTAAAATACTGTGAGTTTGTTAAACCTGCACCTTCATTAGTTCTATAATTATAACCAGTAGAAGTAAAGAAATTTAAGTTTTCTGTTTTGTAATTCAAGTTTGTACTTAAACCATAAGTTTCCGGTATACCTACTGAAGCGATAAAAGTACCATTAAAACCAAGGTTTTTTCCTTTTTTCAAAATGATATTTAAGATACCGGCTCCACCCTCAGCGTCATAACGTGCAGATGGATTAGTAATCACTTCAACTTTATCAATTGCATCTGCTGGTATTTGGCGTAAAGCCTCAGCCATATTTAAAGCATTAGAGGGACGTCCGTCAATAAAAATACGAACATTATCACTACCTCTTAAACTTACATTTCCTTCAACATCTACAGATACAGAAGGTACATTTTCTAATACATCGCTGACAGTTCCCCCTTTTACAAGCATGTCTTGACCTACGTTATATACTTTTTTGTCTAGTTTAATCTCTACTGTAGACTTTTCGGCACGAATTACCACTTCGTTTAATTGCGCCGCATCTTCAGTCAAGGCTAAAGTCCCTAAATTAGTACTTTCTTTTAAAACCTTCTCTTTTAGTTCAATTGATTTAAATGAAATAAACTCAATTTTAATAGTGTACATTCCCGGGAAAACATCAATATTAAATTCTCCTTTGGGATTAGTGATTCCACCAGCAATTACTTTAGCACTTTTTGAATTAATGAAAGTAACAGTAGCATATTCAAGAGGTTGTTTGCTTATTTTTTCAATAACAGTTCCTGTAATTTTAATTCTTTCCATTGCCGGACCTTGTTGTCCAGGACCTGGCCGTTGCTGTGCAAAAGTGAAAAAGAAGGAAAGGAATAGTGTTAAGGTTAGAAAGTAATTTAAATGATGACGCATTATTTTTAGTTTAGATTATCGTAATAGGATTACAAAAATCGCATTTGGTTTAATGAGAGAATCATAAAAAACTGTTAAATAAAAAATGTGTAAGTTATAGCTACACCTGCAGAAAGTTTTGAAGTTTGTTTAACTCTCTTGCAATGATCGCTTTATCTCCTTTTATGACGATAGGACGTTCAATAAGTATTGGGTTTTGAACCATCGCTGATATAATTTCTTCGTCCGAAATAATTTTACCTTTAAAATTCTCAATCCAAACTTTTTCTTTTTGGCGTACTAATTCTATAGGTTTAATGCTGAGTTTTTTAATTAGATTAGTAAGTTCCTGAAAGGTGGGTGTATCTTCAAGGTATCTGATAATTTCAAAGTCGTTTTTTGAATCTTCCAGAAAGGCTAAACAGTTTCTGGATTTACCGCATCGGGGATTATGGTATATTTGTATCATTGTGCTATTTTTGTTTTACGCTTTTTTCAAGTTGAGCATTCATTGTTAAAACAAAAATAAGCTATGAGAATTAAATTATACATATAATTAAATAGAAATACATGTTTATAGAACAGGGAGTAAATAAGGAAAATAAATTTTGGAAGTATATTGTTGGGTCTATAATCATTATAGCCACCTCTTTCATAGGTCAAGTACCATTATTACTAGCCTTCTTTTACGAAGCTATGAATAGCAACAGGCACATGCCGTCTACTACCGAAGAAATGATGCGTTTTTTTGAGCCAAATGTTACTTTGTTCTTATTGCTCATTTCATTTGTGGTTACTTTAATGGGAGTTTATTTTGTAGTGCGCTATATTCATAACCAAAGTTTTCTGTCGGTTACCACTTCTCGAAAAAAGGTTGATTGGAACCGCATCTTATTTTCCTTTGGTTTGTGGTCGATGTTTACCATCGTTTCTACATTAATTTTTTATCAAATAAGCCCTGAGGATTTTCAATTCAACTTTAAGCCGATTCCTTTTCTAATATTAGTCGTTATAGGAGTTATTTTAATTCCGTTTCAAACCAGTACAGAGGAATACGTTTTTAGAGGGTATTTGATGCAGGGTTTTGCTAATCTTGCTAAGAATAAATGGTTTCCTTTATTAATGACTTCAATAATTTTTGGAGGGATGCATCTTTCTAATCCAGAGGTAACTAAACTGGGCAATATTATTTTTGTGTATTATATAGGGACAGGATTATTTCTGGGTATTATAACCCTTATGGACGAGGGAATGGAGTTAGCGCTAGGCTTTCACGCTGCTAATAATCTGGTAAGTGCTTTACTGATAACATCTGATTGGTCTGCTTTTCAAACGCATTCCATTTTTAAAGATATTTCAGAACCTCAAGCAGGACTGGATGTAATCTTGCCAGTTATAGTTGTATACCCAATACTTTTATATATCTTTAGTAGCAAATATGGTTGGACTGGTTGGAAAGAAAAACTGACAGGAAAAATAACTGTAAATGAATCTAATATTCTTTAAATAAGACAAAAATAATGAAAGAAGTAACCTATAAAAATGTACACAATCGTTTTAAATTAAACGGCTTCCATCTCGATAAAAATGACTTATGCCGGGTCTCTTATTGTTTGATCAAAGAGGGGGATGAGTTTGAAAAATCAATTGGAGATTTTTTATTGGACTGGTTTGATAATAAAGAATACATTGATTTGCCTACTTCGGGTACAACGGGTACGCCAAAAATGGTACGAATCGACAAACAAAAAATGGTACATTCTGCCTTGGCAACAGGTGATTTTTTTGATTTGAATCCAGGTGACAAAGCATTATATTGCTTGCCAACAAAATATATAGCGGGGAAAATGATGTTAGTGCGAAGCTTTATTTTAGGACTGGATATTGATTTTGTTCCACCAAGTTCACATCCTTTGGCTAAGAATGAAACCAAATACGATTTTGTTGCCATGGTGCCTTTACAAGCCCAAAATTCATTAGCTGCTTTAAAAGATGTTAAGAAAATAATTGTAGGCGGTGCAAAAATGAGCCCTTCGCTAGAGAAAAGTTTGTTGAAGCTGAAGAAAACTGAAGTGTATGAAACTTACGGAATGACAGAAACTATAACACATATCGCTGCTAAAAAAGTTGGTGAGAAGGCTTTTTCAATTTTGCCTAATATCAAGATTTCGCAAAACGATTCTAATTGTTTAGTTATTGATGCTCCTAAAATTTCAAATGAACAAATTGTTACCAATGATTTAGTTGAGATTATAAATGAAAATCAATTTGTCTTTTTAGGGCGCATTGACAATATTGTAAATAGTGGAGGAATAAAATTAATCCCAGAACAAATTGAGGAAAAATTAGCTAATGAAATCCATGCTCGATTTTTTATTGCTGGAATGCCTGATGCTACTTTAGGTGAAAAATTAGTGCTTATTATAGAAGGTGAGGAGCAAAAATTCGATAAGACTGTTTTTAATTCTTTAGATAAATATGAAAAACCAAAAGAAGTTTTCTATGTTGCTAAATTTGCAGAGACTGAAAATGGTAAAGTAAAAAGAAAAGAAATTGTACAAAGTCTTTAAAACTACTATTTTAAAAAAACGGATCCAGTAAATGCTCAGTTTACTGGATTTTTTTATGGGTTAAAATGATTGTTTTTTAGAAGAACGAATATTTGTATTTCAAGCCCAAACTATTTTCAGCATGGCCATGAGCTAAAAACTGAGTAAAATCTAATGAGATACTCATCTTATTGTTGTACTCCTTATAGTTAAAAGATTTCCCCACATAAATCCCTGAGCAAAGCCCAAATTTTTGAGGTCCGGCAAATTCCGAAACAAAACCTAGGCCGATACCACCATTTAGATCAGACAACGCATAACCAACGCCAGACTCTGCTCCAAAATACCAGTCAGGACTTAAATTGAATTGAATATTAGGTTTGATACAAAATAGACTAAAATTATTATGTGAAGCTCGCTCTTTTAAGGTGCTCTCAGGGGTGATTAGTTTTTGACTGCCTTTTTTTATAAAGCGATAGTCGTAATCAAGTTTTAATCCTAAGTCGTACACGGGAGTGATTTTCTTCCAGGCTCTAACATTAAATCCTACAGCAAGCCTATGGGTTCTAAACATCATAATGTGGACAGGTATTGAAAGATTTACTCCAGACTCTAAATGAATTATTTGATATTCTTTTGATGGATTTTTAGAATATTTAAATTCTTGCCCAAAAGCCTCTTGCCCCAAAAACATCATTATACCTATATAGATCAAAGTTGAATATTTCATCTTGATTTATTTTTTAAATCTTAAAAGTGCTAACGTGTAACGTTACTACTATTTAATTAATAAATGAGAGAAAGTAGGTAAGGTGGGGTGTTATATAAAGATAAGAAATAATGCGTTGAAATCAGTTTTAGTCAAGAATTTTATTGGTAAAAAAGTGTTTAAAATAGTGATTTCAAATAAGTTGTAATGGTAGAATAACCCTTTGGTTATTGTGCAACACTAAAGAAAGATTAGCATTACTGCTCTTTAATATCGTTTAATATCCACTTAAGTTCCGGGTCGTTATTGGTAATAATATCTTGGACTGTCGGTGTGATTTCTTGATCAGGATAAATCCCGTGACCTTTAGTGTCAGTCTTATAATGAGTTACAATGTGCATTAGTCCTATCCTAATCTTTAAATTAGATTGGGGTAATTTGATGTTGGGCATAAATCCTGCTACTGTTCCATTAAAAGCTCCTCCCGTTTCTTCTCCTACAAATGTGGCTCGGTGCGAACCTTTTAAATTTGATGAAATGATACTTGATGCCGAAAAACTTCCTCCATTAATAATGACATAAAGCTTACCGTTAAACGCATTTTTCTTAACTTCTTGGGGTTTTGTTCTTGTAGCGAAATAGTTAATTAAGTTTTTGTCCTTACGAACAGTCAAGCATAAATATGCATAGACAGCGGGTGCATATACCGCTTTGAGGATTTTCAACGGAAGTGAACCGCCGTTAAAATAAGCGCCATTAAATAAACTTGATTTTGAAACAACTTCTGATTTATCTAAAAAAATAAAGGTAGAATCAGCTAAGTAGGAATACAAATGGTTGACTTCACTCAAGCGGCCTCCACCATTGTCTCTTAAGTCGAGAATTACGTTTTTAATATTTTTATCTTTTATTTTTTGAAAGCTTTCTTTGTAAAAACGTTTATAGGGACCGTTTTTAAAACCTCTTATTTTAATTAGGGCTGTACTGCTGTCTTTTTCTAAAAAACTTAAATTACGTGTATAATTATTGTCTTCTTTGTCATAACCATTTATCCTCTTTTTTCGCCTTAATTCTTTTCTTTCTTGGTGATCAATAGTGACAGCTTTAGTTGTTGATTTTGAGTATTTTTGCTTGATGCTGTCTTTTTTAAACCTTTTTATAATTACATTATGAATGCTGTCGCTATGCTTAAAAACATAGTTTAGACTATCTTTTATTCCGTTTTCAATAGTAAAAAATCGAGTAAAACGTTGGGTATAACTTTGCTTTTTAAATGTGGTATTAAATCCATCTGATGAATAATAATTCCCGAATTGTTGAATTAAATCTAGTGGTTTAACGTCGTTTACACTGATGAGTTCGCTTCCTACTTTTATAGTTTGATCATACGATTTATTTTTGACGACATATATTTTGTTATCAAGAAATTCAAAATCAAATTGTGAAAATGGTCCTGTACCTTTTTTCTCTAATGCTTTACTTTCTTTTTTAGTTAGTAATTTTGACGGAGGATAAACAAAGGAATGACCTTGCCTCACAGCAGCTACAACAGGACTTAATTTTTTATAAAAATCAAGTGGAAGCATGGGTGCTGTAATGCTGGTTTTTAAACTGTCAAACTTATAGTCGAGTTTTTCTTTACTTATGTACAAGTAAAGATTAGGGTGTAATTTTTTTAATTTATTGTATGTAAAATCAACATCAGATTGTAACGCCGAAGCCGGGACTATAGTAGACAAACGTTTATTATGTTTTTTTACAGCAGTACACTGAATAAATAGTACAAGTATTAAACTAAAAAGAAAGCATTTTTTCATCTATTTTGATGTGACTTTATTCAATCTCAGTTTTATTGCTGTTACTAAGGGATAGTGCACTAGCAATAAAACTGAGATTAAAAACAAATTATACTTGAATAACTCCTAAGTTAAATGGTTTTTCAATAGGAGCGTGGTTTGCTGCTTCAATTCCCATCGAAATCCAAGTTCGGGTTTCTAAAGGGTCAATAATATTGTCTGTCCACAATCGAGAGGCAGCATAGTATGGAGAAACCTGTTCGTCATAACGCGCTTTTATTTTTGCAAATAGTGCTGCTTCTTTAGCTTCATCGATTACTTCACCACTCTTTTTAAGTGAAGAAGCTTCAATTTGTGCTAAAACCTTCGCCGCTTGTGTTCCGCCCATTACGGCAAGTTCTGCACTAGGCCAAGCAAAAATTAGCCTCGGATCATAAGCTTTTCCGCACATGGCATAATTTCCAGCACCATAAGAATTACCAACTATAACAGTAAACTTGGGCACTACTGAATTACTAACTGCGTTGACCATTTTAGCACCATCTTTAATGATTCCGCCTTGTTCAGATTTTGAACCCACCATAAAACCTGTTACATCTTGAACAAATACTAAAGGAATTTTTTTCTGATTGCAATTAGCGATAAAGCGAGTCGCTTTATCGGCACTATCAGAGTAGATAACACCACCAAATTGCATTTCGCCTTTTTTAGTTTTAACCACTTTTCTTTGATTGGCAACAATACCTACTGCCCAGCCATCAATTCTGGCATAGCCTGTAATAATAGTTTGACCATAGCCCTCTTTATAAGCTTCAAACTCCGAGTTGTCTACTAAACGATTGATGATGTCCATCATGTCGTATTGTTCGTTTCTTGCTTTAGGTAAAATCCCGTAAATTTCTTTTTCGTCTAATGCTGGTTTTAGTGCTTTTATACGGCTAAATCCTGCTTTATCGTAATCACCAATTTTATCGACAATATTTTTAATTTTATCTAATGCATCTTTGTCGTCCTTAGCCTTATAATCTGTCACACCAGAAATTTCACAATGCGTCGTGGCACCACCTAAACTTTCATTGTCGATGGTTTCACCAATAGCCGCTTTTACTAAGTAACTACCCGCTAAGAAAATACTTCCTGTTTTGTCTACAATGATAGCTTCGTCACTCATTATAGGTAAATAAGCACCACCAGCAACACAGCTTCCCATAATTGCCGATATTTGCGTAATTCCCATACTACTCATTTGAGCGTTATTTCTAAATATACGTCCAAAATGCTCTTTGTCAGGGAAAATTTCATCTTGCATAGGCAAATAAACACCTGCGCTATCCACAAGGTAGATAATGGGCAGCCTATTTTCCATTGCAATTTCTTGTGCTCTTAGATTTTTCTTTGCGGTAATAGGAAACCAAGCACCTGCTTTAACAGTAGCATCATTAGCAACAACAATGCATTGCTTGCCTTTTATATACCCTATTTTGACAACAACTCCTCCAGAGGGGCAGCCTCCATGTTCCTTATACATACCTTCACCAACAAAGGCACCTATCTCTATTGATTTTGCCTTGTTGTCCAGTAAATAATCGATACGCTCCCTTGCAGTCATCTTTCCTTCAGTATGAAGTTTCTGAATTCTTTTCTCTCCACCACCTAATTTTACTTTAGTGTATTGCTGTTTTAATTGGGATAATAAAAGTTTATTATGATCTTCGTTTTTATTGAAGTTTAAATCCATGAGATTGTAATTTTTTGAAGGAATTTTATCAGCTAAAATACAAAAATCATTGAAATAAATGATTTCTATTGCTATAAATGCAAAAAAGAAAACAAATTTAAAATCTGTTTTCTTTTTTGATATTATAATTCCCATTTAGGGTATTTATTTACTAAAAATAGTCGGCTAAATGCAGTGTTTATTTTTTGGATTCATTGACTAATCTTTTTAAGATTGCCCATTGTTTTAATGCGTCACGAGCTTCTACAGCAGGATAACCAAGCATGGTTTTTCCAGCAGCAATATCTCCTGTAACACCTGAGCCTGCGCCTACGATTGCTCCGCTACCTATGGTTGTGTGGTCTTTTATAGAAGCGCTTCCACCGATGATAACACCATCACCTAAAGTTACAGAACCTGCAAGTCCGCTGTTTCCAGCCATGATACAAAAACGTCCTAGTTTACTATTGTGTCCTATTTGAACTAGATTATCAATTTTACAACCATCACCTAAAATAGTAGAACTAAATTTACCTCTATCGACGCAACTATTAGCTCCAATTTCGACACTATTTCCTATAATAACATTTCCAATTTGCGGAATTTTGACCAAACCTCTTTCGGCACAAGGTCGAAAACCAAAACCATCGGCTCCGATAGTAGCATTAGGATGAATAATACAGTCTGAACCAATATGACAACGCTCTCTTATTACGGTGCCTGACCAAATTACTGTATTGTCACCAATAGTACATTCGTCTAAAATAGTAACATTAGGATATACCGTTACATTTTCAGTAATTTTTACATTTGGTCCTATATAACATCCAGCACCAATTCTTGATCCATTACCAATAGATGCCGTCACATCTATCACCGCTGTAGGGTGGATTGTGCTATTAAATAAAGGTGTAGGTGGGGCAAAAAGGGATAAGACTTGAGACATAGCTAAGTCGGCATTTTTAACTTTAATGAAAGCTCTATTAGCTCCAGGTTCTATAGAAATATCTTCATTTACAACTGCAACGGCGGCATTAGAATCAGCCCAAAGTTTTTCATATTTTTTGTTACCAATAAATGTGATTTCAGTATTTGAAGCTACTTCAAGTTGTTCTGGTGCTGTTATATTTTGGGAGGTGTTGCCCACAATTACTCCTTTTAAAATATCATTTATTTCTTGTATTGAATAGGATTTCATTAAATATATTTGGGATTAGCTGTTAATAGTTTTCAAATAAAACAATTTAGTGTTATAATTCCTAATATTTGCGGGTTCTTTAACAGCTTTAAAAATGATAGAGCTACAACTTAAGAGCTTAATAATATAACTTTGATATTATTTGATGGTTTACTTTTGCAAAATAATTTTATTGAACAGTATGAAATCCATCTCCATAAAAGCCGCCTATTTACTACTTTTCTTTTTTTGCAATCATGCTAGTGCTCAAGTACAAGCTTTGTTTAATAATAAGACTCAGCTGAGAACCATGTCAGAAAGATGGGAATTAGACAGTAGCTCTGTTAGAGGAACATTTTTAGTAACTCCTTATAAACCAATATATGTTTTGCCAGTGCGGTGGTCTAATAAACCGAATGAGCAACCACAATCAGGAAACTTAAATCCTGACTATGTTGCTGAGGATGGTGTAGATTATAATAATATCGAAGCTCGTTTTCAGCTTAGTTTTAAAACTAAAGTAATGCAAGATATATTCTGGGGACAAGGTGATTTATGGGTAGCTTATACACAAGTATCACATTGGCAAATTTATAATAATAGTCTTTCCAGACCTTTTAGAGAAATTAACTATGAACCTGAAGTCATTCTCAATTTTCCGATGAATTTTAAATTATTTGGTTTCAAAATGAAAATGGCTGGTGTAGCTTTTAATCATGAATCTAATGGGAAAAGTTTGCCCCTCTCGAGAAGTTGGAATAGAGTAATTTTTCATGCAGGATTTGAAAAAGACAACTGGAGTGTTTATATTAGGCCTTGGTTCCGTTTAAGAGCTTCCAAAGATGATAATCCAGATATTGCTGAGTATATAGGCAGAGGTGATCTAAATATTATTTATGCTAAAAACGGTAATGTATTTTCATTTAAAGGCAATCATAATTTAAACTTTAATTCAAATTCTAAAGGGAGTGCTACTTTCTCCTGGTCTTATCCTATACAAGGTAATTTAAAAGGTCACCTTTTGATCTCTCAAGGATATGGAGAAACATTAGTAGACTATAATAATAAGCAAACTACTATTGGAGTTGGTGTTTCACTGATCGAATGGTTGTAAAATAAAAGAACTTTATTTCAGTAAATAAAGTTCTTTGGTAGATTCTTTGGTACGAATTATTTTATAGTTATTGGAATAGTAAATTTAACTCGAGCGTCTTTACCATCAATTTTCCCAGGAATCCATGATGGACTGTGAACTAAAACTCGCAACGCTTCAATATTCATATCGCGATTAAATCCTTGTATTATGTTAAAATCTTTTAAAGAGCCATCTAATTCAACTACGAAACCTACTATTATTTTGCCTTTTGAAGCATTCGGAGATTTGAAGTTTTTTGCCACATATTTATAAAACTCCTTTATTCCTCCAGGAAAATCAGGTTTTATATAATATGGATAAAATTCAATTTCTTGTCCCTCATCATTATAACAATGACCATCTACAAACTTATTATTATCGTAAGTTTCTGTGCGCTTTAGTTGACCGTTAGCATAATACGTTTGCGATACACCCTGTTGTTTACCCTTTTCCCAAGTTTCTTTTTTAATTAAAGTACCGTCACTGTTCCATTCATAAGAAACACCGTCAATTAATCGTTTTTTATAATTTGTAAAATAGATGCTATTTCTTTTTACTCCATTCATATAGTATGTATCTCTCTGTACACCTTTTAAGCTGTCTTTGTAAGTACTGTAAAACATGGCTCCATCTGGGGAAGCTAACTCTTTAAAATCCTCTGTAAAATATACTTTCTTTTGTCCGTAGAATGTTAATGATAAAAATAGAACAATTAGTACTAGCGATTTTTTCATAAAATGTAATAATTAAGTAGACCAAAAATAAACAAAAAAATCCTACAGAAAACAGTTGTTTTTAAATAAAATTAAGGTAGTGTAACGCTACTATTGCTAAATTAGGATTGTAAGATGTTGCCAGCAATATAAATAAAGCCTAAAGCTTTAACTGATAAAAGTAGTATTTTTGTAAAGTAGTAGAGCATACTAATGTGCTGTTAAATAATCAAAATAAATCCCAGTAGCTTATGAAGTTTTTAAATCGATTCTTGTTCTTTTCGGGTATGTTGTTATATGGTATGCTACAAGGACAAATAACTAAGCCTATGATAGAAAACGCTTTATTGATTGCAGCAAGCAATAGCAATAAGTTAGAAAATAGTAAGCAGCTGTTAGTTGTTTATAATAATCAAATAGAAAGTTATTCGGCGCAATTTGTCGCCTTAGAGAAAAAAGACGGTCTTTGGCGTTTAAAGCAAGGACCAGTTTCGGCTGGAATTGGTAAAAAAGGTTTTGCAAGATCTTCAGAAAAAAGAGAGGGCGACGGAAAGTCACCAACAGGTATATTTCGATTAGGAAAACTGTTTTCATATGAGAAACAAACCAAGACACTTTTAGAAAATCAGCAAACTACTGCCGAAGATAAGTGGATTGATGATCCCAATTCAGATCAATACAACACCTATGTAAATGGATCTACGGATGCTAAATCCTACGAGAATTTACTATTAAAGAATGATGCTTATAAATACTGCATGGTGATTGAATACAATACAGATCCTGTCATAAAAGGAAAAGGAAGTGCCATCTTTTTTCATTTGGCTACAAAAAAACCTTCTTATACTGCGGGTTGTGTTGCGATTGATGAGGAAAACATGAAAACAGTAATTAGTTGGCTGGACCCTAAACAAAACCCAGTTATTATTATGGGCAATTTGCAGGAATTAATAGATGGCTTGTGATTGTTTGCAAAATAAAAATCCTCTTACTTTTCACTAAATGAATGTAAGAGGATTTTAAATTTAATATGTATTACAGTTTCTGGTTACTCTTCTTCTCGCTGGCCCATCATCATTAAATAAGCTTTCAAAAATCCGTCTATTTCACCATTCATTACACCGTCAACATTACTGGTTTCATAACCTGTACGTACGTCTTTTACTAATTTATAAGGTTGCATCACATAATTTCTTATTTGTGAACCCCATTCAATTTTCATTTTTCCCGCTTCGATATCGGCGCGTTGTGCCAGTTGCTTTTTTAATTCAATCTCGTATAACTGAGAACGCAACATTTGCATAGCACGCTGTCTATTGTCTTGCTGTGATCTAGTCTCAGAACATTGTATCTGAATTCCTGTTGGCTTATGAAAAAGCTGTACTTTAGTTTCTACCTTATTCACATTTTGTCCTCCCGCACCGCTAGAGCGCGATGTCGTTATTTCGATATCTGCAGGATTAATATCAATTTCGATACTGTCATCAACCAAAGGATATACATATACAGATACAAAGGAAGTATGTCTCTTTGCATTGCTGTCAAAAGGAGAAATGCGCACTAATCGATGCACACCATTTTCACCTTTAAGATACCCAAAAGAATATTCTCCTTCAAACTCAAGTGTTACCGTTTTAATTCCAGCAGCATCTCCTTTTTGAAAGTTCAGTTCTTTTATTTTATAACCGTATTTTTCTCCCCACATCATGTACATACGCATGAGCATTTCGGCCCAGTCACAACTTTCAGTTCCACCAGCACCAGCGGTAATTTGTACCACAGCGCTTAGTGTATCCCCTTCGTCAGAAAGCATGTTTTTGAACTCAATGGCATCCAGATGTTGTTCAATAAGATGGTATTGCTCGTCAAGCTCTTCAGCTGTTAGTTCGCCTTCGCGATAAAATTCATAAGCAAGTTGCAATTCATCAGTCATTTCGACTGCTTTATCGTAATCTTCGATCCATTTTTTCTTATTTCGAAGGTTCTTTACAATAGCTTCGGCTTCTTTAGCGTTATTCCAGAAATCAGGGGCAAAAGTCTTTTCTTCTTCGTTAGAAATTTCAATAAGTTTGGCATCAACGTCAAAGATACCTCCTCAACGCACCAAGGCGCTCTACAATACCTTTTATTTGTTCGGTAGTTGTCATAAATTGTGTAATTTTGTTGGACAAAAATAAGAAAATTTAAGAAGAGGCAAGTCGTGACTTGTCTTTTTAAATAAATATAAAATGGTTATATGGAAATAAATTTAGTTAGCGATACGATTACTAAGCCCACATATGAAATGTTACAGTACATGTTTAATGCCGAAGTAGGTGATGATGTGTACAAACAAGATCCAACTGTTATTGAATTAGAAGATACGATCGCGCAAATTTTTGGTATGGAGGCGGGATTATTTTTTCCATCGGGGACCATGGCTAATCAAGCAGCTTTAAAACTACACACACAACCGGGCGAGCAAATTATTGCTGATAAATATGCTCATGTTTATCTGTATGAAGGGGGAGGGGCTTCGTTTAACAGCGGTGTTTCTTTTGCTTTATTAGATGGTGATCGCGGTATGATAACAGCAGAGCAAGTAGCAGCTGCCATCAACGATCCTGAATTTTACCACAGTCCGTTAACGAGCTTAGTTTGTGTGGAAAATACAACGAACAAAGGAGGAGGCGCTTGTTATGAAATCGAAGATTTGCAAAAAATAAAGGCTGTATGTGATGCTAATAATTTAAAATTCCACCTTGATGGTGCCCGAATTTGGAATGCACTAATTGCCAAAAAGCAAGATCCTAAATCTTTTGGAAAACTATTTGATACTATTTCTGTCTGTTTATCAAAAGGATTAGGTGCACCAATAGGTTCTGTTTTATTAGGAGACAAGGCAACGATTCACAGAGCATTGAGAATTCGTAAGATATTAGGTGGCGGTATGCGCCAAGTTGGTTATTTGGCGGCAGCCGGATTATATGCCTTAGATCATAACATTAGTCGTCTAGCTGAAGATCATAGAAGAGCCAAAGAGCTTGGAGAAATATTAAGTACTAGAGAATGGGTAGCCAAAGTAGAACCTGTAGAAACTAATATTTTAATTTTTACTTTGAAGAGTAATTACAGTGAGAAAGATTTGGTTGAAAAATTGAAACAAAAAAACATATCAATCAGTTCGATGGGTCAGGGGAAGTTGAGAATGGTAACACATCTTGATTACAGAGAAGTGATGCATACTTATGTATTGGAAACTTTGTCAAAATTATAAAGAAAGAGTGGTGAATTATGTGTCTAGATGCTAAGACTCCTAATTCACCACTTATTTTATTAGACTATTTAAATAAATTGTCCATACCTGGAATCATTGGCATGTCCATTTTGGCAACAGCATCTAGTTCAGCCTCGTTTACCTTAGTTGCTTTTTCGATGGCTTTATTCATTACTAGAATCATGTAATCTTCTAGTTGTTCTTTGTCTTCTAACAATTCATCAGCAATGGTTAATGATTTTATTTTTCTAT
Source organism: Flavobacterium sp. W21_SRS_FM3 (assembly GCF_052113625.1). Lineage (NCBI taxonomy): Bacteria > Pseudomonadati > Bacteroidota > Flavobacteriia > Flavobacteriales > Flavobacteriaceae > Flavobacterium > Flavobacterium sp. W21_SRS_FM3. Next base: position 165,379 of record NZ_JBGQOD010000003.1, on the reverse strand, counting down.
TCGCTGTAATTGTTACTTTTAATAAACCGTCAGTACTTTGTTCATCAACAAGAACAGAATCCAAACGCTTTTTTGTTTCTTCAATTTTATTTTGGGTTTCCTTTAGTTTTCCCATCATTCCCATTAAATCCATTTTTGCTCTTTTTTAAAGTTATTGAAATACGAAATTACTATTTTTACAGTAATAAGCAATGCAAATTAGATGAAAGATGCTGACATTATCCGCTGGCTTTGTCTTATTTTTGCAACAATATTTAAATTAGGAAATTACTACAGATGATAGAAAAGATACAACCACCCGTTGCAAAGAAAATACCAACCCTTTTAGAAAAATTTGGAGACATACGAACCGATAATTATTTCTGGATAAAGGATAGGGAAAATCCTGAAGTCATTGATTACCTTACTAAAGAAAATGAATATTATGAGGCAATGACGGCTCATACTAAAGATTTTCAAAAAGATCTATTTGAAGAGATGAAAGCTCGAATTAAGGAAGACGACGAGTCAGTTCCTTATTTGTACAATGGGTATTACTACATCACCCGTTTTGAAAAAGGAAAAGATTATCCTATTTATTCTAGAAAAAAAGGAAGCCTTTCGGCAAAAGAAGAAATAATGTTTGATTGTAATGTTTTGGCTCAAGGACATAAATACTTTCAGTTAAGTGGTCTAAGCATTAGTATTGACAATGAAATGGCTGCATATGCTATTGATACAGTAGGAAGACGTATTTATACTTTGCATGTTAAGAATCTTACTACGGGAGAAGTATTAAAAGATAAGATAGAGAATACTACTGGGAACTCAACTTGGGCAAATGATAATAAAACAATGTTTTATACTAATCAAGATGCAAAAACCTTACGATCAGATAAAGTATTGAAACATAAGTTGGGTACAGAAACTGCTTTAGATGAATTGGTTTATTTTGAAGAAGATGATACGTTTGATGTAGCAGTAGGGAAAGAGAAATCAAAAAAATATATTTTAATAAGTGCTTCTAGTACGTTAACTACAGAGTTCAGAACTTTATTAGCTGATAACCCTGACGGGAAATTTAAAGTTTTCCAAAAAAGAGTGCGCGGTCTTGAATACAGTATCTCTTATTATGGAGGAAGTTTTTACATTGTAACAAATAAGGACAAGGCAACCAACTTTAAACTAATGAAGACGCCGGAAAAGGCTACCAATAGAAAAAATTGGGTAGAGGTTATTATGCACCGCGAAGACGTATTACTAGAAGATATAGACATCTTTAAAGACTTTTTAGTGGTTTCTGAACGAAGTAATGGCTTGAACCGAATCCGAATTATGCCATGGAATGGCGATGCCGAATATTTCTTGCCTTTTGAAAGTGAAACTTATACCGCGTATACCACAGCTAATGTAGATTTTGATACTGATATTCTTCGTTATGGCTACCAGTCTTTGGCAACTCCTTCGTCAGTGATTGATTTCAACATGAAAACTAAAGTTAAAGAAGTCAAGAAAGAACAAGAAGTACTTGGTGGAAAATTTGATAAAAACAATTACCACGAAGAAAGAGTTTGGGCTACAGCCAAAGACGGAACTAAAATTCCGATTTCTATGATATACAGGAAAGGCTTGAAAAAAGATGGGAAAAATCCGTTGCTATTGTATGCTTATGGTTCTTATGGACATTCTATGGATGCTTATTTTTCATCAACTCGACTTTCTTTGTTAGATAGAGGATTTGTTTATGCAATTGCCCATATTAGAGGAGGAGAAGATTTAGGAAGACCATGGTATGAAGGTGGAAAATTAGCTAAAAAGAAAAATACGTTTACTGACTTTATAGATTGCTCTAAGTATGTAATCGAACATAAATATACTTCTCCAGAACATCTGTATGCAGAAGGTGGTTCGGCTGGAGGTTTATTGATGGGAGCAATAATTAATATGGCACCTCAATTATACAACGGAGTTATTGCGCAAGTTCCTTTTGTAGACGTTGTTACCACTATGCTGGATGATTCGATACCACTAACTACTGGTGAATATGATGAATGGGGAAATCCAAATGTTAAAAAATACTATAAGTACATGAAGTCTTACTCGCCTTATGATAACTTAAAAGAACAGAAATTCCCAAATATCTATGTATCTACTGGTCTACATGACTCTCAAGTGCAGTATTGGGAACCAGCAAAGTGGGTGGCAAAGATGCGAACACTAAAAAAAGACGATACTGTTTTGTATCTTGATACCAATATGGATGCAGGTCATGGTGGGGCTTCAGGTAGGTTTGAAGCACTGAAAGAACTGGCCAAAGAATTCAGCTTTTTATTAGATTTAGAGAAAATTAAAAACTAATTCAAAATTTTTTGTTAAATTTGCAACGTTTCGGGGTTGAATAAAATTTGCCTTGATTAACTATTTTTTTATGAAAGAAGAAATAAATGCTTATAACAATGTTTTAGAATTAATAGGTAATACACCACTTATTAAATTAAACAAAGTCACCGAAAAGTTAGAAGGTAATTTCTATGCTAAAGTAGAAGCTTTTAATCCGGGGCATTCCTCTAAAGACAGAATCGCGTTATATATTATTGAAGAGGCCGAGAAAAAAGGAATTTTATCTCCAGGAGATACCATCATTGAAACTACATCTGGAAACACTGGATTTAGTTTAGCAATGGTAAGTATCATCAAAGGCTACAATTGTATTCTTGCTGTAAGTTCAAAATCATCCAAAGATAAGATCGATATGTTACGTAGCTTAGGTGCTAAAGTATATGTATGTCCAGCTCACGTTTCTGCAGATGATGAACGTTCTTATTATAATGTTGCTAAAAGATTACACGAAGAAACTAAAGGATCTGTTTACATCAATCAGTATTTTAATCAATTGAATATTGACGCGCATTACAATTCTACGGGACCTGAAATTTGGAAACAAACAAACGGTAAAATCACACATTTAGTAGCTTGTAGTGGTACTGGTGGAACGATCTCTGGAACGGCAAAATACTTAAAAGAGCAAAATCCTGATATTAAAATTCTTGGAGTTGACGCATTTGGTTCTGTATTGAAAAAATACCATGAAACAAGAGAATTTGACAACGACGAAATCTATCCTTACAGAATTGAAGGTCTAGGTAAAAACTTGATTCCATCGGCTACTGATTTTGACATGATCGATAAGTTCATGAAAGTAACTGATGAAGAGAGCGCCCATACAGCAAGAGAAATTACTCGTAAAGAAGGATTGTTTGTTGGTTATACTTCTGGAGCAGTAATGCAAGCTATCAAGCAGTATGCAGAAGAAGGAGAATTTGATGCAAACAGTAATGTTATTGCCATTTTCCCAGATCATGGTTCTCGTTATATGAGTAAAGTGTTTAGCGATGATTGGATGAACGAACAAGGTTTCTTTGATAGTGTTAACGAAGAAGAAGCTCAGAAAATCGAAATGATCAAATAATATTAAAGTAATATATTTAAAAGCCCTATTTGCTAGTGCAAATGGGGCTTTTTATTGACTATTAAAGGTTATTTTTAGCGACTTAATCTAACAATTCAGGATTACTAAGTATTAATTCTATCTTTTTAATAGTGATGGTGATTTGGTTCATTTGCAGTTCTATATTTCTAAAAAAGAGACTAATATCTCTATTGACCCAACTTTCAGAAATTACTCTTGAACCCAGACTAATTCTTAATATAGCACTTTCGATTTCATTAGTGTATTTTACATTAACCGCTTGACCGATATGGCATTTTTGGGCAGCAAGCCGAATGATTTCTATAGAAGAATCTTCAAACTGTTTGGACAAATCAGAATTCAATAAAGTATATAATTTCTTTACTTTATCAACTGATAACGCCTGATTGTCTTTTAGAATGAAGAAAGGAAAAATGGTGCGAATGTTTCTTATTCCAAACTCTTTACTATTATAACTATTCGTTTTAGCTTCGTTACCATAAATAGGCTGTAAAAAACTAGCGTCTTGTATAGAATCTTCAACAAAATTGCAAAACATTTCAATTCCCATATTTCGATATAAAATGGGGGTTTTGTAATATCGGTCCATTTCCACCACGGCAGCATTCCAGCGCATATAAGAACCATAGTTATAACCGTCAGACAAATCACTGGAACAGAACCAAGAAGCAGGCCAGTCAGAATGATTGTAATATTGGGTTAAACCTTTAGGTAATGTATTCTTTATAGAGTGAATTAATTTATTCACATTTTTAGGAAGAATTAAGGCGCCACAATACGGAGGGCCTGTGAAAAATTTACTACCTGTTACGGTAACAATATATCCTTTGTTTAAATAATTTTGTATGTCTTTTGGATCTAATCTTAGCTGGGAGCCATCTACAATTATTTGAATAGACAAATCTTCGAGCGTATTTAGCTTTTTAATAAAGGCGTCACTAGGCGCTTGATAACCTAATTTTGACTGATCCATAGTATGCAACACTACATGTCTGCCTTGATCTTTGGTTTTTAAAACAGCAGTAAATACTTCTTCATCTAATTGCTTAGCCGATTTTAACGCACCATTTTCATCTCTGAATGGAATTTTAATTAAATCAACATCTCTAAAACCTTCGATTCTATCTCCCTTTTTTATAGGGAAATTAAGTGCAGTAGTGTTTTCAAAATGACAGCCTTTTAATGCAGATGCCACACCGCTACCCGTTTCATCAGAGGCTACTAAAATATGTGTAATTTCTTTATCAGAAGCAATCTGTGTAATCGCTGCAATTTGAAGAGAAGAATCAGTACCTGACGGTGAAAAAATAATTTCACATTCCTCATTCAATTTGAAAATTTTTCTAAGGTTGCTTTTTAGTAATTCAGAAAATTCTGCTGTAGTAGTTTTAAAACCATTTTTCAAGCTGTTTCTAATTAATATACTTCTCACTTTATCTGTTTTGTCAAAAGCAAAGTTAGAAACGCTGGATGCTGTTGATGAAGCAAATGTAAAGGCATCAGGTCTTGGAAATGGACGACACCCGTATTTGTTTAGCAAATGAATTTCGTCAATATTCAGTCTGAGATCTCCTCCAGACATTAATAAGTATTCTGTGGGTTTTGCTAGATTTTCGACAATAGGTCTCCAAGATTCTTTAAGTGGGGTGTTTGAAGTCTCTAAACCGTGGAAAGATTGCAGCTCTTCGTGTTTTAGCAAAGTTTCGGTCTTAAATTCAGTATCATTTTTGATTAAATTTATTAAAATATAATCAAGATTTTCTAATTTTTCTTTATCGTTTTTGGGAAGTAAATTATAAAATATACGAGTCACTTCTAGTGCTGCTATATCACATAAAACAGCATCTTTTTTTTCGTTATTTAACGCTTTATACCACAACTGCCATTCAATACCATATCTTAAATATACTAATGCTAATATGGGTTTGTCTAAAAATGAGGAGCCAATTATGATCGATTTGTTGGGTACAATCTTAAAAACAGTAGGATTACTTGTTGAGGTAATAATATTGATGTTATTAATTTTTGGGACGGTATTAAATCTCTTTAAAATGCGAACTAAGTAGTTAACATTTTCTTTTTCAAATAAACTGCTTCTTTTATATTGATTTTCAATTAGAATATTGTTTGTCATATATGCTATAATTTAAAACGTTCTGTAGAACGATAGTCTTTGGAAAACCGACTTAAAAGCTCGTTTTCCCTTTGGTATTCTGTATGTTAAGAGACTGAATTCTCTTTTTTAAAATTATCCTGTGAATGGCTTGCAATTTTGCCATTTCTTTATTGTTTCATTTATCGGAGAAGCAGCAAATATAATGAACTTGCAATGATGTAAAAAAATATAAAACAATACTCATCTATCACAGTTCCATCTTTGCTTTGTGAGAATCAATTTACTTACTTATGAAACAATTAGGCAGGTAATATACTACTTATAAAGATGATGTAATCCATCTTTGTTTATTAATTCACTAGCTGAGAAAGGGTGATAAGCACTATTGCAATTATAGCTAATAGTAAGCCAATATAATTATAACGGCTAACTTTCTCTTTAAAAATTAAAATTCCGACGAGACTTCCCACTATAATCACACCCATATTCATTGCAGCAAATACGGTAGATGGATTTTTGGCGAAAGCCTGATGTGCCTTGAGATAAAATAAAATATTCCCAAAATTAAAAACACCCACTAAAGCTCCCAATAGCAAATTGATACTATTTATTTTTACTTTTTTAACGGCTAATTCATAAAGAATGACAGCAATCATAATGACTAACGAAATTGCAAATACAACAAATAACGAACTCGTAAATGGCAATCTTGTGGTTAATGCGATTTGCTTAAACAAAATATCAATCGCTCCAAAACCAAATAAAACTACCGTTGGATAAATCCATTTATTACTAGTATTATCTGTTTTTTTGGAAAGAATAAGCAGTAAAGCGGGTAGTGCAATAATAAAGGCAATAAGCTTCATGCTATTGAATTCTTCATTAAATAGCAACCAAGCGGCTAAGATAGGAATAAAGAGCGAAAGCCGTTGCGCAGCATCTGTTTTTACAATTCCCATATATTTAATAGAAGCAGCTAAGAACAAAAAAATAGTTGGTAATAAAATACCTAATGGAATATAAATACCCCAAGGCGCTGTTGTATCTATAGCTTGTAAATTAGAACTAAAAAAGGCATAACTAAGCAATAAAGCAAAGGAATAATTCCAAGCTACGATTTGGGTCGTACTAATGGTATATTTTCGAGCAACTTTAAAGATAACGCCTACTGTAACGCTACATAATATACTTAATAGAAGAAATAACATGCGAATTGATTTTAAAATTTTAAATAATTTCAAACAAAAAACTCCAGCCGAAGCTAGAGTTTTATCTATTGTAAGAAAGAAGTATTATGCTTCTTCCATAGTATGATACACGTTCATAACGTCATCGTCTTCTTCCATTTTTTCAATCAATTTTTCTACATCAGCCATTTCAGCTTCTGATAGCTTTTTAGTGATTTGAGGAATTCTTTCAAATCCAGAAGAAAGGATTTCGATATTGCGATTTTCTAATTCTTTTTGGATGGTTCCAAAGCTAGTGAAAGGTGCATAAATTAAAATTCCGTCCTCATCTTCAAAAACTTCTTCTGCTCCAAAATCAATTAATTCTAATTCTAATTCCTCAGCATCAAGTCCTTCAGCAGGAATTCTAAAATTACAAGTATGGTCAAACATAAATTCAACTGAACCTTGTGTTCCCATGGTCCCGTTGCATTTGTTAAAATAACTTCTGACATTAGCAACTGTTCTATTGTTATTATCAGTAGCCGTTTCCACAAGAATCGCTATTCCATGAGGAGCATAGCCTTCAAACAAAACTTCTTTATAGTTGGCTGTATCTTTATCAGTTGCTTTTTTGATTGCACGTTCCACATTTTCTTTAGGCATATTTGCTGCCTTTGAATTTTGAATAACGGCTCTTAATCTTGAGTTGGCTTCAGGATTGGGTCCACCCTCCTTAACGGCCATTACAATGTCTTTTCCAATTCTGGTAAATGCTTTAGCCATTGCTGACCAACGTTTCATTTTTCTACCTTTTCTGAATTCAAACGCTCTTCCCATTTCTAAGTTTATTATTTTGAACTGCAAAAATACAGTTATTAGTTATTTTAACCAAAATCAAGTAGTCTTCTTTTTTAAGAAATTAACTTAATTTGCGTATTTTTTATAAGAATTAAATTCTTCTAGTATTGATATGGCCTCATTCAAATAAGGATTCTTTTTTAAGTTGTCTAATTGTAGGTTGTTGCTGTTTTTTTGATTGGGATAAAGGGATAAAAGATAGCTATTAATGGTAGAATTGTAAATCTTGAAATTATTCACCGCGTTTTGTAGCGAATTAATTTCATCCCAGACTTTGTTAACGGCAAGCTGCTCATCAAACACATTGGTGATGGTAATGGGAACTGCTAATCGTGTTTGTTTTAATGACAGCGCTATTTTCTGATTTAACTGTTTTAGCTGCGTGAAATAGGGATTTATCGCTATTCTGTTCTGACAGTTTTTTACAATTTCATTAAATTGTTTTTCTTTTAAATAAGGATTAGGTTTTGTAAATGTAGTGATGCTATCATTTTTAAAAGCCGTGGGAAAACTATCCTCTTTAGGTATAATATTTTCGTACAATTCTGGTAGTAGAACATCAGGAGTAATTCCGACTCCTTGATGGCTTTTGCCCGTAATGCTGTAAAATTTATTGATGGTTACTTTAATAAAGTTTTCATTATTAATGGTGCTTAAGGGAAAAATGCTTTGCATTGTCGCTTTACCGACTGTTCTACTCCCTAAAACTAGTCCTCTTTTGTAATCCTGCATGATGGCAGTGAAAAATTCACTAGCAGAAGCCGAGTTACTGTTAACAAGAATGACGATAGGCGCTTTGTAAAGCATTCCTTTATAAGGAGCATAGATAATGTTATTGGTCAATTTATTATCAATAACGATAGATATAGGTCCAGCGTCAATAAACATTCCTGCGAGTTTAATGGCCTCTTCCATAGAACCTCCTCCGTTGTCCACCAGATCAATTACAATTCCTTTTACAGCATCTTTTTGTAGCTTTATAATTTCTAAGGCAGTATCTTCGGCACAGCCTTTTCCGCTGTCTCCTTCAATATCTCCATAAAAACTAGGAATTTTTATATAACCGTATTTATTCTTGTTTTGTTCTACAACAAAGCTATAAACGGTATTCCCTTCATCTCTGATGGTTTGCTTTTCGACTAAAACTTCAAAGTTTTTTCCAGAATTCCGCCTAAGTGTCAACAGGATCTTAGCATTGTTTTCGGACTGTATTAAAGTAGCGATAGACTCTAATGTCGCACAGGATACTTGTACAGATTCATTAAAATTAGAAACAGCAATTATTTGATCACCCTTTTGAATTTTTCCAGTTCGAAAAGCCGGGCCGTTTGGGTCCACATCGTAAATAATAATTTCGTTGTTTTCATTTAGCATCATATTGAGCCCTAAAGAAAGATGCTCTTTGGATAAGGAAGCTAAGAAAGTGGACTTAGAATCAGTACTAAAAAACGCGGTATGTGGATCAAAATAACTACAAAAAAGATTGTAAAATGCCTGCGTTAATGCCGTGTCGCTTTGTAAAAGAGTATTTATTTTACAAATTTCATTTTCTATGATTTTATTTTTGGTCTGCCGTTCCATTTTAGTAAAAAGAAAATTAATAGAATCTACATTCTTAGTGGTTGAAGCAATTTCTTCTAGAATTTCATACCTTATTTTTTTCTTCAGCACCTTTTCGACACTGTTTTCTAAAAGGTAGATTGGAAATATCTTTTTGTAGAATCGCACAGTATCCTTAAAATCATAATCGATAGGATTAACGTCTATTTTCTCTAAAGTTGCTTGGTTTCTTAGCAGGTCATTCCTATAGATAGAAACTATATCTGTTATAAAATGGCAGTTGTGAGTATTGATAGCATTATCAATGTTTAAACGGTACTTTTGAGAAAGTAAATCGTATTCTGATTTTAGGAAAATCACCCTCAAAGGATCTAAATAATCAATGAAACCGTCAAAAACATAAACTGATAGGCTGTCATCTACAGCCTTAGGATTGAGGTGTTCTTTTTGAATTAACGTATGTATCTGAGAAAGTATTTCGCATGTTTTAACTTCATTTTGAGCAAATAGCGAAAATGTAGTTAGTAAAAAGACAAGTGAAAATTTATTCATTTCGACACCGTGGATTAAAAAAGTAGAGAGATTATTTAATTTAACCCTAAAGTTACACAAAGCGGTATAAAGCAGCTACTGTTTATACAGATTATAAAGCTATACCCAATAAAAAACCGCTAAAACGCTAGTTCATAGTTAATACCCAAAATGGGTAAAAAGGTGAACTAGTGTTTTAGCGGTACAGCTAATTATTTATTTTATTTCTTGTAAAATGGCAATTTCACCACTTTTGCTGGTACATCTTTTTTTCTAATACGGATATAAATATCGTTATCCAGGGCGCTATTAGCGACAGTTACATAACCAAGACCAATACCTTTATTCATGGAAGGCGACATTGTTCCGGAAGTTACAATCCCAATCACAGCTCCAGTTCCATCTACAATTTCGTAATCATGTCTTGGTACGGCACGTTCTTGCATTTCAAAAGCCACTAATTTTCTAGTAAGTCCTTCTTCTTTTTGCTTTTTCAAGTTTTCAGAATTGGTGAATTCTTTAGTGAATTTAGTAATCCAGCCCAATCCTGCTTCAAGCGGAGAAGTCGTGTCGCTAATATCATTTCCGTACAAACAGAAACCCATTTCAAGACGCAACGTATCTCTCGCTGCCAAACCAATAGGTTTGATTGCGAAAGCTGCTCCAGCCTCAAAAACTTTGTTCCATATTTGTTCTACTTCACTATTTTTACAGTAAATTTCAAATCCACCTGAACCTGTATAACCAGTTGCAGAGATAATTACATTGTCAATTCCAGCAAAATCAGCCACTTCAAAATGATAATATTTGATAGCAGAAAGATCTATTGAAGACAACGATTGCATCGCTTCAACTGCTTTTGGTCCCTGAATGGCTAGTAAAGAGTAATCTTCCGAAAGATCTTTCATGTCCACTCCTAAGTCATTATGAGATGAAATCCAGTTCCAGTCTTTTTCAATATTAGAAGCATTTACAACTAATAAATACTGCTCTTCTTTCATTTTATAGATAATTAAATCATCTACGACACCACCGTCATTGTTTGGTAAACAAGAATATTGCGCTCTACCTACAGTCAATACTGACGCATCATTTGAAGTTACTTTTTGGATCAAAGCCAAAGCGTTTGGACCAGTAAGTAAAAATTCTCCCATGTGCGAAACATCAAAAACCCCTACGTCATTTCGTACCGTTTCATGTTCAGCATTAATCCCTTCGTAAGTAATTGGCATATTGTATCCAGCAAACGGAAGCATTTTTGCTCCCAAACTTTCATGTATGTGCGTAAGCGCAGTATTTTTCATTGTGTATGGTTATAAAATTTGAAGTGGCTAATTTATTGAAAAATTATCATATTTAAGGCATCAAATATGTAAATTCAGTAGCGTTTAGGAGCTATTTCCAGCTTTACATTATAATCTTTTTATTTTTAAAGAAAAAATAAAAAGGATTTCCATTTCAATCTGGGCTAGGGACTTTCGTTTCCTAATTTATTTTGTATTTTTAAATAAATAATTCAAAAATGAGACAACCCATTTTTATCAATAAAAGTGAAATCCAAAAACGTTATAAACCAATTGATTCTCATACGCACAAAGGGATCCAAGGGCACGCATTAATTATAGCTGGAAGTTATGGGAAGATAGGAGCGGCTGTTCTAGCGTCAAAATCCTGTCTCAAAACGGGTTGCGGACTAGTAACGGCCTACGTTCCTGAATGTGGTTACGAAATTTTGCAAATTTCAAATCCTGAAGTAATGACGCTTACTGATGAAAGTGAGGAATACATTTCGAATATCACATTCGACATAAAACCACAAGCCATTGCGATTGGTCCAGGTTTAGGACAAGAAAGTGAAACTCAAAAAGCTGTTCATAATTTCTTAAAAACCAATACAGTGCCTTTAGTAATCGATGCTGATGCGTTGAATATTTTGTCAAATAACAAAGAGTTGTTGGTATTATTACAACCCAAAACAATCCTAACGCCACATCCCAAAGAATTAGAACGTTTAATAGGTAAATGGCATTCAGAAGAAGATAAATTCGATAAAACAATTGCCTTTTCTAAACAATATAATTTGATTATCGTCATGAAAGGAGCCCCCACACATATTATTGATGGGGAAAATGTTTATAAAAACACAACCGGAAATGCTGCCTTGGCAACTGCGGGTAGTGGTGATGTACTTACTGGGATAATCTGCAGTTTATTGGCACAAGCTTATGAACCATTGGATGCTGCCATTTTAGGAGTTTATCTTCATGGTTTAACCGCAGATATTGCTCTGCCTGAAACGGGCTATCAGTCTTTCATTGCTTCAGATATTATTAAGTATCTTGGGAAAGCATTTTTGAGTATTACAAATTAAAAGCCCTTATAAAAGGGCTTTAGTAAATCTTATATTTTCAATTCGTTGAAAAGATCAATTAAACTAGAATCTGATGGTCTAGGAGCATCGTGATTTACGATATTACCATTTGGATCAATAAGAATAAATCTGGGAATTGCTAAAATACCATATTGTTTAATAAAGTCAGAACTTAAGTCCTTATCTGCCAATAATTGAATGCCTCCCAAATGTTTTGTGTTTACAAGATTACTCCATTTTTCCTGGTCTTTTATGTTGTCAACTGAAATGCTGACGAACTCAATATTTTTACCACGATATTGTTCTTCCACTTTTTGCAGGAATGGTACTTCTTGAAGACAAGGGCCACACCAGGTCGCCCAAACATCAATATAAATATATTTTCCTTTTAGGCTTTCTAAAGAGGTTTTTCCACCTTTTTGGTTTTCATAATCGAATTTTGGAGACGGTTTGCCAGGCACTAATGCATTTACATTATTAAAATAAAAGGTTAGTTTCTCAATTAATTTTGGATCATTTGTAATAGAAATATATTCGTTATATAGTTGTTCGTAGTTCGAATTTTCAATATTAATATCATTTATATTATATTCAATTAAACTGTTTTTTATGTTTTGACTTTTAAGTGCTTTGATTTCTGGAATTGCATCCTTAAGAGAAACAAAAAAGCTTTTACCATCACCTTTAATATTTTCGAAGAATTTACGGAAGGTAATTTCTTTATAGTAATTTGAAAACAAAAAATCAGCATCATTGTCCAAATCTATTTTCTCGTCAAATTCTGGAAATTTATCAGAAACTTCAAATCCATTCAAATGGGCATGATAAGCATGTAAATATTTGTAATTTAAAAAGTGTTTCTGCTCTAAATAATGAATGTCTGCAACCTCTTTTTCTTTAAAATAAGTATTAGAGAATTTAGTTTTATTATACAATGCTGAAATAGCAGTTTTAATTTCATTGACTTTTTTTAAGAACTCTGGTTCATCTAGTTTATACAATTCTTCATCTGAAATTTGAGAAGTTATAATAGATTTTTCGGCAATATATTGATTCTCTATACTTCCTGTTCCGGTATATTTTAAGGTTGTATTAAAAGCCTTATCGTCAGCGATAAGATTTAATTTTGTTCCTTTTGAGAAATAGATCGGCATGCTGTTTTTACCAGTTTCAAGACTGTAAATTCCATCGTATGCAATCCTTATATTTTCTGAAAAAGTCCCGTCAGCTTTTAACTTGATTTCTTTCTCAAACGATTGTCCTTTAATGGTAATTTGGCCATTCTCTGTATTTGTGATTTTTCCTGAGAGTGTTATTATCTCATTTGAAGTGGTAAACGAGGCAAAAACTAAAAGTAGCAATAAATAAATACTCTTCTTCATCGGTTGATTTTTAAGGTTAATCAAATATAAAGGAAATTCTTATTAATAAATTAATTATCTAGCTAATGTGGAATAATACTCACAATTGTAATTTCATTCTATTTATATTCTTCGAAATAATGGAGGCTTTTACATAACAATATTTTAAGTTTAGAAATGCAACAGTAATTTTAACTGAAGTAGGTAATCAACTCAACTTATTTGTAAGTTTGTACTTCAGTAAATTCCGAATATGAAAACCAACTTCAATCTTCGAACCGTAAATGTTACGCGGTACATCACGCCTTTGCGCGAAGGCGGCTCTTTGCCTGCTTTGGCGGAAGCCGATGATGATTTTAAATATGTCCTTAAATTTAGAGGTGCCGGTCATGGTGTCAAAGCCTTAATCGCCGAGTTAATTGGTGGAGAGATTGCCCGTGCTTTGGGAATGAAAATGCCCGAATTGGTTTTTGCTAATCTAGACGAAGCTTTTGGACGAACGGAGGCCGATGAGGAAATTCAAGATTTACTGCAAGGAAGTCAAGGAATGAATCTGGCGCTTCATTTTCTATCAGGTGCTATTAATTTCGATCCCGTTGTTACCGTTGTTGATCCCGTACTGGCTTCACAAATTGTATGGCTGGATGCCTATATCACTAATGTTGACAGGACATTTAGAAATACCAATATGTTGATATGGCATAAGGAATTATGGCTTATTGATCACGGTGCGAGTCTCTATTTTCATCATTCCTGGACCAACTGGGAAAAGCATGCGCAAAGCCCGTTTGCACTAATCAAAGACCATGTGTTGTTGCCTCAAGCAATTGCATTAGAAGCAACCGATGCGGCATTCAGGAAATTACTAAGCACAGAAGTATTAACTGCTATTGTAGATTTAATTCCAGAAGAGTGGTTGCAGTGGGAAGATGTTGAAGCCACTCCAACTGAATTGCGAAATGTCTATCTGCAGTTCCTATTAACTAGATTAAACCATTCAGAAATTTTTATAAAGGAAGCACAAAATGCAAGAGAAAAACTTATATGAGTATGCTGTCATTCGGGTTGTGCCTAGGGTAGAACGCGAAGAATTCCTGAATGTAGGGATTATTCTATTTTGCAAAAAAGCCAAATTTATAAAAGTTAAGCATTTAGTGCCGCTAGAAAAAATTATAGCTCTAGATGCGGAGGCTGATGTAGTGCAAATTCAAGCTAATATCAACGCTTTCGAGAAAGTGGCTCATGGTAGTAAAGAGGGCGGACCAATAGCTATGATGGATATTCCGTCGCGCTTTCGTTGGTTAACCGCCTTGCGTAGTTCGGTCATCCAAACTTCCAGGCCACATCCGGGAATTTGTGATGATTTAGATCAAACAGTCCAGCGCTTATTTGAAGAACTAGTGCTTTAAAATGCAAGAGTAAAGGCGGCCAATGCATTTTGTCGCCTTATTTTTTATCCGATAGTTTTCTCTAAAACCATAAACTCTAATTTTTGATCTACAATCGGAATATGAATGTCACTCACTGGGAATGCTTCTCGTTCTCCAGTATCTTCAAAACCATGACGCTCGTACCAAGCAATCAGCTCTTCCCTTGCCGATATCACTGTCATTACAATCTTGGATAATCCTAGTTTGTGGGCGTGTAGATCTGCTTCGGCCAACAATTTTTTACCAATGCCGCTATTTTGCAGTTCAGGATTTACAGTAAGCATTCCTAAATAGAGTTTCGATTCTTTTTCAATCAGCAAGACACAACCTAAAATTTGCTTGTCTTCTGTGAATTTTAGAATAGTGCTTTTTTCATCTTGTAGAATTTCGGTTAACTCCTGCTCATCTGTACGCTTGCCTTCTAGTAAGTTGGCTTCGGTAGTCCAACCTTTTTTAGAAGTTTCTCCGCGATACGCTGAGTTTATCAAAATAGTTAATGGAGAAACGTCTTGTAGTGTTGCTTTTGTAATCATTAGTAAGTTTTGCGCTATAGTGAATGCTGAATTTAATTTTTCAAAGATAAAAAAAGAGCCATTATTCGATACCTAATTTTTCATTTAAAAAATGTAAAATAGCTACAGGAAGTTCCTGGTGAAAAGCCGCTCTGTCAAATCCCTCAGGATCTGTTGCTGGCAGGAAATTAGGATTCGCCATTGCCTCTGGAAACGGACTAAGAAATGAGAAGTGTCCTGCGTTCTTTATTTCTTTAACTATTACATTTTCGGTGTTTGGAACACCTTTTAGGATCACAGCTGAAGTCCACTGTTTAGGAGTATAAATATCTTCAGAAGCAGTGTACAGCAATATAGGGATGTTGACTTCTTGCAATGCCTTTTCAGGACTAAAATACCCAGCTGCGGGAGCCATCAAGATTAAGGCTTTAATTCGGGAGTCTTTTTTGGTGCTAATCAATTCGCCTGTCCTGGCATAAGGTGAACCGCCAGCAGCTGCTAATGCAGTATACCCACCAAAAGAATGTCCTATAACCGCAATTTTATCAGTATCACAATGTGGTTTGATTTCACTGTCATTTATTAGCCCATCAATTGTGAAACTGAGATGCAGTGGTCTGTATTCGAGATTTTTAAGACTGTCGGCCAGTGTATTGTCGTTGCGGTTATTACCGTAATGTTCAATCATCGCCACGATATATCCTCGAGCGGCTAAATGCGTACTGATTGTTCGATATACAAAAGGAGATCCGCTATTACCGTGAGAGACGATTACTACTGGAAACACGCCTGGAGCAATTATAGCATCAACTGATACATCCATTAAGTAGGGACCAAAGCGAACTGTTGTACTTTTTTCTAGCGCAGGGTAGTGCAGTACAGCAGCAAACGAAAGACCATTTTTAGGGTCATCAATAGTTAGTATTCGGCTACCTACATAAAAGGATTTGCTCGTGTTGTTCATAGTAGTTTTAAATTCTCAATCAAACTTAATAATTATTTTGACAGTTTACTAATCAGATCAGGGGCATTGATTACCTGATGGATAACTGTAGTAAAAACTGTAGTAGTGCGCTGTTTTGGGCGTAACCCCAAAGCAGAAAGATAACACATTAAAGAGAATCACTACAGCTTTGGGGTCGGGCTTTTGGCTTAATCTTTATTTAAAAAAAATAAAGGATATCGCCGCAATCCCTTACGCCGTTTTGAAAAAACAAAAACGCAGTAACGAACGGAAAATTAGTGTTTTAGAAGGAATTAGGTGACTAGAGTGTAACACTAGATTACAATGTTATAACATTGTTATTCAGATAGTTTGCCCTTAAAAGCTATAAATGTTTTATCTTTGAGTAAAGTAAAAAAAGAGTAATCCTAAATAAAAAATAATCATGAAAAAATTAAATAGTATCGGGTTGATTATGGTGGCTTTAATGCTAACAATTAGCCCTATGTTCGGACAATCAAGTTCTAAAAAAGCAAAAATTATAGCGGATAGTAAGGCAGCGAAAGTAGAATTTATAAAAAGCGATGCCCTGATGCAGAGTCTGTTTGACAATGCAGCTGGATATGTTATTTTTCCAAATGTAGGAAAAGGAGGTTTAGGTATTGGTGCTGCTGCTGGTAACGGAGTGGTTTACGAAGATGGTGCCATAGTTGGAATGGCAAAGTTGTCTCAGCTAAGTATTGGTTTTCAAGCCGGAGGACAAGCCTATCGTGAAGTCATCTTTTTTGAAAGCAAATCAGAGTTAGAGCGTTTCAAAGCGAGTCGTTTTGAATTTTCAGCACAAGCCTCTGCAGTTGCTGCCACTGAAGGTGCTTCTGCAAACGTAAAATATACTGATGGCGTGATGGTTTTTACTATGCAAAAAGGCGGACTGATGTATGAAGCCTCTATTGGTGGACAAAAATTTGATTTCAAAGGCATGTAATTCAAATTCGATAAAAAATAAAAAAGCTCCTCAATTAGTAAAATGTGAGGAGCTTTTTTTATAGCATAAACTATATATTTTTACATCTTGTTGAATACAACATCGGCGTGAACCGCTACTTCGCTCCAAGTTTTACTGACACCATCTGTACCCGTGTGCAAGGCTTCACAGGCTTTGTTAATTGAAGCAACAGCCGCTAAACCATCCCATTTTTCTAAATTCATAACACCGTCAAAAGACAATTTAGTATCACTAGTAGTAGTATATTGTAAAGGAATGTTTGCTGTTTGTCCGTTTAAGGTCACATCAATCGAACAGCTATTATCGCCAGCAACTTTAAACTCCCCAGAGATAAGTTCGCTATTTTTCATCACTCCAAAAAAGAATTTTAAAATTTTAGGATCTCTAGTTCCTGACGCATCATTAGTAAATAAACTACTTACCGGAATACTAAATTTTGTACCATTCAAAGCTTCTAATGCTGTTTTTCCTTGCTTTGTATCTGTTAGGTTAATTTCTTTAAACTTTCCTCCTACAGCTACTTTATCAGTGGTTTTGTAAGCAACAAAACTCACTTTGGTAGAGTCATTTATGACACTATAATTTCCAGCGGTGGTTGTTTCAGTAGTTTGGATATCAGTAGTAGTCTCCTCAGTACTCTTGTTAGCATCTTTACAGCTTACTGCGCTAACCATGATCATTGCAAGAGCAATTAGTTTTAGTTTTTTCATCGTGCTATTGTGTATTTAATGTTTATTGTAAAATTAATCATTATTATAGGAATAGCGCCGTTAAATACGATTATTGGCTTTTGATTTGAGTTTATAGGAGTATAAGTAGCTTTCGAACAACCAACTTTTCCCATTTTTTAGAAGTTCAATAAGAAAATCAAAATAACAGCAGCATTCTATTATCCATATTCTGAAATAGAAATTTTAAATACAGCTTTTACTGTTCTCGTTCTTTGATGTACAATTCTTGAACTAATACAATGACAATAACGATTATGGGTGTTGCTAGAATTAAACCCCAGCCACCAGTTAAGGCTCCCATCAGCAGCTGTGCAATGATGATTAGTGCTGGAGGGAGGTCTAGTAATTTTTGTTGCACCAGCGTAGTAATAAAGTTACTTTCAACAAATTGAATAAACGCATACAATCCCACAACTAGGAGCGCCGTTTGTGGACTTTGCATCAGTGCCACCAAGACAGCGGGTATTAAAGCCAGTAACGGTCCGAAGTTAGGTATAAAACTTATTAGACCTGCCAAAAGCGCTAATACCAGCCAAAGCGGTATACCGATGACAGCTAATCCTATCGCTGTAAGTACAAAGACGATAAACATTGAGAATAATTTTCCTTTTAACCAGTTGCGCAACTGCCTGCTTAATTTATCAATGACCTCATTTGCTTTCTTTTGTCCCTTTACAGGAATTAATTGTACTAAGCCATTAATGTACGTTTGTGGTGCTACGGTAAAGAATATGGCAATAAACAGAATTACATAGACATCTGCAAATACGCCAAAAGTAGATTGAAAAAACTGGCCTGCAAAAACCTGAAATTTATCTGTTGATTTTTTAGTAGATAGTTTATCAATGATTGCTTCCCCTAGTGCACTATTGTTCATTTTCTGTTGCACATTCTCGATAGTTTTAGGCAAAGTTTCCACTAGATCATTGACTTGTGTCTGCACCTTCGCGCCAATTAACCAAAATAATCCTGCCACTATGAGTAAGGTTCCCAAAATCGAAATGATGACGCAGACTTTCTCTTTCCATTTTGTTTTGCGTTTTATAAAGTCGCTTACTCCTCTAAAAAAGATGGATATCAGCGTTCCCGCTAGTATTAATATAAAAACACTGAAAGTCGCTTTAAAAATTAATAATAAACAAACTGTAAAAGCAATTATTGCGGTTGTAATCCATACCTTTTTTTGAAAGGAAAGAGCGTATTCTGGACTTGTATGGGAATCGTTTTTTTGCTGCATAGTAGTTAATTACGGAGTTGTATTATTCCTAATAAACGTTTTTATTACTTCTAAAATAAATTAGTAGTGTAAATAATTTACCGCTTGTAAAAACGGATTTAGGTTTATGAAAGATTAGCGTCTAAGATGTTGAAAAACCTAATTATTTATAGCGTGACGTCAATCGTATTTCAAATATAAGAAAAGTTATGAGGGCAAAAAAACAAGTAGGCGATAACCTCGGATAATACACTTCATTTTGCAAAGAAAAAAGCAGTTCTATAAGGAAGGGAATAGCGTTTATGATATTTACGGAGCTGGATGAGCATCTTGCCCGTGCTTTTTTAGATCATGTTTATTCGCTTTTGTTTGTGTTCACAAGCGGGCTGCTCACCTATACTTTGCATTAGCTAAAAAATCATTAAATTCATTCAAAGGAAAGTAGAGGTGCTATCGTTAACAATGGACTTAAAAAAATAGTTTTTCAATTCTAAAATGAATTATTTGGGCGTGCCAGCATTCCATCAAGGGGCTTACTTAGCTTTGCGTTGATAAAGCCCCTTGTAGCAATACTGTCGGGCTATACACGCTACTTCGGTAGCTAGCTGCTATCCCTCACGCAATTCCTACTTCCATTCCCGTATTGAATAAAAATTCTGACTAAGTTTCCCTAGCCTATTTGTTGTATAATGAAAGTTTTTGATTGAACAACTAGGGCTTCATCGCTTCACAAAACTTCCCGACTGGCTGAGTAATGTATAGATAGTTAGAAAGTATGTTTTGTTTGTAAAAGTCATGAGACTTTTTTGATGATTTCAGTTTAAATAAAAACATTTAAATTGCGCATAGTCAGAGATGTTTGCGTAGTATGCAACTCTTTGAAGAGCTGGGTAATTACCCTAAATTCATAACTCCCTACAGTCGTATTTTAGTGAAGTACTTTTAATAAGATTGAATTAAAACGTCAGTTGGTATATGTAGACTTTCGTGTAATTTTCTTATCATTTCCAAGGAAAGCTTTCTTTTTCGGTTTAAAATTTCGCTTGCACGACTTTTCAAACCTACAATATTTGCTAAATCATTTTGATTGTAACCCATTTGTTCCATTCTAAATTTAATTGCTTCAATGGGATCTGGTAAGCTGATAGGAAATTTTTCATTTTCATATTTGTCAATTAAAATACCGAGCACCTCAAGTTCGTCTCCTTCGGCAGAGCCATTTTTTGCATCGAAGATTACTTCAAGTCTTTGTAAAGCTTGATTGTAATCGTTTTCTGTTTTTATAGGTTTGATTTCCATATTATTTAAATTTCATCTGCATTAACCTTGTCATATTCTGCATGTGTTCCAATAAATCTAATCCAAATCATTTGATATTCATAAGTTACCTTAACAATCAATCTATAATTATTTCCTTTAATATTGAAAACTATTCTATTTTCATTTAATATACTAGCGCTAGGATAATCTAATTTTATTTGATTTGGGTTTTTCCATTCAGCGGTACTTGCTTCCTGAAACCATGATTTTAATTGTTGTTCACAATCACCGTGTATCTCCCAAAAATCTTGTAATATTTTTTTAGCGATTACTCTCAAATGAATTAATTTTTTTCAAAGATAATAAAAAAAGTTCCCAAAACGGGATTTTTATTTTTTGCCTCGAATACTTATTCGTGCCAACCTTCCCGCGCTTGCGATTGTTGCTGACTTCGAAGACGAGTATTTTTGGTGAAAAGATAATACGTATTAAAACTGCAATTCTACAATATTCTGCAATCGGAATCAACGTATGTTGGTGGTAGTTTTATTTAGTTTTATTTTCAAGAAAAGAATGTCTGCATTTATTTACTCTTAAATCACTTATTTTAAATAATAGGAATTCCAATCCAATGCATAATAAGCATTATAACAACAGTTATTCCAAAACTGCACAAAGTAAGTATGCGCCAATAAACAGACCTTCCATTCCCAAATCTCCAAATTCGTTCACCAGTTTCTTCTCTGTTTGATTTCAACGTAAATTTCGACAATATATATGTTGAAACAATAAAAATCAAAATAGCAATTAACCAAAATTTCAGCATAATTTATACTTTTAAAATATTATATTATCTCGTTTTTCTCAAAATTGTCGCCGACGTTCTCGCGGTTCTAAATGTTTGAAACTTACGCATACGATTATTTTCGGCTGAACCAAAATACGATAAAAAAACGGTAATTCCCCTAAATTTCCGCTAGCTTAAAACAGTTTTTAGTCCTTATTTTTTTCGAATCTTATTACTGTTTCACCAATTATCATTGCTCCGCTTCGCAATGCCTCCTAAATTTGCAAAATTTTAAAATTTTACTAGTATATAAGAAGCTATCTAAGTCTCCTGACTTTTGTTGCTGATTAAACGTTGCAGACAATTTTGGATATAGAGCAGCTAGCATGGCTGGGTAATGTATAGACACTTAGGAAGTATGTTTTGTTTGTAAAAGTCAGAAGATTTTTTTGACAATTTCGGATACAATAAAACTTTTAAATTTCTCAACGTTAGAGACATTTTCGCAGCGTGCTACATTTTGGGGAGCTGAGGTTTCAGCGCAATTTTGGCCGCCTTACCCATAACCTATTTATAGTGTCTATAAAATAGCGACAATCCACCCACTTGGAGGTAGATTGTCGCTACTGAGTTGCCGTTTCTAAACAAATATAGAGATAATATATCTCGCTTTATAAGATGTATTTTCAGTATAAAATCTCATTATATGTTAAATAAATAGCTAAAGGATTCTTTATTCCAATAAGATTTAACTGAGTAAGTTTGATCCACTAAATTGATCTAATTTTTTGCACTGTATCTGGGCCTCAAATAGGCTTTAATGGGCTGTTCCTGTACTGCATGATATTCTTGATATAATTGTAGTTGCTCTTTTTTCGCATGAGGGATGGCAGTGGAAATCCTCCCGATTTTTCTTCGGGAGATTGCAACGTACAGCCCGACGCTACTGCAACGGAGTGGAAGTAGCGGCATGCCCAAATAAATCATAAAAAAACGACTGAAAATCACTCTCCAGTCGTTTGTATATTTAAATGTTATTTAAGTCTTATCCTAAAAACGCTTTAAACTGCTCGTAGGTTTTAATCTTAGTACTTACTTTTTCCTTGTTCATAACACTTTCTATTTGTGCAGGAATAGGCAGCTTTACGTTTAATGTGGGTTCTACCGTATCCAAAAACTTGATTGGATGCGCGGTTTCTAAGAAAATACCAAGTGCATTTGGGTGGTTTTCTAATTCTTTTTTCAATCCTAAATAACCAACAGCTCCATGTGGTTCTGCTATATAACCGTCAGTATTGTAAATGGTTTTCATGGCTTCTAAAGTTTCAGCATCTGAGAAGGTAAAAGAAGAAAAATCCTTTTTGAACTGCTCTAAATCATTTTGATACATTTCCTGAATACGAATGAAGTTAGATGGATTTCCTACATCCATCGCATTCGAAATCGTTGCTTTGGACGGTTTAGGATCGTAAATTCCGTTTTCTAAGAAACGAGGAACGGTGTCATTTACGTTTGTAGATGCTACAAAATGTGCTACTGGCAAGCCCATTTTTTTGGCGATAATTCCAGCGCAAATATTTCCGAAATTCCCACTTGGACAAGAGAAAACCAACGGTTTATTTTGTTTTTTTAATGCTTTATAGGCAAAGAAGAAATAAAACATCTGTGGCAACCAGCGTGCAATATTAATTGAATTCGCCGAAGTCAGATTGTGATGTTTTAAGCTTTCATCTAAGAAGGCTTTTTTAACCATATCCTGGCAATCATCAAAAACGCCGTCTACTTCTAGTGCTCTAATATTTTGTCCCAAAGTGGTCAATTGACGTTCTTGAATGTCACTCACCTTCCCAGAAGGGTAGAGAATAATGACTTCAACGCCAGTAACACCTAGGAATCCGCTAGCAACCGCTCCACCTGTATCTCCAGAGGTTGCCACCAAAACGGTATTTTTACTGTCTTTTTTATCTTTGTTAAAGTAGCCTAAACAGCGCGACATAAATCGGGCACCCACATCCTTAAAAGCCATTGTAGGACCATGAAATAATTCAAGGGAATAAATGCCTTTTTCCACTTCTACAATCGGGAAATCAAAACACAGTGTTTCGGCAATGATTTCTTTTAGTTGGCTTTCCGCAATTTCATCGCCTACAAATTGGCGAATTGCTTGAAAAGCAATTTCCTCGTTACTAAGATTTTCGATAGTATCAAAAAAATCTTGAGGTAAAGGTGTTATCGATTCCGGAAAGTACAATCCTTTATCGCTTGCTAATCCTTGTATTACTGCTTCTTGAAAAGAAACTTTTGGTGCGTTATGGTTTAAACTGTAGTATTTCATTGTAACTTATATTTTCTTAAATCTTTTACCGCAGATTCACAGATTAAAAATAATTTTTAAAAATCAGTGAATCTGCGGCTATTATTTCACTGATCCATTTTGGTATCTGACTCGGTATTATAAAATCCTCACGCCATCGGGATTCACTTTTGAAACATGAATCTCATATGGTAATTTCATCTCGTCATAAACAGCACTCATGGCTTTGGCGATTTTATTTGCGGTGGTTTCTCCTTTGCTCAAAGCAAAAATAGAAGGCCCAGAACCCGATATTCCAGAACCCAAAGCTCCATTTTCTAAAGCAGTTTGTTTGATTAAATCAAATCCCGGAATCAGTACGGATCGCAAAGGCTCGACAATTTCGTCATGCAATGAGCGACCAATCAATTCGTAATCTTTAGTATACAAACCAGCAATTAATCCGCCTACGTTTCCCCATTGCA
Organism: Flavobacterium sp. W21_SRS_FM3; assembly: GCF_052113625.1. Taxonomy (NCBI): domain Bacteria; kingdom Pseudomonadati; phylum Bacteroidota; class Flavobacteriia; order Flavobacteriales; family Flavobacteriaceae; genus Flavobacterium; species Flavobacterium sp. W21_SRS_FM3. The sequence goes on along the minus strand of NZ_JBGQOD010000003.1, from coordinate 141,281 downwards.
TGATAGCGCTTTTTAGGGAAACCGTTTGTTTTAAAACCGAGCGCGCATCGGATGTTTTTAATTCTATTTGAGGATGCACTACTGTGGCGTATAATTCTGATGGACTTTCGATTTTAATAATATCAAGCGGACTATAACTTCTTACTAATGTAAATCCGCCCAGTAGAGCAGGTGCAACATTATCTGCATGAGCGTTACCACAAGCTAGTTTTTCGCCTTGCATCGCAAAGGGAACCAAATCTTTAATTTCGAAAGGTCTTCCTAACAATTCATTGATTCCAAAAACCGCACCCGCTGAACTGGCAGCGCTACTCCCAATTCCGCTTCCGGCTTTGATGTTTTTGTAGATTTCGATATCAAATCCCGCATCTGAATTTAACGCTTCTAGCATCGCTAATGCCGCAACTCCAGCTACATTTTTTTCGGTTTCTAATGGCAAATCGGCACCGACTAATTTAGTGATACGAATTCCTTTTTGATCTGATTTTCGAATAATCATTTCGTCACCCACATTGTCTAAACACAATCCAAGGACATCAAATCCACAAGAGAGATTAGCAATGGTTGCGGGGCAAAATATTTTTATTTTATTCATGTTATGAGTCTTAAAGTCTAAAGTCTAAAGTCTTAAAGTGGCAAAGTCGTATAAATTGTCTAAAAGTTCCTTTTGTGTCTTTCAGACTTTCTGACATTCGACTTTACGACTAATTATATATTTCCAATCCTAATCACATCTGCAAAAATCCCCGAAGCGGTAACTGCAGCTCCAGCACCCGCACCTTTTATCAATAAAGGTTGGTCGACATAACGATCAGTGTAAAACAATACGATATTGTCTTTTCCTTCTAAGTTGTAAAAAGGATGGTCTTTTGGGATGAATTGTAAACCAACGCTAGCTTTTCCATCTTCAAATTGCGCAACAAATTTTAAACGGCTGTCTTTGGCATTGGCCTCTGCCAAAATTCCTTCAAAATGAGCAGCATGTTCAATCAAAGATTTAAAGAATTCTTCATTATTTACAGTTTCCATACAGGCAACAGGAAGGAAAGATTTATTTTCAATCTCTTCAATTTCCATTTTATAACCGCTTTCGCGAATTAAAATCAGGATTTTTCTAGCAACGTCTATTCCGCTCAAATCAATCTTTGGATCAGGCTCAGTAAATCCCTGTACACCAGCTTCTTTTACTACATCATGAAAAGAATGATTTGCATCAAAATTGTTGAAGATAAAGTTCAAACTACCTGATAAAACGGCTCGAATTTTATTCACTTTATCACCAGATGCTACTAAGTTTTTAACCGTATCAATAATCGGTAATCCTGCACCAACATTCGTTTCAAACAAGAATGGAGCATTGTATCTTCGAGATAAACTTTTTAGGTTTTTATAATTGTCAAACGCCGATGAACAGGCAATTTTATTACAAGTTACCACGGCAACACTTTCTCTTAAATATTGAGCATAGGTTTGAGAAACGCTTTCGTTTGCTGTGATGTCTACAAAAATACTGTTACGTAAATTAAGGTTCTTCACCTGCTCGATGAACAATTGTGGATCTGCTTTTTCAGCTTGGTCTAGGTTGTTTTGCCAAGATTTTAAATCAATACCCTCTTCATCAAAAAGCATTTTTCTAGAATTAGCCAAGGCAATCACTCTCAGGTTTATTTTTAGGTTGTCTTTTAAATATTTCTTTTGTTGGTTGATTTGGTCAATGAATTTTTCTCCTACATTACCCACACCCATTACAAAGAGGTTCAATTGTTTAGTATTGTCTTCAAAAAAGCGTTCGTGAAGTGTGTTCAAGGCTTTTTTCACATCTCGCTCATTAATAACTGCCGATATATTTCTTTCGGAAGCACCTTGAGCAATCGCGCGAATATTCACATTGTTTTTACCTAACGTACTAAACATTTTTCCGCTCAATCCTTGGTGGTTTTTCATGTTTTCACCAACCAAAGCAATGATACATAAATCTTTTTCTACGATACAAGCTTCGATTTTGTTTTGTAATATTTCAATTTCAAAGGCTTTATTGATGGCTTCTTCAGCGGCATGCGCATCTGAATTCAAAATTCCGATACAGATAGAATGTTCTGATGAGGCTTGGGTAATAAAAATAACATTGACATTAGCCAGTGATAACGTTTCAAACAATCTTTTTGAAGAACCTAAAACACCAATCATTCCAGGGCCTTCTAACGTAATCAAAGTGATGTTGTCAATATGACTGATTCCTTTTACCGGATTGCCATTTGCAACAGCATTATTCGAAATAAAAGTTCCTTCGGCTTCTGGCTCAAAAGTGTTTTTAATTAGAATTGGAATGTTTTTTCTTAAAACAGGTTGGATTGTTGGTGGGTATAACACTTTGGCGCCAAAATGCGATAATTCCATCGCTTCTTGATACGAAATGTTAGCAATAGGTTGCGCTTGCTTCACCACTTTTGGATTGGCAGTGAACATACCGTTTACGTCTGTCCATATTTCTAATTCAGTTGCATTTAGCGCTCCAGCTATAATTGCTGCTGTGTAATCAGAGCCACCACGACCTAAGGTAGTTGTGATTCCTTCTTGTGTCGCTGCTACAAAACCGGGCATAATTACTACTTGAGCATCATTTTCATCATAGAAATAAGCAATCAGTTGGTTAGTAATTTCAAAATTGACTGCCGCTTTTCCAAAGTTGTTATTCGTTTTTATTAGTTCGCGGCTGTCTTTATAGCTGCTACTTTTAAGGTTTTGCTTCAGCGCTTCGGCAATAATATAGGAAGAAAGTAATTCTCCAAAACTTAAAATAGTATCAGATGTTCTATTTGATAATTCGCCTAATAAGAAACAACCATCTAATAAGGTTTCCAGGTGATTGATGATGCGTTTTACATGACTTAATAAACTACTTTGTTCACTTACAGGAATTAACTCTTTAAGAGTATCGATGTGTTTTTTCTCAATTTCGGCAACGATTTCTTTATAACTTTCGTCATTTGACGCCGCTATTGTTGCGGCTAATTGCAGCAAGTCGGTTACTTTACTAAGTGCAGAAACCACTACGATTAATTGGTCTTGTTTCGCTTGCTGTTGTACGATATTTAAGACTAGTTTTATATTTATGGCATTGGCTACGGAAGTTCCGCCAAATTTTAATACTTTCATATTGTGCATTTTGATTTTGAAAAAGGGGATTTTTTTTATTCACCCAAGGATTTTTATTTCTTAAAAGAAACAACTATAAAATAGGACTATATGTAATAATGTATACCCCTAAGGGGTAGTAGTAGTTGTAGTAAAAGTAGTTGTAACAGCAGTGCCCCCTAAAATTAGAGTCTTTATCGAAGAGTGATATGTAGTGCTATTGCTTTTCATTGTGTTTTTCAAAAATACATCTTTTTATAAAGAGCAAAAAACAGTTGGGGCCTTTTTGCGAATATTTTAAAAATCAGCATTATATCTTTGTCATGTTCCATATTTCTTATAATAAAGGCATTTTATAAAGACGATTGATAATTTAACTCTTATCTCAACTATTTAAATAGGTTGTAAATCCTAATTTTCGGCAATTTTGTAGTGTTGAAATACTTGCCTGAATAGCTATGATTTGAAACGTTCTCTATTTAGTTGCAGCGATAGCTACTGATTTTAGAGATAAAAATGATGCTACTATAGACACTAAATCTGTTTGTATTTTTTTGTAGTATAAATGAAGGAATTTTAGAAAAGAGCTTTATTTCAAGCTGAATTTTAAATTATAAGTAATATATGTTGTTTATTAATATTGATTTATTGAATTTTGGCACTCAAAATGGAAAACCTAATGGATAATACACATTATATAAGTACTGAAATTCTTTCGCTAGAAATCGTTCAGGAAATTATTAGTCAACATAAAAGTTTAGCACTATCAGAAGAAGCTAAAGTTAATATTCAAAAATGTCGTGAATATTTAGATCAAAAGATGGCATCACATTCTGCTCCAATATATGGAATAAACACAGGTTTTGGGTCGCTTTGTAATGTCAAAATTTCGAATGAAAACCTTTCTAAGCTACAAGAAAACCTTGTAAAATCACATTCCTGCGGAACAGGGGAGGAAGTGCCTCTGGCTATTGTAAAATTAATGTTGTTGTTAAAGATACAGTCGTTAAGCTATGGTCATTCAGGAATACAAACACAAACCGTAGAACGCCTAATCGCTTTTTACAATAATGATGTTTTACCAGTTATTTATACACAAGGATCTCTAGGAGCTTCAGGAGATTTAGCGCCATTAGCGCATTTATCTTTGCCATTGTTAGGAGAAGGCGAAGTCTATTTTGAAGGAAAAAAAGTGCATACCAGCGTTGTAATGCAACATTTTAATTGGGAACCTATTGTGTTAAAGTCCAAAGAAGGTTTGGCTTTATTGAACGGGACACAATTTATGAGTGCTTATGGCGCCCATATTTTAATGAAGGCGAAGAAATTCTCTTATTTGGCTGATTTAATTGGAGCGATCTCATTAGAAGGTTTCGACGGAAGAATAGAGCCTTTCCATGAGTTGATTCATTTCATTAGACCACATAAAGGACAAATTGTGACAGCAGATCGAGTTAAAGAATTTTTAGAAGGTAGCGAAATCATTGCTCAAGAAAAAACGCATGTCCAAGATCCATATTCTTTTAGATGTATTCCTCAAGTGCATGGCGCTTCAAAAGATGCGATTGATTATGTGAAAAAAGTATTTAAAACAGAAATTAATTCGGTTACAGACAATCCTAATATATTCATTGATAGCGATGAGATCATTTCGGGTGGTAATTTCCACGGACAACCTTTGGCTTTAGCCCTAGACTTTATGGCTATTGCTTTGGCAGAATTAGGAAGTATTTCGGAAAGAAGAACTTATCAATTAATATCAGGATTGCGTAATCTGCCTGCCTTTTTAGTGGATAATCCTGGTTTGAATTCCGGTTTTATGATTCCGCAATACACCGCTGCAAGTATAGCTAGTCAAAACAAACAATTAGCAACACCATCCAGTGTAGATAGTATTGTATCTAGTAATGGTCAAGAAGATCATGTTAGTATGGGAGCTAATGGCGCTACAAAAGCGTTGCGCGTTATGGATAATTTAGAGCGTATTTTAGCGATTGAATTAATGAATGCCTCTCAAGCGGTTCACTACAGAAGACCTTTGCAATCCAGTGATTTTATAGAGATGTTTTTAACTGCTTATCGCGAAGAAGTTGCTATAGTTAAAGAAGACAGAATCTTACATTATGACATAGAGAAAACCGTGGCCTTTTTAAACAGTTTTCAAATAGAAGATGAATTATTGAATTAGATTAGTTTTCGAATAAAAAAATCAACTAAATTTGCGTCCTTAAAAAAACATAACAAATGTCATTAAATAGTCTTTTCCAGTTTTTAGTACCGAAAGATAAAAAATTCTTTCCTCTTTTTGAAGAAGCATCAAGTAATTTAATTGAATTAGCTTCTAATTTGCACGAAGCAGTTAATCTTCCATTGAAGGAAAGAGAAGAGCTTTTTGCTAAAATTGATACATTAGAGCAAAGAGGTGAGGATATAACACGCCAAACTAATCTAGAGCTGAGTAGAAATTTTATCACTCCTTTTGATAGAGAAGATATTCACTCCTTGATTACTTCAATTGATAATGTGGCCGATCGTTTGCATGGAGCATCAAGTATCATGCGTTTGTACCAGGTAGATAAAATTACGAAATCAATTAGAAAATTAACCGAAATCAATCTTGAAGCTTGTCAAAATATCGATACGGCAGTAAAAGAATTGAGAAATTTAAAAAACATTCCAAGTATTACTGCTGCTTGTGCTAGAATTAGCAAATTAGAAAATAAGTCAGATACCGTTTATAATAAAGCGGTTTTTGAAATTTTCGAAAACGAAACAGATGCAAAAAACATTATTAAGTACAAAGAAGTATTATCTGTTCTAGAAACAGCTACTGATAAATGTAAAAGTGTTGCAAGTGTGTTAGAATCAATTGCGGTTAAACATTCTTAAGAATTTCGAAAATTTCTCAATCTTTCAATTAAAAATATGTTTACTCTACTTATAGTTATTATAGTATTGGCTTTGATTTTTGATTACATCAATGGTTTTCACGATGCTGCAAATGCCATTGCTACTGTAGTTGCCACCAAAGTACTTTCGCCATTTCAAGCTGTTCTTTGGGCCGCCTTTTTTAACTTCTTGGCGTATTGGGTTTTTGGTTTAGGTGTTGCTAATACAGTTGCAAAAACAGCCGATGCTAGTCAAATAAATTTGACAGTGATTCTTGCGGGAGTTGTTGCGGCAATCATTTGGAATTTAATTACTTGGTGGCAAGGAATTCCATCCAGTTCTTCACACACATTAATTGGTGGATTTGCAGGAGCCGCTATTGCTCATGCTATTGCAGTACATGGTTTTTCTGATTATGTTATTGTTGAAGATGGAGTAGAACACATCAAACATTGGTACAATATTGTAAGTTGGTACAAAGCAGGAAAAGAGGGTGGTATGCCTTCTGGAGTTGTTATTATCATTGCATTTATTGTGTTGGCGCCGCTTTTAGGAGCAGTAATGTCGTATTTTATATCTATTTGGTTGCTAAATGCTTCTAAGAAAACAATTCTTCCAAAATTGTTTACTATCGCTTTAATGGTTGCGTCTATTGTATTTGTTTATAATCAAATGGTTCCTTTCGACAAAATAGAAAACCCAAGATTTGCAAGCTCTGTTTTTTGGAGTGTTCTATTTGAATCACATAATATAAAATGGTTTTTAGTTGCTTTTATCATTTTATCGATGTCAGTTTTTGCATTAGTATTTAGTAGCTTAAATTTACATAGAGCCGATGCTGTATTGAAAAAAATGCAGTTGTTATCGTCAGCAGCTTTTAGTTTAGGGCATGGTGGAAATGATTCGCAAAAAGTAATGGGGATTATCGCTGCAGCTGTAGCAGTTTATATTAAAACTAGTGGTGTAGATATTATAAGTCTGCCAGAATGGTTACAAGTGGTGTTGCCTAATGATGAAAAAGGAATAAAAGGAGTGATGCCAGAATGGATTCCGCTAGCTTGTTATACCGCAATTGCTGTAGGAACACTAAGTGGAGGATGGAAAATTGTTAAAACAATGGGTTCTAAAATCACAAAAGTAACCTCGTTTGAAGGTGTAGCAGCTGAAACAGCTGGAGCTTTGACGCTTTACTTTACAGAGCATTTTAAGGTGCCTGTAAGTACAACACATACCATTACAGGATCAATCATTGGAGTTGGTTTGACAAAACGTGTCTCTGCTGTGCGTTGGGGTGTTACGGTAAGTTTACTTTGGGCTTGGGTCTTGACAATACCAGTTTCGGGTCTGTTAGCAGCTTTAGTGTATTATATACTAAGTGTATTTATCTAGATAGCATTACTACTTTAAAAATAAAAAAGCATCCAAGTTTTATAGTAAACTTGGATGCTTTTTTTTTTATTATAAAACTAATAAATACGCTAGCCATTTATTAACGTATGGTTTTTTTGGCCTTTTTCTTTCGCTTATAATGGGTTTGCTTTAATTGATCATTACCAGTAATAATACTGATGTTACCATCTACTTCTAACATGGCTAATTTTACTTCTTTAAAATGTTCTACGCCATGTTCTCTCATGGCTTCCCTTAACTCTTCAGAGGTAATATTGAGTCGGCTTAAGGTTTTGAATTCTAAGGTACCGTTGTGAACTAGTATCTCAGGTTTGTTTTGAATAAAACTATTAAGCTGTGGAAACCTAAACATTAGCTTTTTCAAAGCAAAATTTATAGTAAATAGGGCAGTAGCTGCAACAAGGCCGCCATACAGACTGTCATTAGCACCTACCATGGCATTTTGAACGGAATTACTAATGAGTAATATCAAAATGACATCAGTAGTATTGAGTTGGGATAATTCTTTCTTCCCAAAAACGCGTAAGGCTATAACCATAAAAAAGTAGACCATAGCACTGCGAAAAATAATATCGAGGTATTGATCCACTTTTTTAAGTTTAGATTGTTGCTATTATTTTATAAAATCGAATAATTTATAATCTTGTTTTGAAGTTTTTTTCAATGGCTTTGATCATTTCTCCAGCTATATCTTTATTAGTTGCTCCTTCAATTCCTTCTAGACCGGGAGAAGAATTCACTTCTAATAGCAATGGCCCTTTTGAAGAACGAATGATATCTACTCCAGCAACTTTTAAGTCCATCGCTTTGGCTGCTTTGATAGCAATCTTTTTCTCTTCAGGAGTGGCTTTAATAACAGAAGCCGTTCCACCTAAATGAATATTTGCTCTAAATTCACCAGGCATCGCCTCACGTTGTATCGTGGCCACCACTTTTCCATCAATTACAAATAGACGCAAATCTTTACCATTAGCCTCTTTGATGAACTCTTGCACTAAGATGTTAGCATTGACGCTTTTGAAAGCATTAATCACACTCTCAGCAGCTTTTTTAGTCTCAGCAAGAACTACACCTTTTCCTTGTGTTCCTTCTAATAATTTCACGATTAAAGGCGAACCTCCAACCATCTTAATCAAATCATTAGTATCCAGTGGTGAGTTTGCAAATCCTGTAGTAGGAATCCCAATACCACTATTTAAAAGTAGTTGAAGTGAAAATAATTTATCTCTGGACTGTGTAATCGCATTTGCTGAATTTAAACTGTATACTTTTAATGCTTCAAACTGACGTGTTAACGCACAACCGTAAAAAGTAATACTTGGTCTAATTCTAGGGATTATTGCATCAAATTGATTTAATATGATTCCGCCTCTATAATGAATTTCAGGAGTTTGCGCATCTAAACGCATATAACATTCTTTGATATTCAAAAAGTGCATTTCATGACCACGCATTTCTCCCGCTTCCATGATACGTTTGTTACTATATAATTCAGGATTACTTGCCAAAACTCCAATACGTAGTCCCGTAGTGGCTTTCTCTGAATTTTTATATAATTCTTTTAAATTATCGGTGGTTGGTTGTCCTAAAAGATATTGCTTTTCAGGATCAACAAGAACTCTTCCGCTCATGGCTTCTCTACCTAAAAGCATTCTAAAACCCATCGAGTCACGATTGGTAAGTGTCATTTCAATTGGCCACTTAGAATCGCCAATTTCTAAGGAAGTCTGGATAACATAGCGTTGTTCTCTAAATCCACTAGAGCTTTTTACTATTCTTTTATCTACTAAAGGAGCCTCGCAATGAATAACGGTTTTAAGATTGTTTTGTATCGGGTTGATATCAAACTTAACCCAGTTAGTATCGTTTTTAATAAAAGGAGCAATGTTAATTGCATGCAGCGCAGATGTTTTTGCACCTGAATCTACACGAGCTTTTATCGTTGGAATACCTAATTCCGGAAACGAACACCACTCTTCACTACCCAGGATAACTTTGTTTAAAGACATATATAGATTTTGTTAATTCAGTTTTATAAAAATCAAATGTAAATATTTGTTTTTAAAAATAAGGCGAATTTATGTAAAGAATAAACCCGTTAGCTTATAAAAACGTAACGGGTTTGTTATTAATTGTTTAATTCTATTTTAAGGCAAGTTTGTAGGCTCTTCAGCTTTGTGAACTTTTACGGTTAATTCTTGAGCTCCTTCTTCAATATCCATAAATATTTCATCACCAGAAGCAATTTTTGAAGTTATAATTTCTTCAGCTAATGCATCTTCAACGTATTTCTGGATTGCTCTTTTAAGTGGTCTTGCGCCAAATTGCTTATCGAAACCTTTCTCAGCAATAAATGCTTTTGCTTTATCAGATAATTTTAATTGGTAACCTAATTCAGCAATACGAGCATACAGTTTTTTCAATTCAATTTCGATAATTAAATCAATATCATGTTTCTCTAATGCATTAAATACGATTACATCATCAATTCTATTTAAAAATTCAGGAGCAAATGTTTTCTTTAGAGCATTTTCAATGATACTTTTCGAATTGTCATCTGCTTGCGCAACTTTGGCAGCAGTTCCAAAACCAACCCCTTGACCAAAGTCTTTCAGTTGTCTCGCTCCTACGTTAGAAGTCATGATGATAATCGTGTTTTTAAAGTCAATTTTTCGACCTAAACTATCAGTTAAATAACCATCGTCAAGCACTTGTAATAACATGTTGAAAACATCTGGATGTGCTTTTTCAATCTCATCCAGTAGTACTACTGCATAAGGCTTTCTTCTAACTTTTTCAGTTAATTGTCCTCCTTCTTCATAACCTACATATCCTGGAGGCGCTCCCACTAATCGTGAAATGGCAAATTTCTCCATGTATTCACTCATGTCAATACGAACTAAAGCATCTTCAGAGTCGAATAATTCTTTGGCTAAAACTTTAGCTAGTTGTGTTTTACCAACTCCAGTTTGTCCCAAGAAGATAAATGAACCAATAGGTCTGTTAGGGTCTTTTAAACCTGCTCTATTTCTTTGAATTGAACGAGCAATTTTTAAAACGGCTTCTTTTTGACCTACAACTTTGCTTTCAATAAGCTCAGGTAGTTTGGCTAATTTGTTGCTTTCTGTTTGTGCAATACGATTCACAGGAATCCCTGTCATCATAGAAACAACATCAGCAACATTATCTTCAGTTACTTGAATTCTATTGTTTTTAGCATCTTCTTCCCATTGTTCTTGGGCAATGGCTAGTTCTTTTTCAATGCGTTTTTCATCATCTCTAAGTTTAGCCGCTTCTTCATATTTTTGCTTTTTAACAACAGCATTTTTTAACTCACGAATTTCTTCCAGTTGACGTTCTAAATCGAGAATCTTTTTAGGAACCTCAATATTAGTAATGTGAACGCGAGAGCCTGCCTCGTCTAAGGCATCAATAGCCTTGTCTGGTAAAAAGCGTTCTGACATATAACGATCAGTTAATTTAACACAAGCTTCAATTGCTTCTTGTGAATAAATAACATTGTGGTGATCTTCGTATTTATTTTTTATGTTGTTTAATATTGTTATCGTTTCTTCAACAGAAGTTGGTTCTACAATAATTTTTTGGAAACGTCTCTCTAACGCGCCATCTTTTTCAATATACTGTCTGTATTCGTCTAATGTTGTGGCACCAATACATTGAATTTCTCCTCTAGCTAATGCTGGCTTGAACATATTAGATGCATCTAGTGAACCTGTAGCTCCACCAGCTCCTACGATAGTATGGATTTCGTCAATAAAAAGAATGATATCATCATTTTTTTCTAATTCATTCATTACCGCTTTCATGCGTTCTTCAAACTGTCCTCTATATTTTGTTCCAGCAACTAAACTGGCAAGATCAAGAGTTACTACGCGTTTATTGAATAAGATGCGAGAAACTTTCTTTTGAATGATACGTAACGCTAAACCTTCGGCTATGGCAGATTTACCCACACCAGGCTCTCCAATTAGTAATGGATTGTTCTTTTTACGTCTGCTTAGAATTTGGCAAACACGTTCAATTTCTTTCTCACGACCTACAACTGGATCTAGTTTTCCTTCCTCGGCCATTTCTGTTAAATCACGACCAAAATTATCTAAAACAGGTGTTTTGGACTTCTTATTAGATTTATTGGCGGGATTATTAAAATTACCTTCTTTAAGACTGTCATCTTGTCCTAAGTCATCGTTATATGAGTCTGTTGCTCTTGGTAAATTTTCCAAGAATTCTTCTTCGTTAGGTGTCATATTTATATATTGTTCTTTGGCTACATCATAATCAATTTTAAGTTTATTAAGTAGCTTGGTTGTTGGATCGTTTTCGTTTCTTAAAATGCATAACAATAAATGCGCAGTGCTAACAGAAGAACTTTGAAAAACTTTTGCTTCTAGAAAAGTTGTCTTAAGTGCTCGTTCTGCTTGACGTGTTAAGTGTAGGTTTTTTTTCTCTGAATTTATATCTGTTCCTGGTGTTGCAGGGCTTAGTATTTCTACCTTTCTACGCAAATGATCTAGGTCTACAGATAGGTTATTAAGTATTTGTATTGCTTTGCCGTTACCATCCCTAAGAATGCCCAGCATTAAATGTTCGGTTCCAATGAAGTCATGACCCAGTCGTAAAGCTTCTTCTTTACTGTAGGTAATAACATCTTTTACTCTTGGTGAAAAATTATCATCCATAATATATATTTAGTAAATGTAAATTTAGTGAATTAGTAGTTTAAAAACAAAAACCGTTCCTTAACATCATCTGTCAGCTAATTGACAAAAAAAAGAGGAAATAAGCTAATATAAGATTAAAATTAGTAAACAAAAGCAGGGATAATTTTGTTAATAAATCATTTAAATTTGTAGTTCAAAAAGCTTTCAAAAATTTCAAAAAGCCGTATATTGGCACGTTTTGAAACTAATATAATTTTTTAATATAACAACTTATGTCTGAAGGAGAAAAGTTAATTCCTATTAACATAGAAGATGAAATGAAATCAGCTTACATTGATTATTCGATGTCAGTAATTGTATCAAGAGCGCTTCCAGATGTTAGAGATGGTTTAAAACCTGTACATCGAAGAGTTCTTTACGGAATGTATGATTTAGGAGTTTTTTCAAATAAAGCCCATAAAAAATCCGCTAGAATTGTCGGAGAAGTTTTAGGAAAGTATCACCCACACGGAGATACCTCTGTTTATGATGCCATGGTTCGTATGGCTCAAGAATGGAGTTTGCGTTATTTATTAGTTGATGGTCAAGGTAACTTTGGATCTGTAGATGGTGATAGCCCAGCTGCGATGCGTTATACTGAGGCTAGAATGCGTAAGATTTCAGAAGAAATAATGGCTGATATCGAAAAGGAAACTGTTGATTTTCAACTGAACTTTGATGATACTTTGTATGAGCCAAAAGTAATGCCCACACGTGTTCCTACCTTATTAATTAATGGTGCAACAGGAATCGCTGTTGGTATGGCTACTAACATGCCACCACACAATCTTACAGAGGTTATCAATGGTACACTTGCTTACATGGATAACAATGATATTGAAATCGATGAGTTGATGACGCATATCAAAGCTCCAGATTTTCCTACAGGTGGTGTTATATATGGTTATGAGGGTGTACGTGAAGCGTTCAAAACAGGTAGAGGTAGAGTAGTAATGCGTGCCAAAGTTGGTTTTGAAGAAGTGGATGGTAGAGAATGTATTATCGTAACAGAAATACCTTACCAAGTGAATAAAGCAGATATGATCAAACGTACTGCCGACTTAGTAAATGATAAAAAAATTGAAGGAATTGCGAATATTCGTGATGAGTCAGATAGAAATGGTATGCGTATCGTTTATATCTTAAAACGTGATGCAACTCCTAATGTTGTTTTAAATACCTTATATAAATACACACAATTACAATCTTCTTTTAGTGTCAATAATATTGCCTTAGTGAAAGGTCGTCCACAAATGTTGAATCTTAAAGATATGATTCATTATTTTGTTGAGCACCGTCACGATGTGGTAACTCGTAGAACGCAGTTTGAATTGCGCAAAGCAGAAGAAAGAGCTCATATATTAGAAGGCTTGATTATTGCATCGGATAATATTGATGAAGTAATTGCGTTAATCAAAGCATCTAAAAACACAGAGCAAGCTAGAGAGAAATTAATTGAGAGATTCAAATTATCTGATATTCAGGCTAGAGCAATCGTAGAAATGCGTTTGCGTCAATTAACGGGTCTAGAACAAGACAAGTTAAGAGCAGAGTATGATGAGATCATGAAATTGATTGATCATTTAAGAGCTTTATTAGCTGATGTTAATTTGAGAATTGCTTTAATCAAAGAAGAGTTAGAAGAAATTAGAGAGAAATACGGAGATGAGCGTCGTTCTATAATTGAATATTCGGGCGGAGATGTAAGTATCGAAGATTTAATTGCGGATGAAAATGTTGTAATTACAATTTCGCATGCAGGATATATTAAACGTACTAATTTATCTGAATACAAAACTCAAAATAGAGGTGGAGTAGGGCAAAAAAGTGCAGGAACAAGAGATCAAGATTTCTTAGAACACATGTTTGTGGCGACTAACCATCAATATATGATGTTCTTTACCCAAAAAGGAAAATGTTTCTGGATGCGTGTTTATGAAATACCAGAAGGAAATAAAACAGCTAAAGGTAGAGCAATTCAAAATCTTATTAATATTGAGAGCGACGATAAAGTAAAAGCATTTATCTGTACTCAAGATTTAAAAGACCAAGATTATATTAAGAGTCATAACTTAGTTATGGTAACTAAGAAAGGTCAAGTAAAGAAAACTTCTTTAGAGAAATATTCTAAACCGAGAGTTAATGGTGTTGCTGCGATTACTATTAAAGAAGGAGATGAGTTATTAGAAGCAAAATTAACGAATGGCGAAAGCCAAATCATCCTTGCTGTTAAGTCAGGGAAATTAGTTCGTTTTGAAGAAACTAAGACACGTCCAATGGGAAGAACAGCTTCTGGAGTACGTGGAATTTCGCTTAAGGATGATAACGATGAAGTGATTGGCATGGTTACTGTAGATAAAGATGCAGTAAATGATTCTCAAGTTTTAGTCGTTACAGAAAACGGTTACGGAAAACGTACTAAATTAGTTGATGAAGACGGAGAAGATGTGTACCGTATTACAAACCGTGGAGGTAAAGGTGTGAAAACATTAAACATTACTGAGAAAACGGGACAATTGATTTCTATTAATGCTGTAACGGATGCTGATGATTTAATGATTATTAATAAATCAGGTTTAACAATTAGAATGGCTATTGAGGACTTACGTGTTATGGGTCGCGCTACTCAAGGTGTGAAACTGATTAACTTAAAAGGTAAAGATTCTATTGCAGCTGTAACTAAGGTAATGAAAGATGATGTTGAAGAAGTTATCGTTGATGAAGATGGTAATGTTGTCGAAGTAGAGGTAATAGAAAGAGTTAAACCTGTTTTAGAAGAGTTAGTCGATGAAGGATCAGATGACGATGATGATGATTCAGAAGAAGACGAAGTGGAAGAGGATGAAATCGATGAAGAGGAAGACGATTCAGACGATGACGCTTAATATAATTAATAATAAAAAAGAATAATTTTAAACAAAAAGGGAATATTATGAAAGGTAAATATGTAATACTTGCATCAGCTTTATTGGTATCAGTAGCTACTTTTGCTCAAAAAGATGAAATCAAAGCTGCTGAGAAAGCTCTTAAAAAAGGAGAAGCTAAAGAGGCTGTAACTATTTTACAAGGGGCTGAATCGCTAATTGCAAATGCATCTGATTCTGAGAAAGCGCAGTTTTTCTTTGTAAAAGGAAATGCTTATTTAGAATTAGCTGATAAAAATATCGAAGCAGATAAAAACTTGTCGCTAGCTTCTGCAGCTTATTTGAATTTAATTGATGCTGAAAAAGCTTCAGGTAAATCTAAGTATTCAACTGAGGCAGCTAACTCTATTACAAAAATCAAATACAAATTGATTAACAATGCTATTGCTGATTCAAAAGCGGAGAAGCATGCAACAGGTGCTAAGAAATTATACGATGCTTATTTATTAGATAAAAAAGACACCTTAAACTTGTATTACGCTGCATCTACTTACATTAATGCACAAGATTATGATAATGCGTTGAAGTTGTATAATGAGTTAAAAACAATGAACTATTCTGGAAAAGGAACTAATTATTTAGCAGTAAATAAACTGTCTGGAGAAGAGGATCTTTTTAAAACTGCTCAAGAGAGAGATAGAATGGTGAAAATGGGAACTCACGAAAAGCCAACAACAGAGGTTTTACCTTCTAAAAGAGGAGAAATATATAAAAATATTGCTTTGATTTTGGTTCAAAACGGTAAAATTGATGAGGCTAAAAAAGCGATTGCTGATGCTAGAAAAGCTAATCCTGAGGATTCTTCATTACTTTTAACAGAGGCTAATTTATATTTAGAGACTAAAGATTATGAAACATATAAAAAGTTAATCAACGAAGTATTGGTTCAAAATCCAAACGATGCTGATTTGATCTTTAATTTAGGTGTACTTAGTGCAAATGCTAAAAATACTGCTGATGCTGAAAAGTATTATGCTAAAGCAATTGAAATTAACCCTAAATATTTGAATGCTTATATTAATATGGCAGCTTTGAAGTTAGAAAACGAAAAGCCAATTATTGATGAAATGAATAAATTAGGAACTTCTGATAAAGACATGAAGCGTTATGCTGTTTTGAAAACACAAAGACAAAATGTTTTTAAAGGAGCGATACCTTACCTTGTTAAAGCTCTAGAAGTGGATCCAAAAAATGAAGATGTATCAAGAACTCTTTTAGGGGTTTACAGTGCATTAGAAATGACTGCTGAGAAAAAAGCATTAGAAGCTAAAATGAATCAATAGTTCTAATTGATTGAATATAAAAAAAACCTATCTGAATAAGATAGGTTTTTTTTATGATTAAATTATTTTCTTAATAACTCTAAGCTTGTGCGTGTGTTTATTAGTTTCGGCATTGTAGATTCCTAGATGATCTAGCCTGTCGATTCTTACTTTTCCACTAGCGTGAATGATGTAGTTGTTCTCCATAATAATGCCTACATGGATAATGTTTCCTTCGTCATTATCAAAAAAGGCCAAATCCCCAGGCTCACTTTCTTCAATAAAACTTAAAGCTTCTCCTTGAGTTGCTTGTTCTGATGCGTCTCTTAAAAGCTTATAACCATTAAGTTTGTAAACCATTTGTGTGAAACCAGAACAGTCAATTCCAAAAGGAGTTTTGCCTCCCCATAAATAGGGTGCATTTAGATATAAGAAAGAAGTGTTGATAAGGTGTTTCTTCTCTTTTACTCCATTTACCTTAGTTCCTTCAAAATCAAATTTAGCCGTATTGATTTCACTATGGTTTAAAAAGGATAATGAAGAACCTAATGGAATAGGCATTAATAAATTTGATGGACCGGTGATGTATTCGATCAAATCAGCATTCAAAATTATAGTATCCTCAGATAGTAAGTTGTAATTGGTTTCAGAAATAAGTTGGCATTGTTTAGAGTCAATCCAGCCTTCATAGCCATCATATCCCATTTTTATGCGATACCACTGTTTTGATTGTTCTATAACTTTAAAATGTTCTCCAAATAGTAGTTGAGAAACAATTTCGCTTTTATCACTTGCTTCGAAGCGAAGTGGGATTATAGCCAGATTACAAATTCCGAACATTTAACTTTCTTTATGAGTTTGGAGCAATGCTTTAAATTTAATTGTATCAAAAGCATTACTCCGAAAATTTATAATTATTTAGGCTCTTTCAATAATAATAGCAGAAGCTCCTCCACCTCCATTACAAATGGCTGCGGCTCCAACTTTAGCGTTGTTTTGTTCTAGAACATTTAATAAGGTAACAATGATTCTAGCTCCTGAGCATCCTAAAGGATGACCCAATGAAACAGCACCACCATTAACGTTTACTTTATCATTATCTAATCCTAGGATTTTTGAATTGGCTAAACCTACAATAGCAAAAGCTTCGTTAAACTCAAAATAGTCAACATCGTTGATTGAAATTCCAGCTTTGTCTAGTGCTTTTGGTAATGCTTTTGATGGACTTGTTGTAAACCATTTTGGTTCCTGTGCCGCATCAGCATAACTTTTTATATAAGCTAAAGGTTTTAAACCTAATTCTAATGCTTTTTCTTCGCTCATTAATATTAGTGCTGCTGCACCATCATTTATTGTTGAGGCATTAGCTGCAGTAACTGTTCCTTCTTTTGTGAAAACAGCGTTAAGTGTAGGGATTCTGTCAATTTTAACATTGGTAAATTCTTCATCTTTAGAGATGATTATAGGATCTCCTTTTCTTTGTGGAACGGCAACGGGAACGATTTCATTGTCAAATTTCCCAGCTTCCCAAGCTGTAGCCGAACGGTTGTATGATTGAATAGCGTAATTATCTTGATCTTCTCTACTGAACTTGTATTCAGAAGCACATAAGTCAGCGCAAACTCCCATTGCGTTGTTGTCATAGGCATCTGTAAGTCCGTCTTTTTGCATTCCATCAACCATAGTTGCTGGACCAAATTTTGTTGCTGTACGTAAATGCATGTAATGCGGAATCATACTCATGTTTTCCATACCACCTGCTACAACAATTTCAGCATCGCCACATTGAATAGCTTGTGCTGCATGCATAACCGACTTCATTCCAGAAGCGCAAACTTTATTTATGGTAGTGCAAGCAACAGTTTCGGCTAAGCCAGCATAAATAGCTGCTTGACGCGCAGGAGCTTGTCCTACACCAGCCTGAACTACGTTGCCCATAAAAACTTCATCAACTAATTTTGGATCTAAATTTATTTTATCTAAAGCTCCTTTAATAGCAATAGCCCCTAATTTTGGTGCTGATACTGTAGATAATCCCCCCATAAAACTTCCGATAGGTGTCCTAACGGCAGAAACGATAACAACTCTTTTGTTCATAACTTATATAATGTTGGTTTATGTAGCAAATTTAAACATTTTTGGACAAAATCTGATTTTCATCGCCGTATTATATTTTGATTAAAATAAAACTAAAATTAATTTGTTGCTATATGTTTGATTGTGAATAGTTTTTAAAATAATGTGCAAAAACATTAAAAAAAATCGCAAAAATAGTTGTGAGAAACTCAAACATGTCTTAAGTTTGCAACCGCAAAACGAGACACGTTCTCTGAGCTTGGAGGGGTGCCAGAGTGGTAATGGAGCAGTTTGCTAAACTGTCATCGAGTGATCGGTGCCAGGGTTCGAGTCCCTGTCCCTCCGCTTATTATTTTATAGGGATGTAAAATATTAAAAAAGAATGTTTTGTTTTTCGGGGTGTAGCGTAGCTCGGTTATCGCGCCTGCTTTGGGAGCAGGAGGCCGCAGGTTCGAATCCTGCCACCCCGACTAGATTATTTACACGAGCAATGGAGGCATAGCTCAGCTGGATAGAGCACCTGCCTTCTAAGCAGGCGGTCGAAGGTTCGAATCCTTCTGCCTTCACTTAAAAACCCACTGTTTTCAGTGGGTTTTTTGTATTTTATACTTTTGCATTAGCAATGACAATTAGAAAACTGGAAAAGAAGTACTGTTATGAATAAACAAAAAACTCCCATAGGAGTTTTTTAGTTTGTATGAGGTTATTTAAATTATGCCTAAGTCTTTTGCCATTGCTACAAGATGTACTGTGTTATTAGCTTTAAAATATATCTTGAGTTTGTTAATGTGTTTTTCAATGGAGCTTTTACTGTGAGGAGTAATTCCGGCTTTCTTAAACTCTTCTTCCATTTTTTCCTGCGCAATTCCCCATGACAGGTGTTTAATTATCTGCACATCATAATCGTTTATCTCGTTTGTAGTCTTGTCTTGTAAGATATGATTGAGTTCTGGTGTTTTAGTAAGCGTGTCATTTAAAAAAGCTTTTGTTATAGCAGTTTTAAGTTCAGAGATTGTATTTCGTCCTTTCATTACATAGCCGTCAATATGAAACTGATCAAATAAAAGTTTAATTTTATAAGGCCTGTCTTCAATGGAGAATGCAATAATTTTTATAGAAGGAAACAATTTTTTCACTTCATCTATTAACTCTTCTCCAGAATTCAGTTTATTTACTTGATGGTCCGCTTTGAACGATAAATCGGTTATGAGTAACTCGTATGGTTCATTATCAATAAATGATTTTTTTATTTTTAACAAGGCTTCATCACAGTATTTAGCATAATCGATTGTGGCTACGTTAAGTTCTTTCAGTACTTGAGCTGCGCCTACATCATTAAAATCAATATCATCAGCAATTATCACTTTTGTAAACATATACTATATTTTTTTACTTTTATTATTTAGAAATTAACTATTGGCTTAAAGTTGTTCTATCTAGAGCTTCAAAAGTACTACTTTCGATTGTTGCTTGAATACGGTTTCCCGCATTATGATATTTTTTTTGTTCACAAGGAATAGTGGAGAATTGGTAACTGTACAATGGCTAGTGGGAAAATTAATTTTCTAAATAATTTGTAACTAGTCCAAATGAAAAAGCTCTGATGGTGTAGATACTGTAAAGCAGTTTTAGGAATAGTTTAACTGCTAAAAGTATTTATAATAACAAAAGGGATTTATTTTTACATAAAAGGAGGAATTAGCTGAATTAGGCCAGATAAACATTTCTTCTATTGCTATTAATTATTTTAAATGGTTACGTATGAAATTAAATAATCCAAAACTTCTTAGAGACAAAGCATTTATTAATGGTCAATGGGTAGCAGCTAACTCACAATTAACTTTTGAAGTTAAAAATCCTTTTAACAATGAAGTGATTGCCAATGTAGCTGACTGTAGTGCTATCGAAGTCCAAAAAGCTATAGAAAAGGCTAATACTGCATTTATTGACTGGAAAAAAACCTCTGCAACAGAACGGGCTGGGTTACTAAGGAAATGGTTTGATTTACAGATTGAGCATGCTGAGGATTTAGGTAAAATACTGACTTGGGAGCAAGGTAAACCATTACAAGAAGCAATTGGAGAGATTAAATACGGAGCTTCTTTTGTAGAATGGTTTTCTGAGGAAGCTCGTAGAGGGTATGGAGACGTTATCCCTGGACATCAAAGAGATAAAAGAATTATAACGTTAAAACAACCCATTGGAGTAGTGGCTCTGATTACGCCTTGGAATTTTCCAAACGCAATGATTACAAGAAAGGTGGCACCTGCTCTAGCTGCAGGTTGTACTGTCGTTATTAAACCTCCAAAGTTAACACCTTTGTCTGCGCTGGCTTTAGCAGTTTTAGCAGAAGAGGCTGGAATTCCAGCTGGAGTGATTAATATTGTAACAGGGAGCGACTCTAGCTTGATAGGGAAAGAATTGTGTAAGAGTACAATTGTAAAAAAATTATCTTTCACAGGCTCAACAGCTGTTGGAAAAATATTGTTAGCACAATGCGCTGCGACAGTTAAGAAAGTTTCTATGGAACTAGGAGGAAATGCACCTTTCATCGTTTTTGAAGATGCTGATATTGATGCAGCTGTAGAAGGTGCGATGATTTCTAAATATAGAAATGCAGGCCAAACCTGTGTATGTACAAATAGATTTTATGTGCAAGAATCGGTTTATGGCAGTTTTGTCAAAAAGTTGACGGCTAGGGTCAAAGAAATGAAGATTGGTAATGGGTTTGAAAAAGATGTTATTATAGGGCCATTAATAGAAGAAAAAGCGGTTGCATTTGTAGAAGAAATTGTAAAAGATGCTCGAAGCAAAGGTGCAAATTTAGTAATTGGCGGGAAAAGAATTCCGGACTCACTTGTATTTGAACCTACTATTTTGACAAATGTTAATAAGGATATGCTGTTGTTTCATGAAGAAATTTTTGGACCTGTAGCTTCCATTTTTAAATTCAAAACCGAAGAAGAGGTTATCGACCAAGCCAATGATACTCCTTTTGGCTTAGCATCTTATTTTTACGGAAGAGATTATGCCAAAATTTGGCGAGTAGCTGAAGCATTAGAATATGGAATGGTGGGTATAAATACAGGACTTATATCTACAACTGTCGCTCCCTTTGGAGGTATTAAAGAAAGCGGTTTTGGAAGAGAAGGTTCTAAGTATGGAATGGAGGATTACCAAGAGATTAAATATTTATGTTTTGGTGGGGTTGAATAAATAAAATACATAATAAAATATAGATTATAATAGTATGGAAATACAGAAGCTTATAAGGGCGAGAAGATCAGTAATGCCCGATCAATATATTGATAAGGAAATACCCAAAGATATAATTAATCAAATTTTAGCAGCGGCAAATTGGGCGCCTACACACAAGAAAACAGAACCTTGGCGTTTTAAAGTGATTTCTGGTGACGCTAAAGCAAGATTGGGGGAGTTTTTAGCTGAAAAATTCAAAGAGACGGCAACTACATTTTCTGAATTTAAATACAACAAACTAAAAGAGAACCCTAAGAAAGCAGCAGCTATCATTGCAATTTGTATGCAAAAAGATGCAAAAGAAAGGGTACCGGAATGGGAAGAAGTAGCAGCGGTAGCAATGGCTGTTCAAAATATGTGGTTAGTGGCTACTGATTTAGAGATAGGTTCCTACTGGAGTTCACCTGCTTTAATTGATGAAATGGGAAGCTTTTTTGATTTTAAGGATGGTGAAAAATGTTTAGGCTTTTTCTATATGGGGTATTATCACACGCCATCACCCGATAGAACTCCCGGTGCAATCGAGGATAAAGTGACTTGGTTACAATAAAAACAGCTATTTCTTTTAAAAACTATTTAGTTTAGTTACTTTTAAAAATAAAATACTAGTTATGAATACCTATCGCAATATTTTTGTACTCTTAGTGAGTTGTTCTGTATTTTGGTCTTGTAAAGCCCAGCAAAGTCTAAACACAAATACAAAAACTGCAGCAGCAGTAAATGATACCACCTTTGTCAATCTGAAGGACTACAGTAATGATTTTGTCTATGATATGAAATATGCCACTGAGGACAATTTTCTAAAGGCTAAAGTCTATGAATGTGCCGAATGTTATTTACGTCTTAAAACAGTAAAAGCTTTTGTTGAAGCAAATAAAAAATTTACTAAAAAAGGCTACCGAATCAAAATATATGATTGCTATCGCCCGCTGGATATTCAAAAAAAAATGTGGGAAATAGTTTCAAATCCTAAGTATGTAGCTGATCCTGCTAAAGGTTCTATCCACAATAGAGGAGGAGCTGTTGACATCACTTTAGTAGATCGTTTTGGAAAAGAACTAGACATGGGTACCTCGTTTGACTTTTTCGGGATTGAAGCTAGCCATGATTACCTTAATCTATCTAAAAAAATTAAATCTAATAGGCAGTTATTGAAATCAGTGATGCTGTCGTCTGGTTTTAATTCATTTGACTCAGAATGGTGGCACTACAATTTAAAAGTAGGATTAAAGGATAAAGTAGCTAATGAAAAGTGGAACTGCAACTAACTATTCAATACAGTTTATAGCATCAATAAAATAATTTTCAGGGTGGTACACTTGACTATTTAATTCAGAGGTGAACTCCTTTTGAATTACGTAATCGTTACTTTCTGTCAAAGATTTTATTCTCATTAATGAAATAGGTGATTTTTTAAGTTCTTCAAAACTACCTTTTACAAACATAAATATTCCTGTCATTACTCTATTATCAAATCCTTTGTCATCGCGAATCATGCTGCCGCAATTTTCTTGATCTATATGCAATAACGTAATTACTTTTCCATTTTGTAGCTGTAAGTATAATTTAGAGTTTTTATCAAAGCAATTAGCCTTCATAAATTCTTTACTTTTTTGAATAAACTGAACATTTAATGTAGGCAGGCCATCAGTAGATGCTAAAGAAAAAAAGATATAATTTGAGTTTCCAGCAAAATGTTTTTCAGAAATCATGTACTCTTTGGTTACTTTGTAGGTACCCAGACTGTCACTGATATTCACACTATAATCACATGGTTTTTGTGAAAAAATTAAATTAGATATAAAAAGGAAGGCGATAATAAGAAGCTGTTTCATTTTAGGATATTTTGTTGCAAATTAAAACTATTTTATTGTTATTTTCATCAGTTGTAAAGAAAGAATATATATTTCCTCCGTCTTTAATTTTCCATTTTTTTCGAATATTTTCTACGGTTTCTGGAAAATTTCGCGTAGTAACATTTGCTTTACCATTCTCTAAATAGGATTTCATTTCTGGCTTAGTGTAAGGAAAGCAATTTATGATTTCAAAAACTCTACCTGAAAATGATACTAAATTATCAGAGGTATAGAGATGGGAGTGTTTGTGTAATTTACTTAATTGATATTGTATTGCCACTTCGTTAAAACCACCTGATTTCATAATAGCACTATTAGGTTCGTATAAAAATTTTTGAGGCAAAGAATAGCTAGGAATGTTTTCTTCAGTAGTTATAGTGAAATCAAAATAATCAATTTTATCTTTTAATATATTGGCAGTCTTAATTTCAACTTTACCCTGATAATTTTTATGCAGCTCCCATAAAAGTTCTTTGACTTCGTTTTCTAAGGCGACAATATGAACTGTTTTTACGTTTTTTAATTCTGATAGGCCTGCAGCGATGTCTAATAATGGGGCTGTTTTTATCAGTATAGATGTGGTATGTTTAAAATAGGTATCGAGATGTTCAGGTACATTAGGCAAGCAGTCCTTTAAAAGAAACACTTTGCCTTTTATGTCGCTACGTCTTGAAGGATCAATGTAAATCCAGTCCCATTTTGTATTTAATTTTTGGAGTGTCTCTATGCTATCTCCTTGATAACACTGAATGTTTTGGCATTTTAACTGCTCGAAATTATGTTTAACGATAGCCGATAATTCACTGTTTATTTCACAATGAACCACTTGGTTTACTTCTTTAGAAAAGTAGTAATCATCAACACCAAAACCACCGGTCAAATCAATTAAATTTTCACCATTGACTAGAGTACTTTTATATTCAGCTGTCCTCTCAGAAGAAGTTTGTTCTACCGAAATTTTTGAAGGGTAAATAATATTTTCTGTTTCGAACCATCTCGGAAGTTTATCTTTCGCTTTGGCTTTTGCTTCAATTTGTTTTACTAGTGCTACCCATTCAATATCAGGAAAAGGGTTTTTTTGAAGTGCTAATTTTGCAATAGGGGTCGTCACCTGTGCAGATATAAATTCCTGTACCTTCTTATCTAATAACTTTTGATCCAAGATTAAATATTTTTTGTGAGTAACTGTATTACTTTGTTTTCTGGAAAGAATTCTTTGGCAACAACTTTTATCATCGTAAAAAGAGGTACCGCAACGATCATTCCTAAAACGCCAAATAGAAACCCCGCAATTAAAATTACTAAAAAGATTTCTAGTGGATGTGAACTGACACTTTTAGAAAAAATGATGGGCTGTGATAAGTTGTTATCAATAATTTGCACAATCCAGAATCCTATAAGTACATATATTGTTGTTGGTAAAATTTCACTTTGAAAATCACTCCCTAAATTGGCTAGCATAGTTAATGCAGCTGCTAGTAAAGATGCGATTAGCGGTCCTATGTAAGGAATGATATTTAAAACGGCACAAAGAAATGCAATCACTATAGGATTAGGGATGCCAAAAATAAGTAATATGATTAAGTATAAAACGAAAACAATAAAGAGCTGAATTAATAAACCTATAAAATAGCGTGATAGTAATTGGTTAATTTTTTCAATAGAATTTAATATTTGATCTTCATGACTGTCCGGTATTAATTGCCTTGCTGTTTTGATAAAAGACTTGCGGTCTTTAAGAAAGAAGAAGGTTATGAATAGAATAGAAGCTAAGGCCATACCAAAACTACTAAGCATTCCTACAATCGCATTTAAGAAGTTAGGAATTAGCTTAAAATTAATTTTGGAAGTGATATCAGCTTCTTTTAAAATTTTTGAAGAATCGATATGATGACTTTCAAAAAAGCTATTTATCTGATTAATTAATTGGATTGAATTTTGCTCTATTTCACTTGTGTTAAGAAGTGAGAGATTAGCTCCTTGATTTATTATTAAAGGCACAAACATCATTATAAAGCCTGCTATAATAACTACAAACAGAAAGACGGTCACAATAGTTGCGAAGGTATGGTTGAATTTTAAACGTTTTTTTAAAAAATCTAAAATAGGATATCCTATAAGAGTAAGTATCAGCGATACAATTAAATAAATTAAAACAGATTGAATTTGATATAGGAGGTAGAGACCTAAGCTAACAATAACCAGTGTGGCAATGGCTCTTAAGATGCCATTAGATATTATTTTTGATGAAATCATCATTTTTATATTTAGGTTATAAATATAAAAAAACTCGCTAACATGTAGCGAGTTTTTAGATTATTTAAGCTTTTTATTATTAGATACCGAAACCTGATCTAGCGCCTCCAGATACAAATAATGCATCCATTCTACTTTTTTGATCATTAGTAAACATGTACATTCCTGGATCATCCGTATAATCCATGTAATTCATAGTCATTTCTACAGGAGTTCCTGAGCATGTACTGTAATGAGGGTAAGCAGGAATACCGTAATTAGCTGTATTGTGTGTAGGTGTGTCTGCTACTAAATCGTCTCCACATGTTGCGTCTCCCCAAATATGGCGTAAGTTCATCCAGTGACCTACTTCATGAGTGGCTGTTCTTCCCAAATTGTAAGGAGCATTTGCAGATCCAGATAATCCAAAGTATTTAGAATCTATAGCCACTCCATCAGTTGCAGCAGAACCTCCTGGGAATTGTGCGTAACCTAAAATTCCGCCACCAATAGTACATACCCACATATTAAGTTTTGTAGTTGGTGAGGTAGCATCAATACCTCCTCTTTTTCCGTTTTTCATAGTATCTCTAGTTCCCCAAGAAGATTTTTTAGTAGATTTTCTATTAATCGTTTCTAGTACAAAAGAGATTCCTACGTTAGCTTTGTCTCCTGCAAATAATGAAGGGACATTGTTATAATCCGAGTTTTGTGCATTGAAATCTTCATTCAGTACATCAATTTGAGACTGAATTTGAGCATCAGATATATTTTCAGCAGCGGTTCTATAAAGTACATTCACTACAACTGGTATTTCAATTTTGCCATTCACTAGACGGCCAGTTAATTTAGCTTTTTGTGTAAAAGCTTCAATTTGGTTCATTCGTAAAGCAAGCGTTGGGTCGGCAGCAAGCTGTGCATCGAGAACATCTTGTGAAGCACACTTCCGCTGGTTAACCGTTTTTGCGCTTAAATCTGAGTTTTCTGTTTGTTCGTTTTGACAAGAAAAAAGCAGCATAACTGACATGGCGGATAATAAAATCTTTTTCATAATAGGTTTGTTATAAATTATTGATTTGGGTTAATAGAGTCACAATTTTATAACATTTATTTTAAAAAACAAAAAAATAACTAAAAAAAACTTTAAAATTATGTTAAAACGAGTAGTTTTAACTCAGCTAATATTTAGTTGTTAGTCTTTTTTTTAAAATTCTGCTGCATACTAAAAAAAAAACTCGCTACTTGAGTAGCGAGTTTTAAATTAGTTAAAATTTTATACTTTTAGATACCGAATCCTGATCGAGGTCCGCCAGAAACAAAGATTGCAGCCATTCTGCTTTTTTGTCCATTTGAGAACATGTACATTCCTGGATCATCCGTATAATCCATATAGTTCATTGTCATTTCGATAGGAGTACCAGAACAGGTACTGTAATGTGGGTATGCAGGAACACCGTAGTTGGCAGTATTGTGTGTTGGTGTATCTGATACTAAATCATCTCCACATGTAGCATCACCCCAAATATGACGTAAGTTCATCCAGTGACCCACTTCATGAGTTGCTGTTCTTCCTAAGTTATAGGGTGCATTAGCTGATCCAGACAATCCGAAGTATTTAGAGTCAATTGCTACTCCATCAGTTGCAGAAGAACCTCCAGGAAATTGAGCATAACCTAAAATACCACCACCGATCGTACAAACCCACATATTTAGTTTTGTTGTTGGCGATGTAGGAGCAATTCCTCCTTGAGCTGTTTTTTTCATTTTGTCTGTCGTTCCCCAAGAGGTTTTTGTTGTAGATTTTCTGATGATAGATTCTAAAACGAAAGTGATACCGACATTAGCTTTTACTCCTGAAAAAGCTGCTGGAACTTGGTTGAAATCATCGTTTTGAGCATTGTAATCTTCATTCAATACATCAATTTGAGATTGAATTTGGGCATCTGAAATATTCTCTGCAGAAGTTCTATAAAGTACATTTACCACAACAGGAATTTCGACTTTGCCATTTACTAATCGACCATTTAGCATAGCTTTTTGCGTAAAAGCTTCAATTTGATTCATTCTTAAAGCTAAAGTGGGATCAGCTTTCATTTGTGCTTCAAGAACATCTTGAGCAGCACATTTGCGTTGTGCAATTGCACTAGTTTCTAGAGTCCCTGACTCTGAAGAATTGTCATTTTGACAAGAGAATAGCATCATAAGTGCCATTGCAGAAAAAAGAATTTTTTTCATAATTAATGTAGGTTATGTTAATAAAATATGATTTGGGGAAATCATTCGGCAATTTTATAACTAAATAATTATATAAAAAAATTTTTAAATAAAAAAAATGAGCCGCTAATTAACAAAATTTTAAGGAGCCTTATTTTATAAGGATTTTGAAAAAATAGCTACAAAATATTTAACATATTTTGAAAGTAAATTCATACAAAGATATGCTTGCTGCTTGCACTACATTCATGCTACTATTTTGTCCAAACATCGGAATATGGACAATTTGATTTGCAATTGCTAAGAGGTTTTCATCCACGCCACTAATTTCGCTACCAAGAATTAAAGCTATTTTTTTTGAAGGCGGGATAATGACTTCTCTTAAAGGTTTACTTGTGTTTGTAATTTCGAGTGCAATAACTTCATAGTTTTCTTCTTGTAATAATGTTACAACTGTGGCGGTTTCTTCCATTACTATATACGGGACATGAAGATGGGTGCTGCGTGAGGTCTTGTTTATTTTTCTAGGGTTAAGCGGAATGTCTTTTCCTACAAAGATCATTTTTTCAACACCAAATGCTTCAGCAATTCTAAAAAGAGAACCTATATTTTGCTGAAAATAAATATGATCACATACAATCGTGATGGGAAATGTTTTACTTTTAAATTGATTTTCTTGATGATTTAGCTGCACACTGATTAATTATTAAAGATGTAGTTTATTATGTTTGCGCCCATTTTTAATGCTTTTTCTCGCACGGCTAGTGGATCATTATTGACTTCCGGATCTTCCCAGCCGTCACCAAGGTCACATTCATACGTATAGAGCAGAACAAGTCTGTTTTCAATGAAAATACCAAAAGCCTGCGGTCTTTTTCCATCATGTTCATGAATTTTAGGTAATCCATTAGAAAATAGATAGGGCTTTTGGAATATTTGATGGCTAGTAGGTATTTCGACTAAACTATTTTTTGGAAAAATTTTTATAATTTCTTTTCGAATAAATTGATCCATACCATAATTGTCATCAATATGCAGGAATCCACCAGCAAGCAAGTACTTTCTTAGGTTATTCACATCAGCGTCGCTAAAAATAACGTTTCCGTGACCAGTCATATGGATAAAAGGGTAGGAAAATAAATTGGGACTACTAGGTTCTACGGTTGCAGGTTTAGTAGCAATAGCTGTATTAATATTAGTATTACAATATTTTATCAAATTAGGTAAGGAGGTGGGATTAGCATACCAATCTCCACCGCCTCCATATTTTACCAAGGCAATCTCTTGTGCAAAAGAGTGCATCGAGCAAAGTAAAATCATCAGATACCATTTTTTCATACAGCATACTTTTAGTAAAGTTTCAAAGTTGTTAAACTAGTGAAAAAATTATTTTTCATTAATAAATACAACACTATGGCAGGCAACAACAGCAGCAGTTTCTGTTCTTAATCTCGTGTTTCCTAAAGACACTGCTGAGAATTCATTTTCGAGAGCCAAAGCAATTTCCTTTTCTGAAAAATCACCTTCAGGTCCAATTAATATGGTTACATCTTGATTTCGTTTAAGTACAGACTTCAAGGTTTTTTTATCGGTCTCTTCACAGTGAGCAATCAGTTTTTGACCGCCAATAGTTTCTTTAAAAAATTCTTTAAATGTTACAGCATCATTTAGTTTAGGTAGGTATAATTCATTAGATTGCTTCATAGCGGTCAAAATAATCTTTTCGAATCGATCCTTATTGATAACTTTTCTTTCTGATCGGTCGCAAATAATAGGAGTGATCTCATGGATTCCAATCTCCGTGGCTTTTTCTAAAAACCATTCGTATCGATCGTTCATTTTAGTAGGAGCCACTACTAAGTGCAACTTAAATGGTGCCTCTGCTTTCTTTTCTACAGACAATACTTCAACTGTACATTTGTTTTCAGAAGCTAATGTGATTTGGGTTTCAAACAAGTAGCCTAATCCATTAGTAACATGAAGAATATCGCCATCTTTTTTTCGTAAAACTTTAATAATGTGCTTGCTTTCTTCTTTTTCGAATGTAAATTGTTCTGTAGATGCGTCTATATTGGAATTGTAAAATAATTGCATAATTTAAAATTGTATACGTGCTTTAGAAACCACTGCTGCAGTTTCAAATTTTTGTGATAAAAACTTTTGATAACCTACAATTCCAATCATTGCAGCATTATCTGTTGTGTATTCAAATTTGGGAATGAAGGTTTTCCATCCATATTTTTTTTCTGCTTCTTTTAAGGTTTTACGAATACCTGAATTTGCAGATACACCGCCACCGATAGCTATTTGCTTTATCCCTGTTTCTTTGACGGCTAATTTTAGTTTGTCCATCAAGATTTCGATAATGGTATGCTGGATCGATGCACAAATGTCGTTTAGATTTTCTGCAATAAAATCAGGATTTTCAAGTTTCTTTTTTTGAATAAAATATAATATAGCAGTTTTTAAACCAGAAAAACTAAAGTCTAAACCCGCTACTTTTGGTTTTGTAAAAGGAAAGGCTTTAGGATCTCCTAATTGTGCATTTTTATCCACCAATGGTCCACCGGGGTAGGGCAGGCCAAGTATTTTTGCACTTTTATCAAAAGCTTCGCCTACCGCATCATCAGTTGTTTCACCAATGATAGTCATGTCAAAGAAATCGTCTACTCTAACTATTTGTGTATGACCTCCACTTATTGTTAATGCTAAAAAGGGAAAGTTTGGTTTATCAAACCCTTCTTCATCTATAAAGTGTGCTAAAATGTGCGCATGCATGTGATTCACCGCAATTAATGGAATGTTAAGCGCTATAGCCATCGATTTAGCAAATGAACTTCCTACTAATAGTGATCCCATTAATCCAGGACCTTGCGTGAACGCAATTGCAGAAAGCTGCTCTTTCTTGATATTTGCTTTACGAAGTGCTGCATCTATAACTGGAACGATATTTTGCTGGTGCGCTCTAGAGGCTAACTCAGGTACAACTCCTCCATATTGCGTGTGAATTAGCTGATTGGCTACAACATTTGAGAGTACTTTATCGTTATGTAATACTGCTGCTGCGGTGTCGTCACACGAACTTTCGATAGCAAGAATAAAAACGTTAGAATTTTGCATAAAAAGGCACAAATTTTGAATTATATTTGACAAACCGAATTTTAATTTTTCTAATTTTACGGCGCAGCCAAAATTAAAGAATTTTTATTAAAGGCGCCGTCCTTTCTAGGTCAAAATAACATTTCAGAAAAAAAATAAAACAATATAAAGTATCAAAAAATTCATTAAAATAGTTTTTCGTCTATTTCTGGGGCTAATATTACTTTTGCTAATGCTGGGTATTGCACTATCAATACCGTACGTCCAAACAAAAATTGCACAACATTTTACAAATAGTTTAAACAAAGACTTTGGGACAAACATCGCTATTGAAGGTGTTCGTGTTTCTGTTTTTGGAGGAGTGAAGTTTAAAAATGTGATGATTAGAGATCATCATCAAGATACATTGATTTTTTCTAAAATAATAAACACTAATATTTTAGAAGGAAAAAAAATCCTAGATGGCGATTTGATATTTGGAGATATTAGGCTAGAAGGTTTGTTATTCAATTTGAAAACCTATAAAAATGAAAAGGAAACTAATATTGATCATTTTATAAATGCATTTAATACCGGTAAACCTTCTGGAAAACATTTCTTGCTAAAAGCAAATAAAGCTTACATTACTGATGGACATTTTATCTTAACAGATGAAAATAAAGCAATACCTAAAGATGTCGACTTCACCAGACTGAATGCTACTATAAGTGATTTTTTACTATATGGTCCTGCAGTTAAGACTTTTATAAACAAAATGTCTTTCCAAGATCATCGTGGTTTGTATGTGGCAAATTTAAGTGCAAATTTTAGCTACACTAAGAAAAATATTAAATTGGAAAGTCTTGATGTCACTACCAAAGAATCAAAAATAAAGGGTGATGTATTCTTACATTATAAAATTGAGGATTTTGCTAATTTTAATGATAAAGTACAATTTGACATTAAATTAAAAACAGCCCGATTAGCGACTAACGATATTCGTCATTTTTATAAAGAACTTGGGAAAAACCAGTTTTTTGATATTAAGGCAGTTATTAAAGGAACTTTAAATAAGTTGAGTGTTAGAAATTTAAAACTTGTTGATTCTAATAAATCCCAAATAGAAGGTGAAATCAATTTTAAAAACCTTTTTGGTAAAGAAGGACAAGATTTTTACATGACTGGAAACTTTAATAAGATAGCTAGTAGTTATACTAATCTTGCTAGGATATTACCAAATGTTTTAGGTAAAAAACTACCTACTGAGCTTAAAAAATTAGGCTATTTTACACTCGTAGGAAATACCCAGTTAAGTCAAAGTTTTATTGATGCCGACTTTGCTATGGCAACTGATCTGGGTAAAGTACAGTCGGTTATTAGTATGAAAAGTATTGACTTTATTGATAAGGCTTCTTATATAGGTAATGTTATATTAGAGGACTTTGACTTAGGTACATTATTAGATCGAAAAGATCTTGGAATGGTGAGTTTAAATGTTGATGTGGATGGCGTAGGTTTTAGTGAAAAATATTTAAATACAGCTTTGAAAGGTGATGTGACTAAAATTGATTTTAATAATTACACCTACACTAATGTAGTAGTTAACGGAAATTTTAAGGCACCAAATTATGAAGGGCAAATATCTGTTAATGATCCTAACTTAACGATGAACTTTGATGGTTTATTAAACTTAACAAATAAGGATAATAAGTATGATTTTCATATTAATGTTGAAAATGCCGACTTGTATAAACTAAAACTAGTAAAGGATTCTGTATCTGTATTTAAAGGAGATGTTGTAGTTCAGGTAACTGGAAATACAATTGAGAACCTGCAGGGAAATGTTTATATTAAAAAGACTTCCTATCAAAATGAAAAAGACACTTATGTCTTTGATGATTTTAATATCTATTCTAGTTTTGATAACGAGAGAATACGAACAATTACAGTTAACTCTCCAGATATTGTAGAAGGTCAGATTATAGGTAAATTCCAGTTTGCGCAATTGGGAAATTTGGTTAAAAATTCCTTGGGTAGTTTGTATACTAATTTTAAACCCAACAAGGTAAATAAAGGACAATTTCTGAAATTCAATTTTACCATATACAATAAGATAATCGAAATCTTTTATCCAGAAATTTCTATTGGATCAAATACCATAGTCAAAGGAAATATTAAGTCAGATATTCAGGAATTTAAACTTAATTTTAATTCTCCACAAATTGTTGCTTCCGAAAATACTTTTGATAATATTAGGGTCGCTATTGATAATAAAAATCCTCTTTATAATGCCTATTTAGAATTAGATAGTATTAAAACAAAGTATTATAAAATTAGGGATTTTAGTTTGATTAATGTGACTATGAAAGACACCTTATTCTTTCGATCAGAATTTAAAGGTGGTTCTAAAGGAGAAGATTATTTTAATTTAAACTTGTACCATACTATTAATAAAGACAATGATAATGTTGTAGGAATTAGTAAGTCTGAAATGAAATTTAAAGACTATTTATGGTATTTAAATGAAGAAGATACACCTAATAACCAAATTGTTTTTGACAAATCCTTTAGAAACTTTAACATAGACGATATTATACTGTCGCATGAAGATCAAGCAATTTCACTCCAAGGAAAAATTAAAGACAATACCAATAAAGATCTAAAACTTAGTTTTAAAGACGTTGATTTGTTTAAAATAACCCCCACCGACGATAAATTTGTATTTAATGGAAATATCAATGGGGAGGTGAATTTTAAACAGAATAATGCAGTTTATAAACCCACAGCCTCTATAGTAATAGATCATCTAAATATCAATAAAACGGATCTAGGAGTTTTTAATTTTGATATTGAAGGAGATCAAAATCTTGAAAAATTTACTATTAATTCTTTTATAGAAAATGAAAATGTTGAATCGTTTAGTGCGAATGGTAATTTTGAAATAGTAGGTAAAGAGACGTTACTAGATATGAGGGTGCAGCTGGCTAAATTTAATTTGGGCGTTCTTGGTTCGTTAGGAGGAGAAGTGCTTTCAAATATTAGAGGTTTAGTTACAGGTAATGCCAATATAGGTGGAAATTTGAAAAAACCGAAAATTAATGGCCGACTGTATGTTGATAATGCGGGGATGACCATTCCTTACTTAAATGTCGATTACCAACTGAGTGATAGGTCTATTATTGACTTAGCTGATGAAAGGTTCTTATTTAGAAACAACACTTTAACCGACTCTAAATACGATACAAAGGGTATTCTAAATGGAAGTATAGAGCATAACAATTTTGCAGATTGGAAATTAGATCTTTCTATTAATTCTAATAGATTAGTGGTTCTCGATACGCAAGATAAAGAAGATGCAGCTTACTATGGTACTGCGTTTATTGATGGTAATGCGACTATTAAAGGTCCTACTAATAGCTTGTTTATTAAAGTTGATGCTAAATCTGAGCGAGGAACTGTTGTGAAAATACCTATAAATGATGCTGAAAGTGTAAGTGATAATAATTTTATTCACTTTTTAACTCCAAAAGAAAAATACAATATCAAGATGGGTATTGTAGAAAATACGAGAAAATATGGTGGTCTAGAATTAGAGTTTGATTTAGACATCACGCCAGATGCTGAAGTAGAAGTTATTTTAGATCGAAATTCAGGTCATGGTATGAAAGGGAAAGGATATGGAACGTTATTGTTTAAGATCAATACATTAGGAAAGTTCAACATGTGGGGAGATTTTCAACCATATGAAGGATCGTACAATTTTAAATATGGCGGATTTATTGATAAGAAATTTGATGTTAAAAAAGGCGGATCTATTTCATGGGAAGGAAATCCGATGCGTGCGCAGTTAAACCTAGAAGCAGTTTATAAAACAATTGCAAACCCCGCTGTTTTACTGGAAAATTCTTCCTTTAATAGAAAGGTACCTGTTGAAGTTATTATTGGTATACGTGGCGACCTTGCAAGTCCTGAGCCTGATTTTAATATAGAATTTCCAACAGTTAGTAATGTATTGAAATCAGAAATACAATACAAATTGAACGACAAGGATGTGAGACAAACGCAAGCGCTGTACTTACTCTCTTCTGGTGGATTTTTAAGTCCTGAGGGGGTTAGTCAGTCTGATTTTTCAGGAAGTTTATTTGAAACAGCCTCAGGCTTGTTAGGAGGAATTTTACAAACAGAGAATGACAAATTTAAAGTAGGGTTGAATTATACACCTGCTGATAAAAGAATCGGAATGGAAACTGACGGAAGGGTTATTGCTACCTTTACCTCTAAAATTAACGAGAGAATTGTCATTAATGGTAAATTAGGGGTGCCTTTTGGAGGAATCAATGAGTCTGCAATTGTAGGGGATTTGGAGGTTCAGTACCGAGTTAACGAAGATGGGACACTAAATTTAAGATTGTTTAATAGAGAGAACGATATTAATTATATAGGAGAAGGTATAGGGTATACTCAGGGAATTGGGGTAACTTATGAAGTAGATTTTGACACTTTTAAAGAACTCGTGAATAAAATCTTTAAAAATCAAAAACTAGGAACTGCGTCTCAGTATTTAGATCAGTTTCAAGATTCTAATTTATCTCCAGAATACATTAATTTTACTAAGCCTACTACGCCTAAGAAAGAGGCACCTAAGAAAAATACAGAAGCTGTAATTCCTGAAGAAGATTAAAAGTGATTGTATCCCTTATTTGATAGATGTAGTGCCTTTTACTCTTCTGGATTCTTAAAAGGCGCTAAGCTTTTTAAAAAACGGTGTCGTTTTGTTTTATACTCCAAATAAAAACTGCATTATTATAGCTGTAGTATTCTATCTATAATTAGTTAAATTTGATTTATTTATACTTAATTGTTAAATAATAATTCAAAAATTTAACTTATGTTAAAAAATACTGCTTATTTTTCAGTTTTTCGAAAACTTATTAACGAAAACGTTTGAATTTCGAACACTTTACGAATTTATTGTAAACATATCGCTTTAAGTGCGTTATGTTTGCTAATTTTACACTTTAATACTTAAATAATGCCAAAAACAATAAAAAAAGTAGGTGTTTTGACATCGGGTGGGGATTCACCAGGAATGAACGCTGCTATTCGATCAGTAGTAAGAACTTGCGCATACCATAACATTGAATGTATAGGAATTTATAGAGGATATCAAGGAATGATTGAAGGAGACTTCAAAGAAATGGGACCTCGTAGTGTAAACAATATTGTAAATAAAGGGGGAACAGTTTTAAAATCTGCTCGATCTCTTGAATTTAAAACTCCAGAAGGTAGACAGAAAGCACACGCTAATCTTTTAAAGGCGGGAATTGATGCTTTAGTAGTTATTGGAGGAGATGGAACTTTTACAGGAGGTTTGATTTTTAATACCGAATTTGATTTTCCAGTTATGGGGATTCCAGGTACGATCGATAATGATATTTTTGGAACTAGCCATACATTAGGTTACGATACAGCATTGAATACAGTGGTAGAAGTAATTGATAAAATTAGGGATACTGCTAGTTCACATAACCGATTATTCTTTGTTGAAGTAATGGGTAGAGATGCTGGTCATATCGCTTTAAATGCAGGTATTGGAGCTGGTGCTGAAGAGATTCTTATTCCAGAAGAAGATTTAGGATTAGATAGATTGTTAGATTCTTTGCAAAAAAGTAAGGCATCAGGAAAATCATCCAGTATCGTTGTCATCGCAGAAGGAGATAAAATTGGTAAAAACGTTTTCGAATTAAAAGATTATGTTGAAGCTAATTTACCGGAGTATGATGTACGTGTTTCAGTATTAGGACATATGCAACGTGGAGGTTCACCTTCATGTTTTGATAGAGTTTTAGCAAGTAGGTTAGGTGTTAAAGCTGTGGAATCTTTGTTAGAAGGAAAATCAAACTATATGGTTGGATTGCAAAATGACAAAGTAAATCTTACCCCATTAGAACAAGCAATTAAAGGAAAATCAGAGATTGATAGAGAATTGTTACGAGTATCTGACATCATGTCAACATAAAAATAGAGTAAAGTTTATAGTGAGTATATTAGACTTTTTAATACGTTAATAATAAAAATTAAAAAAAATGTCAAAAGTAAAATTAGGAATAAACGGATTTGGAAGAATAGGAAGAATCGTTTTTAGAGAGTCTTTCAATAGAGATAATGTAGAGGTAGTAGCCATAAACGATTTATTAGATGTAGATCATTTAGCTTACTTATTAAAATATGATTCAGTTCATGGACGTTTTGCAGGTAAAGTTGAAGTTAAAGACGGACAACTTTATGTAAATGATAAAAATATTAGAATTACTGCTGAGAGAGAGCCAGCTAACTTGAAGTGGGATGAAGTTGATGTAGATGTAGTTGCTGAATGTACTGGTTTCTTTACAACTAAAGAAACGGCTAATGCTCACATCACTGGTGGAGCTAAGAAAGTAATTATTTCTGCGCCATCTGCTGATGCTCCTATGTTTGTAATGGGTGTAAACCACGATAAAGCTTTAGCTAGTGATGTTGTTGTTTCAAATGCATCTTGTACTACAAACTGTTTAGCGCCTTTAGCAAAAGTAATCAATGATAACTTCGGAATTGTTGAAGCATTAATGACTACGGTACACGCTACAACTTCAACGCAAATGACAACAGATGGTCCTTCTAGAAAAGATTGGAGAGGTGGACGTGCTGCATCATGTAACATTATCCCTTCATCTACAGGTGCTGCTAAAGCAGTAGGAAAAGTTATTCCTGAATTGAATGGAAAATTAACCGGTATGGCTTTCCGTGTTCCTACTACTGATGTTTCTACTGTGGATTTAACTGTTAAAGTTGCTAAAGAAACTTCTTATGAAGAAATCATGGCAGTATTGAAAACAGCTTCAGAAACTACAATGAAAGGTGTTTTAGGATACACTGAAGATTTAGTTGTTTCTCAAGATTTCGTTTCTGATTCAAGAACATCAATTATCGATGCTAATGCTGGAATTGGATTGAACTCTACTTTCTTTAAAATCATCTCTTGGTATGATAATGAATATGGTTATTCAAGTAAATTGATTGACTTAGCGGTACACATTTCTGCTTTAAAATAATAATATATAGTGATTTAGTCCCGTCAAAAAATATTTTGGCGGGATTTTATTTTTTATCTTAAATTGTGCTGGTTTTAATCTATGATTGCCTGTATGATTTGAAACCAAAACTTTAAACCAAAAAAAATGAAATTAATTGTTGATAGTGGGTCTACCAAAGCCGATTGGATTGCGATAGATGATGATGGAAAAGTATTATTTACAACTCAAACGTTAGGTTTGAATCCTGAAATTCTTGAAAATGAAGAAATTATTGAACGATTAAATGATCGTTTTGATATTTTGCAAAATAAAAAAAATGCAACACATTTGTTTTTCTATGGTGCAGGATGTGGTACAGAAAGAATGAAAGTAATGCTCTCTCAAGCTTTTCAAAGCTATTTTTCTAATGCAATTGTTTCTGTAGAAGAAGATACTTATGCTGCAGTATATGCAACAACACCAAAAGGGCAAAAAGCAATTGTTTCTATTCTAGGTACTGGTTCTAATTGTAGTTACTTTGATGGGAAAGAACTGCATCAAAAAGTACAATCATTGGGTTATATCATAATGGATGATTGTAGTGGTAATGTTTTTGGTAAAGAATTAATTAGAAAGTACTATTTCAATAAAATGCCCAAGGAATTAGCTGTTGAATTTGAAAAAGAATACAACCTTGATCCTGATTTTATTAAAAGTAAATTATATAAAGAGGCTAATCCAAATGCTTATTTAGCGACGTTTGCTAAATTTTTGATTCAGCATAAAGACCATGAATTCTGTAGAAAAATCATCTTTAAAGGGATGAAGTCATTTGTAAAAAATTACATCAGACAGTTTGAAAACTGTAAGGAAGTACCCGTTCATTTTGTAGGTTCAATTGCGTTTTACTTAAAAGACGAATTACAGCAAACATTTGACAAGTATGAATTACAGCTAGGAAATGTACTTAGAAGACCTATTGATGGGTTGATTGCTTATCATGTAGCAAATAAATAATGAAAGCTATGGAAATTGCAGTTATAGCACATGATGGTAAGAAAGTAGATATGGTTCAATTTTTGAACAAAAATATCCAAATGCTACAACATGATAGGATAAAAATTATTGCTACAGGAACTACTGGAAGTAAAGCAGAAAATGCTGGATTTAAGGTGAAAAAGATGTTATCAGGTCCCATGGGGGGTGATGCTCAAATTGCAGCAAGAGTTGCCGAAGGAAAGACTAAAATGGTGTTGTTCTTCAAAGATCCATTAGCAAGTCATGCCCATGAGGTAGATATAAACATGTTGCTTCGCGTATGTGATGTACACAATGTGCCTATAGCGACAAACGAAGCAACTGCTCAATTGTTGTTAAATTCTATAGCTATAAAATAGCAATCATAGAGATTTCAACATTTACATTTTTTGGCAAACAAGCCACTTGAACCGTTTCACGAGCTGGAGCGGTTTTTTCATTAAAATAAGTTCCGTAAACTGCGTTTATTCTAGCGAAATCATTCATGTCCATTATGAAGATGGTAGCTTTAACTACATGTTCAAATGTCATTCCTGCAGCATCCAATACAGCTTTCATGTTTTGCATCACTTGTTCGGTCTCTGCTTCTATTGTGCTTGTCACAAGCTCTCCTGTTGTGGGGTTAATAGCAATTTGACCAGAGGTGTATAATGTGTCCCCTTTCAAAACCGCTTGATTGTATGGGCCTATAGGAGCAGGCGCTTTGTCTGTAAAAAGTATTTTTTTCATAACATTTTTTATTTTAATTGGTTCAAGCTATGTGGTAGTTGTTTCAGGCTGTTTCGGGTCTGTATTAACGATTACCAATATTAGTGCTTCTTTTATCCCATTTAATATCGCTAAGCACCCCAGATTTGATTCCGATGAAGAATCCCCAGTTAGCATTATTTCCAAAAGGAGTCCAGTTAAAATCCATTCTCCAGCTCAATAAATCCCTCTCAAAACGCAATTGCGTATAGGTTACACCATTTTGTACAAAATCATATCCTGTAGATATTCCAGCTTTCCATTTTGGTGTTAAATCAGCATTTGCCGAAATCATTATAGAGTTTCCTATAATTTCTTTTTCTCTATTGTTATTACCGTAGGTAAGAGAATAGGCGAATGTCATGTCCCAAGGCAATTTAGAGCTGAAAAATTCAGATATTTTGTCTTCTCCTTCTTCTTCGCTTCCGTCAAATTGACTAACAGTACTATTGTTTTGAACGGTATTCGTTCCAAATAGATCATCCTCACGACCACCATTTCTAGCGGTTTGCTCGTTTCTGTCTTTTTTGTTTTTATCTTTTTCAGAACTCGATATCGAATAGTTTAAAGTCATATTAGCACTAGTCATTCGAAACAAACTACCACCGTTATTAATGTTATAAGTATTAATTCGGTTTCCTGTGTTGTCAATCGCATAAGGATCTAAAGTCGCGCCAAAATTGACGTTCATTTTATTATCTAATAACTGTGTTCCACCACTAACTCTTACAGGTGACCAGGCAAGTGTATTTTTTCCATCAGCATCAAGGTTGTAGCTTGTAGATAAGTTTAAGTTGTTTAAAAGCATTATTTTTTTTGCTTCTACTTTTGTACTGTCTTTGTCAGTTACTTTAGCTTCAAAAGTATTGCTTAAGTCGAACCCTAAGATATTTGAATTACTCAAGCCTGGTGCACCGAAAATTCCTCCTTCAAACCGTGTGTATTGCTTATTTATGGTTCCAGAAGCATCTGTCGCATAGGTGTCGTAGTATTTGTCAAAACTAGGTGTATAACCGTAAGAAAGCGAAGGTCTCATTACATGTCTAATAGACTTGATTTTTTTATCCTCTCCAAAATTAAATGTACCGTAAATGGTAGTTCCTAAGCTAGAAGAAAATGAATAAGTGCGGTAAGCATCAAAACCATTAACTACTTTATCCACTACTGCGCTTTGATCATCATCATAACTGCGACTAATTGTTTTTGCGTACCAAACTTCTTCATAGTTTAAAGATGTACTCGCGCTAAAATATTTAAACACTTTAAAATTAGTGCTTAATGGAATACTATGTTGCACACCTAATTGCGCATCTCTAAACATTTGCGGTTTAAAGAATAAAGAATCAGTTGTGGTAATGGTATTGCGACCATTTAAATTGTATTGTAAATTAATATTCTTAAAAAAGCCTTTTTTAACTCCGTCTTTACCTACAAAAGGATAAATGCGATCAACACTTAATTGTAATGTAGGAAGTGTCATATTAATTACTTCTGTTTGCGTATTTTGCGAATGGGTTGCAGACAAAGACATGCGGACTTGAGGAATAGTATTAAATGTTTTTGAATACGAAATAGATGAACTCAACGTATTATTCAAATTTGAACCTACGTTAGCTTGATTGATAGACTGTTTAAAATACTTACTACTTCCTAAGTTGACAGAGGCTGAAAAACTAGAATTAGGATTGGCTTTTGAATCTCGAGAATGTGACCACTGGATGTTGTAAATCTTCTGTTTTGAATAATCGGGATAACCTCTTTCACTAGTAATTAAATTTTCATATCTAAAATTCACATTACCTCTAAATCGGTAACGCTTAGCGTAAGAGGATTCAAATCGCAATCCGTAACTACCATTGGTATAATAATCTCCCGATGCAGTAAGATCGTAATTATCGCTTAGTGCAAAATAGTAACCTCCATTTTGCAATGAAAATCCTCTGGTATTAGAATCGTTATAACTAGGTAATATGATACCAGAAATGCTTGTTTCTCTACTCATAGGGAAGTAGGCAAATGGTAACGCTATAGGTGTAGGAACATCAGCAATAACCATATTTGTTAAACCAGTAACAACTTTTTTTCCCGGAATAAACTTTACTTTATTGGTCTGGAAGTAATACTCAGGATTGTCTATGTTTTTTGAGGTGGTGAAGCGAGCGCCTTTAAGAAAATAAACAGAATCATTTTCTTTTTTAGTAATTGCTGCTTTAATTTTAAATTCGCCTTGATCCGATCGTGAATTATAGATTAATGCTTTTTGGGTTTTAAAATTAAATCGGATGGAATCCGGTTGAACTTCGTTTGTGCCTTGTTTAAAATTTGGATATTGTGTGTATTTTCCTGTAGAATCTTTTATACGACCCGCATATACCTCATTTTTCTCATAATCCATTACAATAATACCTGCCTTCAATTCAATATCCTGATAATAAAGCTCGGCTTTGTCGTATAAAGTAATTAATTTTTTGTTTTGATCTATGCGCGCGTATTGATCTGCTTTGTATTTTACCTTTCCATCTAAGAAAGCTTTTTTTGGTTTGATACTGTCTTTTTTAGGAACGGTGTCGTTTACAATTTTTAGACGATCACTGTTTTTAGTAGCGTTCTTAACCACTACTGAAGTAGAGTCTGCTGATTTTTTAACAGCTATAGCGGGCGTTTTTTTGGGTAATTCCTGAGAATACAGATTTTGGCATCCGATTGTAAGGAAAATTGATACTAAAACGATATTAAATAAGTTTGTCTGCAAAGGTATAAATGCTATTTTTGTAAAATTATGGCCTGTTTTTTGAAGTGTCAAACTTACAGATTATTTTTTGTCAAAAATAATCAAATAAAAAAATTAAGTACTAGTGTTCCAATAAAATTAACTTTAACATATGAAATTCAATTATTATAGTTTTTTTTTGATAGCGATTGTTACATTCCTTAGCACTACTAGTGTATTTTCTCAGATTGATCAAAACTTTACGATAATAATTGATGCGGGTCATGGAGGTAAAGATCCAGGGAATTCTTATCATGGTTTTACTGAAAAAGATATTGCACTA
Source organism: Flavobacterium sp. W21_SRS_FM3 (assembly GCF_052113625.1). Taxonomy (NCBI): domain Bacteria; kingdom Pseudomonadati; phylum Bacteroidota; class Flavobacteriia; order Flavobacteriales; family Flavobacteriaceae; genus Flavobacterium; species Flavobacterium sp. W21_SRS_FM3. Next base: position 98,333 of record NZ_JBGQOD010000003.1, on the reverse strand, counting down.
AAAACGGCGCTGAAGGTAGGTCAGTTTTTGGAAAAATCTTCCGATATCAAAGTGATTTACACCAGAACAACAGATGTTTTTATTGAGTTAGCTAATCGTCCAAAAATTGCAAATAAAGCTAATGCCAATTTATTTGTTTCTATACATTGTAACTCAGTGAAAAATTACCAGCCTTATGGTACAGAAACTTTTGTAATGGGTTTGTCTCGAAGCGATCTTAACCTAGAAGTGGCAAAAAAGGAAAATTCGGTAATTTTATTAGAGGACAATTTTAAAGATACTTATCAAGGTTTTGATCCTAATAAGCCAGAGTCATTAATTGGTTTGACAATTTTGCAAGAAGAGAATTTAAACAATAGTATTATTCTAGCTACTGAGATTCAAGATAATTTTACGAATAAATTAAATCGAAATTCGCGCGGTATTAAACAACAACCGTTATGGGTTTTAGATGCTGTCTACATGCCAAGTGTATTAATTGAATTGGGATTTCTTTCCAATAGGGAAGAGGGGGAGTATTTGAACTCAGAAGAAGGTCAAGACCAGATGGCTTTACAAATAGCTAATGCTATTGTTGAATACAAAAAAAAGTACTTAGGTATTGCATCGACTTCTAATAATGTAGCGCAAACAATAGTAAGCGCCGCGCCAAATGCTACTACCGACAAAAATAGCACTGTATATAAAGTACAACTGATAGCAAGTGCTAAAAATATACCATTAATTGCTAGAAACTTTAATGGATTGACTAATATTACAAGTACCTTTGATAATCAAATATATCGCTATTTATATGGTGAAACAACCAGTTTAGCAGAAGCGCAAAAATTGGAATTAGAAGCGCGAAGTATGGGGTATCCAGATGCATTTGTTGTTTCGTTCAATTAATTGCAAGTCTAGGCTCAATAGTTTTGATGTTGTTATAAAGAATAATTAAATTTGTAAAAAAAAATAGATTTTGAAATTGATAAATAATGATAATAATACTTTAAGAGTATTCCTTTTTCTATCCCTTTTAATTAGTAGCCTTTCTTTTGGTCAAAATTCGAACTTTAAAGTTACACTTGACGCAGGTCATGGTGCGCACGATTTTGGAGCGACTTACAACGGGCATGTCGAAAAAAACATTGCCTTAGCTGTAGTGTTAAAAGTAGGAAGATTATTAGAAGCAAATCCAAAAGTGGATGTTACTTACACTAGAAAAACAGATGTTTTTATAGATTTAGTAGAAAGAGCTAATATTGCCAACCGTGCTGACGCCAACATATTTGTATCTATTCACTGTAACGCCAATAGAAATACTGCGGCAGATGGTACTGAAACTTATGTGATGGGTATGAATAAAATTGCTTCCAATCTAGAAGCTGCGAAAAAGGAAAACTCCGTAATTACTTTAGAAAAGGATTACAAACGTAAGTACGAAGGTTTTGATCCGAACTCTCCTGAAACCATGATTGGGATGACTTTAATGCAAGAGGAGTATTTAGATAATAGTATTTCATTAGCTAGTAAAGTAGAGAATGAATTTGAAAAGTTGGGTAAAAGGATTCGTGGAGGAGGAGTGAAGCAAGCACCGTTTATGGTTTTGCATAAAGCCTATATGCCTAGAGTTTTAATAGAAATGGGATTTATCTCTAATTTAGCTGAAGGGAATAGACTGGATTCTGAAGAAGGTCAAAACGAAATTGCCAAAGCCATTACCGATGCCATAATAGGGTATAAAAATGAGTATTACGGTAATGGAAGCATCGAAAATTATGAAATAAGACCCTCTCAAAGAAATGTTGAAAAAGAGACAAAAGAAACCCTTACAGCCGTGAAAAACAATGTAGTGGTCGAATCTAAAAAAACGATACTGAAAGTAAATGACACTGATGTGTTATTTAAAGTGCAAATTTCAGCAAGCAGTAGAAGAATAGATCTGCAACCTAGAAATTTTAAGGGTTTAAATAAAATATCAGTTGATTATTCAGGTAATGTTTATAAGTACATGTACGGGGAAACTTCTGATTATAACGAATCTAGGAATTTATTAGAGGAAGCTAAAGCAAGAGGATATACTTCTGCCTTTTTGATTGCGTTTAAAAACGGAAAAAAAATCAGCATTCAAGAAGCAATTAAATAATAACAAGTTTGAATATTTTATATTAAATTTGTCCAAAATACTTAAAATTTTGAAACTAACAAGAGAGATTAAAACGGCAATTCTAGTAATTGCATCGATATTATTATTTATTTGGGGATACAGTTTTTTAAAAGGGCGAGACCTTTTTAATAGTTATAAAACATTATATGTACAGTATGATTCGGTAGAAGGATTAGCGACATCTGCACCCATTACTTTAAATGGATTAGTTATTGGTAAAATTAACACTATTACCATAAATGAAAATACAGGTAAATTACTGGTTGAAATGCAAATCAAATCTGATTTTCCTATTTCACAATCCAGCACAGCTACTATTTATGAGCCTGGTTTCATTGGTGGAAAACAAATTGCAATCAACCCAAATTTAAAAGACAATGAGTTGGCTAAAGAAGGTTCATTCTTAGCAGGTAATACAAAACCAAGTCTAACAGATTCATTAAGTGAAAAACTAGGCCCTATTCAGGAAAAACTGGATAAATTAATGGGAAATGCTGACCAGTTAGTAACGGGTTTAAATAATGTATTAGATAAAAAGGCACAAGAAGACTTAAGAAAGAGTTTGGCTGAGTTAAGTCTTACAATGGAGCAGTTTCATAAAGCTTCAATTAGTATGAACACCGTACTCGATGATAACAAAGCACAATTAAAAACTACGGTTACTAATTTTAGTAAAATATCAACTGATTTTGCGGTCATATCAGATTCTTTAAAGAAAGCTGATTTAGGAAAAACAGTGAAGAGTTTGAATAATACATTGGCTAAGGTAAATGGAATTATTAAAGAACTTGAGTCTGGTAAAGGAACTATGGGTAAATTACTTAATGATGATGTTCTTTATAATAATTTGACTAAATCTTCTAAAGAATTAGAGTTGTTATTACAAGATGTACGTCTTTACCCAACAAGGTACATTAATGTTTCTCTTTTTGGTAAGAAAAACAAGCCATATAAAGGACCTGATAACGACACTATTAAATAAAAAAAAACACCGCCATATTTATGAGTTATTTAGACAATATATTATTTGCCATTTTGCTAATTATTGGTTTTGGGTATTTTTTTAATAATATTAGAAAAATCTACCGCAATCTAAACCTCGGTATTGAAGTGGATCGAAAAGATAATCCTAGCGAGCGTCGGAAAAACATGGCTATGATCGCTTTAGGGCAATCAAAAATGGTAAAACGCCCTATTGCTGGAATTTTACATATTATTGTTTATATAGGATTTGTAATTATCAACATTGAATTATTAGAGATCATTATCGATGGGTTGTTTGGAACGCATAGAGTTTTTGCTTTCTTGGGAACTACCTATAATGTTTTAATTGCCTCTTTTGAAATATTGGCTTTACTAGTATTAGTTGCCGTGACTATTTTTTGGATCAGAAGAAATGTATTGCGTTTAAAAAGATTCATGAACCCTGAAATGAAAGGGTATCCTAAGAATGATGCAAACTATATTCTATATTTTGAAGTGGTTTTAATGACATTGTTTTTATTAATGAATGCTTCTGATTTTCATTTACAAAATGTACCAGGAGGATTTTCTCATTTTATTAAAGCGGGTTCATTTCCAGTGAGTCAGTTTATTGAGCCAATCTTCAATGGCATGCCTAATGAAACTGTATTAATATTAACAGAAACATTTTGGTGGTTGCATATTGCAGGGATATTAGTTTTTATGAACTACTTATATTTTTCTAAACACTTACATATTTTATTAGCTTTCCCAAATACTTATTTTGCCGACTTAAAACCTTTAGGACAATTTGATAATCTTGAAGCGGTTACTAATGAAGTAAAAATGATGATGGATCCTAATGCTGATCCTTTTGCTGCTGCACCAGCCCCAGCTGAAGGAGAAGTGCCAAGTAAATTTGGAGCAAGTGATGTTCAAGACTTAAACTGGGTTCAATTGCTTAATGCGTATACTTGTACTGAATGTGGTCGATGTACATCCTCTTGTCCAGCTAATCAAACTGGAAAAAAATTATCTCCTCGTAAGATTATGATGGATACTAGAGATAGATTAGAAGAAGTAGGTAAAAATATTGACGCTAATAAAGGAATTTTTATTCCAGATAATAAGACTCTATTAAATGATTATATAACGCCTGAGGAGTTATGGGCTTGTACCTCTTGTAATGCATGCGTTGAAGAATGTCCAGTTAATATTAGTCCGTTATCAATCATCATGGATATGCGTCGATATTTAGTTATGGAGCAAAGTGCAGCACCTATGCCACTGAATGCTATGATGACTAACATTGAAAATAATGGAGCGCCATGGCAGTACAATCAACAAGATAGATTGAACTGGAAGAACGAAAATTAGAGCTATAAAGTCAAAACGATTAGCTTTTAATCGATTGTCAAATTTACTATAACCGGTTAACGAGATAACCGAAAAAATACATAAGAAATGTCAGAAAATTTAGTAGTACCAACGATGGCAGAAATGCTAGCTCAAGGAAAACAACCAGAGGTTTTATTTTGGGTTGGTTGTGCAGGAAGTTTTGATGATAGGGCAAAAAAAATTACTAAGGCATTTGTACGCATCTTAAATCGAGCAAATGTTCCTTTTGCAGTTCTAGGTACTGAAGAAAGTTGTACTGGTGATCCGGCAAAAAGAGCTGGAAATGAATTTTTATTTCAAATGCAAGCAATGATGAACATTGAAGTTCTAAATGCTTATGAAGCCAAAAAAATAGTTACTGCTTGTCCGCACTGTTTTAATACGCTTAAAAATGAGTATCCTGAATTAGGAGGTCAATATGAAGTAGTACACCACACTGAGTTCTTGAAATCGTTGTTAGATGACGGGAGATTAACTATTGAAGGAGGACAATTTAAAGGAAAGAGAATTACTTTTCATGACCCATGTTATTTAGGTCGTGCCAATAAAATTTACGAAGCACCGAGAGATTTAATTGCCAAATTAGATGTCGAGTTAGTTGAAATGAAACGTTCCAAAGCTAATGGTTTATGCTGTGGAGCAGGAGGAGCGCAAATGTTTAAAGATGCTGAACCAGGTGATAAAGAAGTGAACGTTTTACGAACGGAAGATGCTTTAGAAGTACAACCAGATATTATTGCAGCGGGTTGTCCGTTTTGTAATACAATGATGACTGATGGTGTGAAAAATAAAGAGAAAGAAGCGGATGTCAAAGTAATGGATATTGCTGAACTAATTGCAAATGCTCAGGATTTATAATAAGATTATAATTTAATAGATAGGGGTTCATTTAGTGAGACCCAAAAATAAAACAATCATGTACGTACCATTTGAAGATTTACCGGAAGAGTCCAGAATTTGGATTTACCAATCAAATAGAAAATTTTCTGATGCCGAATTTTCTGAAATAGAGTTGGATTTAAAAACTTTTTTAGATGGTTGGGCCGCTCACGGTACAAGTTTAGAATCGTCATACCAGCTTAAATACAACAGGTTTATTATACTTGCTGTTAATCAGGATGTACAGGCTGCCACTGGATGTTCTATTGATTCTTCAGTAGAATTTATTCAAAGTTTAGAAAAGAAGTACAATGTGGATTTACTAGACAAGATGAATGTTACCTTTAAGTTAGGCGAACATATTGCTCATAAACCATTAATTGAGTTTAAAAAAATGGTTAAAGATAAAGCAGTAACGGCTAACACAATCGTATTTAATAATTTAATTAATAACGTACAGGAGTTTAATGAATCATGGGAAGTGCCGGCAATGGACAGCTGGCACAGTCGCTTTTTTTAAACACTTTAAAATATACTTAATGAAAAATAAAGACATTAGAATCCTATTTCTGTATGTCTTATTTTTTTTTATAGCCAGTTGTGCTACTCAAAAAAAAGATAAGACTATTGTTAAATCTGTTCCTATTCCTACAGCTATTATTACTGTTGCGGATGATTATAGTATTGATAATTCTCTAGATGATATTAGAGTACAAGAACCTATGCAATTGTATTCAGCACGTAAAATGTGGGTGGATAGTGTTTACAATAGTATGTCTCTTGATGAAAAATTTGGGCAATTATTTATGGTAGCTGCGTACTCTAATAAAGATTTATCTCATGAAAACGCTGTAAAAAAGTTAATTCAAGAATCAAAAGTGGGAGGATTGATTTTCTTTCAAGGAGGGCCGGTTCGTCAAGCTAAGCTGACTAATAAGTACCAAGCAGTATCTAAAATTCCATTGTTCATAGGTAATGATGCCGAGTGGGGTTTAAGTATGCGGTTAGACTCAACATATACTTATCCATGGAACATGACACTAGGTGCTGTTCAAGACATGAAGCTGATTGAAAAAATGGGAACTCAAATGGCTGCTCAAAGTAAACGTCTTGGTTTGCAATTTAATTTTGCTCCTGTTCTGGACATCAATACTAATCCAAAAAACCCAATTATAGGTTTTCGCTCCTTCGGGGAAGATAAGTATAATGTAGCCTCACGTGCAGTAGCGCTTATGAAAGGATTTCAGCAGCAGGGTATTTTTGCTACAGGAAAACATTTTCCAGGACATGGTGATACTGAAACGGATTCGCATAAAGGATTACCGACGGTACATTTTTCCAAAGACCGTTTAGAGCAAATTGAATTCTATCCGTATAAAGAAATGATTAAAGAAGGCCTTTCTTCTGTAATGGTTGCTCATTTAAATGTCCCAAGTTTAGAATCTAAACCTAATTATCCATCTTCAATCTCCTACAATGTAGTTACTACTATTCTAAAAAAAGAATTGGCTTTTAAAGGACTGATTTTTACAGATGCTTTGAATATGAAAGCAGCAAGCAATTATAAGCAGCCAGGAGAAATTGATTTAGAAGCATTTTTGGCGGGTAATGATATCTTATTGTTTCCTGAAAACGTACCATTAGCTATTCAAACTTTGACAAAAGCCTTTCAGGATTCATTGTTTTCTGCAAAAAGATTGGCTTATTCCGTTAAGAAAATTTTGAAATACAAATACATATCCGGTCTTAAAAATTTTAAACCTATTGTCACAGAAGATTTAGTTAAAGACCTTAATGATTCTAAAAATGACGCTTTGCAATATGAATTGTATGAAAATGCATTAACGGTATTGCAAAACAAAGACAGTATACTCCCTATTCAAAACTTAGAGAATCAAAAGATAGCTTACGTCAAAATTGGTGATGGTGGAAATACTAGTTTTATCAATACTTTAAAAAAATATACGAATGTAACAGAAGTCGCTGATAAGAATTTAGATAGCTTGCAGTTAAAGTTAAATAAATTTACAACAGTAATTGTAGGGTATCACAGTTCAGATGCGGCTTGGAAAAATTATAATTTCACAAATGCTGAATTAGCCAAACTAGATTTTTTGACAAAAAACAATAAAGTAATTGTTAGTGTTTTTGCTAATCCGTATTCCCTATTACCTATCCAAGATTTCAATAGTATTGAAGGCTTAATAGTATCGTACCAAAACAGTGATATAGCGCATGAAGTAACAGCTGAATTGGTTTTTGGGGCTATTGAGGCTAAGGGTAAATTACCCGTAACTATTACAGATGAGTTTAAAACCAACTTTGGTCTATCTACTGAAAAGCTAAATGTTTTAGGTTTTACTGCTCCTGAAAATGTTGGAATGAATCCAAAAATTTTGAATAAAATAGCAGCAATAGCTCAAAAAGCGATAGCGGGTAAAATGGCTCCCGGAATGCAAATTTTAGTAGCTAGAAAAGGCAAGGTCATTTATCAAAAATCTTTTGGTAATTTGACCTATGATTCATCCGCTAAAGTGACTAATAATAATGTTTATGATGTTGCTTCATTGACTAAAATCCTATCTACTTTACCTAATGTGATGTTAGAATACGATAAAAAGAAAATTAATATGGAAACGCCATTAGATTCGATGTTGCCTATTTTTAAAAATTCGAATAAAAAGGACATTCATTTTAAAGAGCTTTTGTCGCATTATGCAAGATTACAACCTTGGATACCTTTTTATAAGGCGACAATTGATAAGAATGGTAATCCGTTAGAAAAGTATTATAAAAAAGTAGCTGAAAATAATTTTACAACTAAAATTGCTGATAGTTTGTATTTAAGAAATGACTATCATGATACTATTATGAAATTAATCATTGACAGTAAATTATTACCTCAAAAAAAATACCGTTATAGTGATTTTACCTTTATAATCTTGAAGGAATATATTGAACGAGTTACTGGTAAAAAACTAGATGTTTTGAGTGAAGAAAATTTTTACAGACCTTTGGGTGCAAACAATACTACCTACAATCCATTATTTAAAATGGATAGAAATCGTATAGCGCCTACAGAGATTGATACCTATTTCCGTCACCAAATTATTCAAGGTTATGTTCATGATATGGGGGCAGCTATGGAAGGTGGAGTAGGAGGTCATGCAGGTATCTTTTCGAATAGTATGGATGTAGCCAAAATTATGCAACTGTATTTGCAAAAAGGAAATTATGGTAATCGCCAATATTTTTCTGAGAAAACTTTTGAAGATTTTAATACCTGTTATTTCTGTGCAGAGGGTAATAGACGTGGTGTTGGCTTTGATAAACCCCAATTAGGTACTAGCGGGCCCACCTGTGGTTGTGCTTCAATGACAAGTTTTGGACATACTGGATTTACTGGTACTATGGCTTGGGCTGATCCAGAAGATGAAATTGTATATGTTTTTTTGTCTAATAGAACCTTCCCGAATGATGGGGTAAATAAATTATCTAAAGAGAATATTAGAGAAGATATACAAGAGATTATCTATGATGCGATTGTAAGGTAAATAGGGACTTCTTTTTGCATTATTTTAGAATATAGATATTTCTAATTTTGTTGTAAAATGGATTGGTTCCCTAAACGACTCTGCATCATTTAAACATTTTTTTAATTTTTAAAACTAAATCCTATGGCTGATAAGCATGCTTCATCCCATAAAAAAATAAACTGTTGTCAGATAGATAACGATACTCCAACAGAAGAAAATCATGAAGGCCACGATCATGAAGGTCACGATCACAATCACGACTTAGGAGATCAAAGTATTTTTAAACTGTTTCTGCCAGCAATAATAAGCTTTGGACTCTTATTAGTAGCTTTACTATTTGATTACTTATGGAAACCTTTATGGTTTACAGGTTGGATTCGCATTATATGGTACGTAGTTGCTTATATTCCAGTGGGGCTTCCCGTCTTAAAGGAATCATATGAAAGTGCTCGCAAGGGTGACTTCTTTTCAGAATTCTTTTTAATGAGTATTGCCACTATTGGCGCATTCGCTATTGGTGAATACCCTGAAGGAGTTGCTGTAATGCTGTTTTACGCCGTCGGTGAAATATTTCAGGGAATGGCAGTGCAAAGGGCTAAAAAAGATATCAAAAGTTTACTTGATCAGCGTCCTGACGAAGTTAGCATTTTAGAAAATGGTGTAGCGAGAACGGTTAAAGCAACTGAAGTTCAAATAGGAGCTATTATTCAGTTAAAAGCGGGAGAAAAATTAGGCTTAGATGGAATATTATTGTCAGACACGGCTTCATTCAACACAGCAGCTTTAACAGGTGAAAGTGTTCCAGAAACAAAGAAGAAAGGCGCTGCTGTGCTAGCAGGAATGATAAATAGTACTACGGTTGCAAAGGTGGAAGTAACCACAGCTTATGAAGATAGCAAACTTTCTAAAATTTTAGAAATGGTTCAGGACGCTACTTCAAAAAAAGCCCCAACCGAATTATTCATTAGGAAGTTTGCTAATGTTTATACACCTATTGTCGTTTTTTTAGCCATTGGTATCTGCTTAATACCTTTATTATTTGTTGAAAATTATGTTTTTGCCGACTGGTTGTATCGAGCACTCGTTTTCTTAGTTATATCCTGCCCTTGTGCTCTGGTAATTTCAATTCCGCTAGGCTATTTTGGTGGAATAGGAGCTGCAAGTAAAAACGGTATTTTGTTTAAAGGAAGTAATTTTCTTGACCTGATGGCTAATGTCCAAAATGTCGTTATGGATAAAACAGGTACACTGACCGAAGGCGTATTTAAGGTTCAAGATGTTTTCTTTGACCCTAAGTTTGATGAGAACCAAATTCTGAACATGATTAATGTTTTAGAAAGTAAAAGTTCACATCCGATAGCGACTGCCATTCATGAAAAAGTAGGAGAATTAGATCCAACTATTGTTCTCAGTGCTGTGGAGGAAATTCCTGGACACGGTTTAAAAGGGACTGTTGAGGGTAAAGAATTGCTAGTAGGGAACTTCAAGCTAATGGATAAATTTGAGATTTCGTATGAAGTTGCTCATGCTTCAATAGTCTATACTTTAATAGCTGTCGCATATGATAATCAGTTTGTGGGGTACTTGACTATTGCTGATGTCATTAAAGAAGATGCAGCTACTGCTATTAAGAAATTGAAATCTCTTGGGATAAAAATAACTATGTTAAGTGGTGATAAGGATAATGTGGTACAAGATGTGGCTAGAAAATTAAATATCGCTACAGCTTTTGGAGGCTTACTTCCAGAAGATAAGGTGGATAAAGTCAACAAAATCATTGCTAAAAATGAAACAGTGGCTTTTGTAGGTGATGGTGTTAATGATGCACCAGTTGTTGCATTAAGTACAGTTGGGATTGCTATGGGAGGATTAGGTAGTGATGCCACAATTGAAACGGCAGATGTCGTTATTCAAGATGATAAACCTAGTAAAATAGGAACAGCGATCACTATTGCTAAACAAACTAAAAAAATAGTTTGGCAAAACATCACTATGGCATTTGTGGTCAAAGCAGCTGTACTAATCTTAGGAGCTGGAGGTTTAGCAACAATGTGGGAGGCCGTTTTTGCAGACGTAGGAGTGGCATTATTAGCGATTTTAAATGCAGTGCGCATCCAAAGAATGAAATTCTAATACCTTAAATTAAATCTTAAAATTGCGAGTAAATAGCTTCCTTTTACTTAATTTCGTTTTATTAAAATACATACATGAGAATTGCAATAGTTTGTTATCCAACATTTGGAGGAAGTGGGGTTGTCGCTACAGAATTAGGTCTTGAATTAGCGCGCCAAGGACACGAAATCCATTTTATAACGTATAGTCAACCAGTGCGCTTAGCACTTTTAAATCCCAATGTACATTACCATGAAGTGAATGTTCCTGAGTATCCTTTATTTCATTATCAACCTTATGAGCTTGCTTTATCAAGTAAATTAGTTGACATGGTGAAGTTATACAACATCGAAATTTTACACGTTCATTATGCTATTCCACATGCTTATGCAGGGTATATGGCGAAGCAAATGCTAAAAAGTGAGGGAATAAAAATTCCCATGGTGACTACATTACACGGTACAGATATTACCTTAGTAGGAAACCATCCTTTCTACAAACCAGCTGTGAGTTTTAGTATCAATAAATCTGATGTGGTAACATCAGTATCGCAAAGTTTGAAAGACGATACCTATAAGCTGTTCAACATTAAGAAAGATATTCATGTTATTCCTAATTTTATCGAATTAGACAAAAACACAACTGATCCTACAATTCCTTGTAATCGTTCTGTAATGGCTAAAAGAGAGGAGCGAATCATAACCCATATAAGTAATTTTAGGAAAGTAAAGCGTATTCCAGATATTATTCGCATATTTCATAAAATTCAATTAGAAATTCCTGCCAAATTAATGATGGTAGGTGACGGGCCTGAAAAAGAGAAAGCTGAGGCTTTATGTCAAGAATTAGGTATTCAAGACAAGGTAATCTTTTTTGGAAACAGTAATGAGATAGATAAAATTCTAAGTTATACAGATCTCTTTTTGTTGCCCTCGGAAACAGAGAGTTTTGGATTAGCAGCATTAGAGGCAATGGCATGGGGAGTTCCAGTGATTTCCAGTAATTCAGGAGGCTTGCCCGAGGTAAACTTTGAAGGTCTTTCTGGCTTTCTAAGTGATGTAGGGAATATCGATGAAATGGCTCAAAATGCAATTAAAATTTTGAAAGACGATACTGTTTTATGTGAGTTTAAGAAAAATGCTCTTGGCGTTGCCAAACGATTTGATATCAAGAATATTCTACCTTTGTATGTTGATTTGTATCAAAAAGCAATTAAAAAATATTCATAAAACTATTCTAGTCACTGTTCAGTATAGTAGTGCAATAGTTAATTCTAAAAATAATCAAATGAAAAAAGCAATCGGTTTGTTTATAATGTTTTCAATTGTAGCATGTACGTCAACAAAAGCTGTTAAGACTGATAAGAAAGTTTTATATGAAATTCTGACACAACAACCAGATGGCGGTGGAAATATTCATTTTTTCGAAATTCTAACGGAGCCAAATGAGATTGCAATGCTGCAAAATGATGAAAATTTAAAAAAGAAGATTAGCGCTGCAGATGTTAAAAATTCCAACTTTATAATTTTAAATATGGGTGAAAAACCCACTGGAGGATATGCTATTACAGTTGATAATGTAGTTGAGTCTGATAAAAACATAATAATTACGGTCAAAGAAACAAGTCCTAAACCAGGTGCGATGGTAACTCAAAATATAGTTTATCCTTTTTGTGTTGTCAAGATCAATTCTAAGAAAGATATTATTGTAAAATAGAAATAAAAAAAAGCCACTATTTCTAGTGGCTTTTTTCATAAATTCCTGTTATATTAGAATTGGTATCTTACACCTAAAGCGATGTCAGAACCATAATTGTTTTTGTAGTATCCATTACCACCAAATTCAGGTCTGAAATCTAATGAAATCAATAATGGAATATCAAAGTTATATTCTAATCCTATATCTGCTGCTGCAAAAGCAAAAGTATCATTATTACTACCGTTGTTATCATCATAACTGTAGCTTCCTAGTCCACCACCTACACCTGCGTACCAGTTGAATCCACTGTCAATGTTCCATACCCATTGGTATAAACCTGCTAATTTAATAGCGTCAGAGTCATAACCGTTATTGTTGAAGTTACTTCTGTTTCTCCAACCTAAATCTAATTCAAGTCTGTTATTGTCACCTAAACCTCTTTGGTAAGATATTTCTCCTCCAAAACCGTCATTATCTCCTAAACGAAGTCCTAATGCATTCTTTGATATGTCTTGTGCTTGTGCGCTAAATGCTAATCCCATTAACATTATAGCTGATAAAATGATTTTTTTCATAAGTGATTTTGTTTTTTACAAATGTACATCCATTGGATTTGCTAGGCTTTACAATATAAATCTTAATTGTTATGTAATTAACACTTCATTATAATTGGCATTATTAAAAGTAATGTAAATCAAATGTAATAGATCACTTGCTGTTTTTTTATTTGGTTAATATAATCGAAGCTATTAATTGATTAGAAATCAGATCTTCCATTTCAAATAAGTTTTCTTCTTCCATATAATTGGATGCTTCATAACGGTATAATTTCCATCTTTTATTATTGTATTCTAAAGCAGTAAGGTTTTCGACCCAATCACCAGAATTTAAATAAAGCGTTGATCCATTCTTGTTTTCTTTCTTAAGAATTTTTGGTTCGTGAATATGACCGCATAGAACATAGTCGTAATTTTTTTCAATGGCAATGTCGGTAGCTGTTTCTTCAAAATCAGAGATATGTTTTACGGCTTGTTTGACACTAGCCTTTATTTTTTTCGAAAAAGAATAAGGTTCTCTCCCCATCTTTTTTAGACACCAGTTGACAAAACGATTGGATAGAATAAGGTAGTCATAACCCACACCGCCTAGTTTTGCAATCCATTTAGCATGATTTACTGATGCATCAAAAATATCACCATGAAATATCCATGCTTTTTTACCGTCTAAATCTAAGACCAGCTTATCTACTAATGAAATGTTGCCCATAGTCATTTCACTAAATTTTCGGAGCATTTCATCATGGTTTCCTGTTATGTAATATACCTGAGTCCCTTTGGAAGCAAAGCTTATGATCTTTTGAATCACTTTTAAATGGGTTTTGGGAAAATAGGATTTTCGAAACTGCCAGATATCTATAATATCGCCATTTAAAACTAAAATTTTTGGTTTAATTGAAGATAAATACCTGTTGAGTTCTAATGCATGACTCCCAAAAGTCCCCAAATGCACATCAGAGATGACAACTAATTCAACTTTTCTTTTTTTCAATTGATTTTAATTTGAAGTTTAACAAATTAATTCAATTAAATGGGAACGAATATATTATTAAGGTTAATAAATCATAAGTAATATTAAGGAATGGCTAATAATAAATGATGAGCAACAAAAAGTTTGAAGGTTAAACTTTTAATCTTTCAACTAAAATATTACATTTGTTCCAAACTAATCAAAATGGCAGGAAATAGCTACGGTACACTGTTTAAAATAACAACTTTTGGAGAATCTCACGGTGAAGCTTTAGGAGGTGTTATAGACGGCTGTCCCTCAGGAATAACGATTGATTTAGAGGCAATTCAGTTAGAAATGGCTAGAAGAAAACCAGGTCAATCAGCAATTGTTACACAACGAAAAGAACCAGATGATGTTCAATTTTTATCTGGAATTTTTGAAGGTAAAACGACTGGTACACCGATAGGATTTATCATCCCAAATACCAATCAAAAATCAGACGATTACTCTCACATAAAAGACAATTATAGACCCAGTCATGCAGATTATGTTTATGATAAAAAATATGGTTTTCGTGATTATCGAGGTGGCGGTAGAAGCTCAGCTAGAGAAACAGCCAGTAGAGTCGTTGCTGGAGCAATAGCAAAGCAAATGTTACCCGACATAAAAATTAATGCCTACGTCTCTTCTGTAGGTCCTATTTTTTTAGAAAAACCTTATCAAGATCTTGATTTCTCTAAAACAGAAAATAACCCTATACGCTGTCCTGATGAAGAATCAGCCGTAATCATGGAGGAATATATTAGAGAAATACGCAAACAAGGTGACACCGTTGGTGGTACAGTTACATGTGTAATCCAGAACGTGCCTGTGGGTCTTGGAGAGCCTGTTTTTGATAAATTACATGCTGAACTTGGTAAAGCCATGCTTTCGATAAATGCTGTTAAAGGTTTTGAGTACGGAAGCGGATTTTGTGGTGCAAAGATGAAAGGGAGTGAACATAATGACTTATACAACGCTGATGGAACTACGCAAACCAATCTTTCTGGAGGAATTCAAGGTGGAATAAGTAACGGAATGGATATTTATTTTCGTGTGGCTTTTAAACCCGTAGCAACCATTATGCAAAAACAAGAATCGTTAGATAACCAAGGGAATATTACAGAAATGACTGGTAAAGGCCGTCATGATCCTTGTGTAGTTCCTCGTGCAGTGCCTATTGTTGAAGCTATGGCGGCAATTGTTTTAGCTGACTTTTATTTAATAAATAAAACCTATAACAACAATTTATAATTGTTGCTTCTTTTTTAAATCTAAATATAAACCCAACCAAAATTTTATAACTTATAAACAAACCAATGCATTCTACACCAACCAAAAAAGCGTCAATCTTATCTAATTTAACGACGCAAATCCTAATCGCAATGCTTTTAGGGGGGATTTTAGGAATTATAATTCACAATACTATTTCAGAGGAGACCGCTTTAGTATTTAGTTCTAAAATAAAAATATTAGCCACTGTTTTTATAAGGTTGGTTCAAATGATTATTTCGCCATTAGTTTTTACCACGCTTGTTGTAGGTATTGCTAAGTTAGGGAATGTAAGTACTGTGGGAAGAGTGGGAGGAAAAGCACTAGGTTGGTTCTTTACTGCTTCTTTTATTTCACTATTAATAGGAATGTTCTTTGTGAACGTTTTAAAACCTGGAGAAGGACTTAATTTATCTAATGTTGATTTAACTTCAGCTTCTGAAGTGGCTGCTAAAACACAAAGTATTTCTTTTGAAAATTTCATTGAACACATTGTGCCTAAAAGTATTTTTGAGGCTATGGCGACAAATGAGATTTTACAAATTGTTGTGTTCTCAATATTCTTTGGATTAGCCGCAGCATCTATTGGTGACTACGCTAAACCTGTTGTTAATGCGTTAGATAAAACATCACATATCATTTTAAAAATGGTGAATTATGTGATGAACTTTGCGCCTATCGGAGTCTTTGGAGCAATTGCAGGAGTTTTTGCTGTCAGAGACTTTCAAGAGTTAGCCATAACGTATTTCAAGTTTTTCGGTTCTTTTCTAATAGGTATTTCGTCCCTATGGGTTTTATTGATATTGGTAGGATATATTTTTCTAAAAAGCCGAATGACAATATTGCTAAAAAGAATAGTTGGACCATTAATTATTGCTTTTGGTACCACTAGTAGTGAGGCAGTTTTTCCAAAATTAACTGAAGAATTAGAACGTTTTGGAGTAAAAGATAAAATTGTTTCTTTTATGCTTCCATTAGGTTATTCCTTTAACCTTGACGGAAGTATGATGTACATGACCTTTGCTAGTATTTTTATTGCGCAAGCTTATGGAGTTCATTTAGACTTAGGTACTCAAATGACAATGCTATTAGTGCTGATGTTAACTAGTAAAGGAATAGCAGGAGTTCCTCGTGCAAGTTTAGTTGTGGTAGCAGCAACTTGTGGAATGTTTGATATTCCAATTGAAGGTATTGCCTTAATCTTACCAATTGATCATTTTTGCGATATGTTTAGAAGCGCAACTAATGTGTTAGGTAACGCCTTAGCAACATCTGTTGTGGGGCAGTGGGAAGAAGGAAAGGATCATGATAGTATCGAAATAGTGTAAAAAAAAACTCCTCTTTTAAGAGGAGTTTTTTTTTAACCATATATTTTCAATATATTGTCAAAAATCAAGGTCATTACCTAATATCTTGGCTTGATTTTAATATACTTTTTATGCATAAACACGTATTTAAGTGTTTGCACTTTTAATAAAATAAATACCCTATGAAAAAACTAGCAATGCATTGGAAAATCCTAATAGGTATGATTTTAGGATTACTTTTTGGGCTGTTAATGAAAAACTTAGAGCTTAAAGGAATTGTCGTTGACTGGATAAAACCGTTTGGAACTATCTTTATTAACCTATTAAAAATGATTGCTGTTCCATTGATAGTAGTTTCTTTAATAGTTGGTTTGTCTGACTTAAAGGACATATCTAAACTTTCTAAATTAGGAGGAAGAACGGTTCTGTTTTATTTGTGCTCTACTATTATTGCAGTTAGTATTGGTCTTTTTTTAGCCAATATTATAAAACCAGGAAGTTATATAAATGAAGATTCCCGCAAAAGCCTGCTGGAGAATTTTTCTATAGATGCTGGTCAAAAAATTGAATTAGCTGCTAAGGCAAAAAGTAGTGGTCCGTTGCAGCCTCTTGTAGATATTGTACCAGACAATTTTTTTGCAGCATTAAGTGACAACGGGAGCATGTTGAAGGTTATTCTTTTTGTTATTTTAATAGGTATAGGTTTAATTCTGATTGAAGAAGAAAAAGCCAAACCAGTTGTAGATTTTTTCAAAGGTTTGAATGAAGTAATTATGAAGATAATAGACATCATCATGTTATTCTCTCCTTATGGTGTATTTGCATTAATGGCAGCATTGATGGTTGAAATCCCTGATTTTTCGACTTTGGGGGCATTAGGTATTTATGGACTCACGGTACTACTTGGCCTAATGTTAATGACATTTGTTTTGTACCCTAGTTTACTTTTAATTTTTGCGAAAGTAAATCCGATACGTTTTTTTAAAGCTATTGCGCCCGCGCAATTACTTGCTTTTTCCACAAGCTCAAGTGCAGCAACTTTACCTGTCACTATGGAATGTGTAACTGAAAATTTAGGCGTTGATGAAGAGGTATCCAGTTTTGTTCTACCTTTAGGAGCCACTGTTAATATGGATGGTACGAGTTTGTATCAGGCTGTTGCTGCTATTTTTATTGCACAGGCTATGTTGCCCGCTCCATTAGATTTTCATACGCAGCTTATGATTGTTGTAACTGCAACTTTGGCTTCTGTAGGTTCTGCTGCTGTACCAAGTGCTGGAATGGTAATGCTAGTTATCGTTTTAGGGCAGGCCGGAATTCCTGAGGCTGGACTGGCATTGATTTTTGCTATTGACAGACCGTTGGATATGTGTAGAACTGTAGTAAATGTTACGAGTGACTCAACAATTGCAACCATAGTAGCTAAATCAGTAGGAAAATTAAATATTCCTAAAGAAAGTTAAAACATTGATTTATAAATAAAAAGATTGTTTTATATTGCAAAACATTTTTAAATATGTTCTGAGTTTTCTAATAGGTAGTATCATCAGTTAGTTAGGACAATTTATTGTTATTACTTAACTATAGAATTAGTTGTTGTACCGATATTATATCTAAATGTATATTTGATAAACTAGATTTAAAATATGCTAACCATACGAATTGTTTCTTTTGTACTATTTTCTTTAAACCTCCTTGGTGATCCAGCTGCTGTGGAGAACAGTATTCCAACACGATCAGAAATAGTTAAGTTGACTACTGAAGCTTCTAAATATTTGCATGAGGGTAACTTTGAGAAGTCATTTGTCACTTCAAGATTAGCATTACATTATGCCATCGATATTAACGATAATTATTTGGTTGCGCGGTCTTACAATACAATTGCTGCAAACTATGAGCAATTAACAGAAACTGATAAAGCTATTTTTTACTATAAAAAGGGTTTGTATTATGCCAATAAAACGACTAATGACACTATAAAAAATTGGTTAAATAACAACTTAGGTAATATCTACTGCTTTGAAGAGAAACAGTTTGATAAGGGGGTAAGTTATTATCATAAATCATTAGAGTATAGCACTAAAATTGGTTCTGGCCAACAAATTTTTATCACTAAAATGAATTTAGCTTGGGCTTATTTTTATATAGGTGATTTTGAAAAAGGTTTTCCATTTTTAGAATATATTAATAAAAACAAAGATAAGTATGCTGACGAATCAAGCAGTGTAAACCTAAACATGCTCAATGGCATGTATTATGGAAATAAGGGTGAATTTAAGAAAGCGAGAGCCTTTTTTGAAGAAGCGATTACTTTAGGTCAAAAACTGGACTATAAAGAAGATCTTTCTTATGCTCATGAAGAGTATTCAAAATTATTATTGCAACAGGGAGAGTATAAAAAGGCATACGAAAACCTTTCTTTATATAATGAAATTACAAAAGAGCTTAATGATACAGAGAAAATAAGAAGAGCTAAAGCCGTTGGAATCAACCTAGAACTCGACGAATACAAGCGTAAACTGGATTTAATAGAGACAGAAAATGATTTGCAGGCACAAAGCTTACAAAAATCAAAAATTATTGTGATACTGTTTGTTCTTGCTCTAGTGGTTCTTTTAATACTTTTTTATACACTGTATAAAAATTATATATTTAAGAAAAAGAGTAATGCCGATTTAATTATCAGCAACGAAGAGTTGCTAGTAGCGAAAGTTAAAGCTGAAGAAGCCTCAAGGTTAAAATCACAATTTGTATCCACAATTAGTCATGAACTAAGAACTCCCTTATATGGTGTGGTAGGAATCACTAATATGCTTCTAGATGAACATAAAGAATTAGCAGACAGTCCTCACTTAAGTTCGCTTAAATTTTCAGCAAGATATTTACTTTCTCTAGTTAATGACGTTTTACAAATTAATAAAATTGAAGAAAACCGAATTGTTTTAGAAAATCTGACTTTTAATATTTACGATGAGATTCATTTGATAAAGAACTCTTTATCATTTATTGCCAAAAATCATAACAATGAGATCAATCTTTATATTGATCCTAATATACCAGAATACCTTATAGGTGATAAATTAAGGTTTTCACAAATTGTCATTAACTTAGTAAGCAATGCGCTTAAATTTACTGAAAACGGTGTGGTTAATATTATCGCTAATTTGGCTAAAGTTGAGAATGACTTTCATTACATTGAATTTAAAATCCAGGATAATGGTGTAGGTATTGCTGCAGAAGATCAGCAGAAAATATTTGAAAAATTTGTTCAAGTAGGTCGAAAAGAAATTGATTACCAGGGTACAGGACTAGGACTTTCAATCGTAAAGAAATTACTAGAACTTTTTAATAGCACCATTTCTATAGAAAGTACACTAGGAATAGGAACTACATTTACCTTTATTATTGGTTTTGAATATAATCCGGCTAAGAGTACTGAAATCATAAACAATATTAATGTTGATCTCACTTCTAGTCAAATTTTTAAAGTGTTGGTTGTTGATGATAATGCTATAAATCAATTAATTACTAAAAAGATTATAGAGAAAAATAACTATAGCTGTACTATAGCAGAATCAGGTAAAGTGGCTTTGGAGATTTTAGCAAAAGAAAATTTTGACATTGTTTTAATGGATATCAATATGCCTGGCATGAATGGTTTTGAGACTACCAGAAGGATTAGAGCTAACGGTATTCAAACACCTATAGTTGCTTTAACAGCATTTGATAAAGATGAAATTACAAAAGAAGCGTTTGCAGCGGGATTTGATGATGTAATAGTAAAACCTTTTGAACCGCTCTTTTTATTTAAAACTATTAATACTCTTATTTATAAGGCAACTGAGGAAGTTGTTGCAGACATATAAAAACAAATCAATCTTAAAGCATAAAAAACTATTCCTTAAGATTGATTGTAAAAATTATTAATTGTCATATAAATACTATCATTATTTAATTGCAATAGTTTTTGCTACTTTCTTTTTGCTATCCTCTTTTTTTGCAATTTCGACATGGAGAATTCCATCTTTGTAATTAGCACTGATATTATTGTCATCAGCATATTCAGGAAGGCTAAAAGATCTACTAAAGGATTGATAATTAAATTCTTTTCTATAATAGTTATCTTTTTTTCTTGACTCTTCTTTTTCCTCTTCTTTTTCAGAAGAAATTGTTAGCAAATTATTCTCGAGTTCTATTTTAAAGTCTTCTTTTTTTAAACCAGGAGCGGCTAAATCAACTTCAATTTTCTTGTCGGATTCTTTGAGATTAACTGAGGGTAAGTTAGTGCCTAACTCAGAAAAATTTCGATCTGGCCAATTCATCAAGTCTCTCGTAAAATAATCATCAAATAAGCTGTTTACTAACGGTTTAAAACCGTTTCTTTTTACTAGTGATTCCATAATAAATAATATTTTAATTTAGTTTTTTTATACTACTAAAGTTATAGAATATTAAATATTTATTAAAGTAAATAACAATTAATTAACTCATTTCTAAGTATATACGTATAAAAAAAATCCCTTTCTCATAATGATAAAAGGGATTTCTTACAGTTGCTGTAACAATTGGTTTTATTAATACCAGCGTTTTTTATTTTGTTTGGAATTGGTAGACTTTCTTGATTTATGTGCGCCACCACTTCTATTAGAATTTTTAGGTTTTGTTGACCCTCCAGGAGCTGTTTCAGGACTACCAGAGTGCCATGGGTACGGATGGTCATTCACTTTTTGAACGTCAACTTTAATCAATTTTTGAATGTCTTTCCAATAGCCATGTTCGTCTTTACTACAAAACGAAATAGCAACACCGCCGTTTCCAGCACGTCCTGTTCTACCAATACGGTGTACATAGGTTTCTGGGATATTGGGTAAGTCAAAATTAATAACAAATGGTAATTGATCAATATCAATACCACGCGCTGCAATATCTGTAGCTACTAGAACGCCAATCTCTTTGTTTTTGAATGCATCCAGTACGCGCTGTCTTGCGTTTTGGGATTTATCACCATGAATCGCTTCGGCGGCAATATTATTTTTTCGTAATGCTTTAACAACATTATCTGCACCATGTTTAGTTCTAGAAAAAACTAATACATCTGACAGATTTTCATTCTTAATTAAATGGTATAATAAGTTTCTTTTTTCTGTCTTTTCAACAAAGTAGATTCTTTGCTCTACGTTTTCTGCAGTGGAAGAAACTGGTGACACGGTAACCGTTTCAGGATTTGTTAGAAACATTTCAGCCAGTTCACGAATGGCAATTGGCATTGTTGCCGAGAAAAATAAAGTTTGTCTGTTTTTAGGAGTCAACTTTACAATCTTTTTGACATCATTTACAAATCCCATATCAAGCATTTGATCAGCTTCATCAAGAACTAAAGTATGTAAATGGTCTAAATCAATGAAACCTTGTTTATGTAAATCCAATAGTCTTCCAGGAGTGGCAATAAGGATGTCAATACCATTTCTTAAAGAATCAACTTGTGGATTTTGTGAAACTCCTCCAAAAATAGTAAGCTGTGTCAAATTAGTATATTTGGCATAAGTATCAAAACTTTGACCAATTTGTACTGCAAGTTCCCTGGTTGGGGTAACTACTAACGCTCTAATTTGCTTGGCTTTTTTAGATGAACCTACAATACGGTGTAATTGATGAATAATGGGTATAGCAAATGCAGCAGTTTTTCCTGTTCCTGTTTGTGCACAACCTATTAGATCATTTCCAGCTAATACTAGCGGAATGGATTTTTCCTGAATAGGAGTGGGGTTTGTATAGCCTTGTTCGTATACGGCTTTTTGAATACTTTTAGAAAGTGATAATTCTTCGAATAACATATTTTTGATATTAAATATCCTGTATTAAGTACATAGATAGTTTGGCAAAGATAGTGTTATTTATCGATTCGTTAATTTAGGCCATTCATTATGCTTAATTATTGGTTAGCTTTAATGAAGTCAGTAACTAAATAACCAATCAATTTACCTATTAAGTGATTGTTTTTTTCTTCTCCTAAATCCGGTGCACCTTCACAAATGTGTAAGTAAGCAGCATTTTTGTGATTTCCAAAAAAAGAAACAAATTGGCGTAATTCCTCTACAGAGAAACCGCTTGGAGTCATAGCACTACTAGCAATATTCGGGACTGCATCTAAATCTACTTCGATACCATAACAATCATTTTTTACAAAATCCAAAGCCAGTTCCATTTCTGGAGCAAACTCTTTTTCTTTTCGAATATTTAAACAGTCATAAGTGGTATACCGTACTCGGTCTTCTGTTTTTTTGATTAAGTCTAATACACTCTTAGAAGTATAGTTTTCATGAAGCCCAAATATGTAGTATTTCTTTAAAAAACCTTCTTCATAAGCATAAGAAAAACCATTGCCACTATGACGTCCTTCTAAAATTCTAAAATCAGAATGGGCGTCAAAATTAATAGCATTGACAGGTTTACCTTTGGCAAGAGCCGTACCTTTAATGTTTCCGTAGGAGTTATTATGACCACCACCAATTATGATAGGCGTTTTGCCAGACTTTACAATGTTAAAAATAATATGAGAAACTTCTTTATCTATTTTTTCAACTAATTGGCTTAGTTTAGATCGATCATCAATATCATTAAAATCAAGCAATTCCACTTCCCTCATTTGTTCGCTCACATCAATAGAACCTAATATAAGTATTTGGTTGCCTTTACAAAAACGATTATGCTGAATGTTAGCAATGTTTTTTATTGCATTTTCCCATGCTGAAGCAGCACCAGGTCTACCGAAGTTAGCTCTAATACCAATGTCTTCAGGAATTCCTACAAGCACATATTTAGCTTCCGTCGTTAATAGAAAAGAAAAAGGATCTTGTCCTTTAGGTACCGTTATCATTTTTTCACCAAACTTAATTTCTCCACTTCTGTGGTTTGTAATCTTGGCAAGGTCATTCATTGTAAAAGGCACAAGCTTTTCCATAAAAAATATATATTTTTCCAAAAATAATATAATTGTGTTAACTTACGTTATAACTTAAATATATATTGTTAAATTTGGAAAAAAAATAATTTAAAATGGAAAATCAACAAAGCAATTCAAGTCTAAAGGCAGTTATAGCTGTATTAGCAGTTTTATTAGTAGGTAGTTTAGTTTATATTTTTAAAGCAACATCTGACGCTGATACTGTAAAAACAGAATTAAAAACCACAGTAACTGAGAAAGAATCAGTTATGAAAGATTTACAAGAATTAAAAGCAACTTATGATGCTGCCATTGCTGAAAACACATCCATGTCTGATGAGTTAATTCAAGAAAGAGACAAAGTAGTTAACTTGATAGCTGATTTGAATAAATCTAAAGGAGATGTCGCTTCCTTAGCTAAATATAAAAAACAGTTCATCGCTTTGCAAAGCAATATGAAAGTTTTGATGGCTGAAAATGAAGGTTTGAAAAAAGAAAACAAAATTGTGACTTCACAACGTGATAGTACCGTTGTTGTTTTAGGCGAATCAAAAAAATACAATGAAGTATTAGTTGGTCAAAACGAAGAGTTATCTAAAGCGGTTGAAAAAGGTTCTAAATTAACTGTTTTGAACATGAAGACTTCAGCTTATAAAATGAGAAGTTCTGGTAAACAAATTGAAACTGATAAAGCTAGTAGAGCTGATATGTTGAAAATTAGTTTTACAATTGCTGAAAACCAAATCGCAAAATCAGGTGACAAAACGTATTACATTCAAGTGATTGATAGTAAAAATAACGTTTTGGGAAATAAGAAAACTGAAAACTTTGGTGATTCTTCTTTAGTATATAGTTTTATAACTAATGTGAAATATGAAAACAAAACAGTACAAGTTACAGAAGATTTACCAGGTAAAGAATTTGCAAAAGGAACTTACTTTGTTAATGTATTTGATAAAAACGAGTTAGTTTCTAAAACTAGTTTTACTTTAAGATAGTTTTTTAGAATTAAGAATATATAAAAAAAGAGGAGCTAATGGCTCCTCTTTTTTTTTTACAATAATAATTTTCCTTCTAAAAAAACTTGATCAATTAGATTAGTTCCAAAGGCGTATGGCAGTTGGTAATAAGATGGAATCGGTTTAGTAATTATAAAGTTGGCCTTTTTGCCTACAGTTATGCTACCGTGCGTTTCAGAAAGCTCCATAGCATAAGCACCATTAATAGTGGCTGCATTAATTGCTTCCTCAGGAGTCATTTTCATTTTGATACAGGCAGTAGCCACAACAAAATTCATGTTACCTGAAGGTGTAGAGCCAGGGTTGTAGTCAGTAGCTAATGCTAAAGGTAGTCCTGCATTCATCATTTCACGCGCTGGCGTGTACGGAATGCTTAGGAAATAGGAACAAGAAGGTAAAGCCACAGGCATTGTATCTGTATTTTTTAGGGCTTCTATATCTGCAGCTGTCATGACTTCAAGGTGATCTACTGAAAGTGCATTGTATTTCACTCCAGCTTGTATCCCACCTATAGAATTGAACTGATTAACATGAATTTTTGGCTTTAAGCCAAATTTAATTCCTGCTTCCATAATTTGCTCGGTTTCTGCTACAGTGAAGTAACCCGTCTCACAAAAAGCATCAATATAGTGCGCTAAATTGTCCTTTGCAATCTCTGGCAGAATTTTGGTAATTAATAAATCAATATATCCTTGATGATTTTCTTTGTATTCTAAAGGAAAAGCATGTGCTCCCAGAAAAGTAGCTTTGATAGTCAAAGGATAGTTGGCTGCTAGTTTCTTAATTACACGGAGCATTTTTAATTCACCGTCAAGTGTTAGCCCATAACCTGATTTTATCTCCACCGCTCCAGTTCCTAAACGCATCACTTCTTCAAGGCGCACTTTTGATTGATTGTAAATTTCTTCCTCAGTGGTTTCATTTAGTTTTTTAGCCGAATTTAAAATCCCTCCACCTCGATTAGCGATTTCTTCATAAGATAAACCATTGATGCGATCTACAAATTCTTGCTCACGATTTCCTGCATACACAATATGCGTGTGACTGTCGCACCAAGTAGGTAAAATCATCTTTCCCGTAACATCGATGGTTTCATCAACGACTATTCTAGTTAGGTTTTCCATCGAACCAAAATCAGCAATTAAGTCATCTTTAATTACTAAATAAGCATTCTTTATTGTTGGAAGTACCGCCATTTCTTTACCCGAAACTTTAGTTACTCCAGCTTCTCGCACTTGCAATAATTCCTTAATATTGGTAATTAGGGTTGTCATTTTATTTTTATTTATTCTGAAACAGTAATTTCAAACATTTTATCCCAGTTCTTCCCAGTTACAAAAATGGTTTTTGTTTTAGGATTGTAAGCAATACCGTTAAGAACTTCAGCTGCAGTATTTTTTACAAATTTTCGCAATCCTGATAGATTTATGATTCCTTCCACTGCTCCACTAGTTGGGTTCACTACTGCGATGGCATCTTTTTGCCAAACATTGGCATAGATTTTTCCGTCAATCCACTCTAGTTCATTGATGGCTTTTATTTTTGTATCTCCAGAATAGACATTAATATAGTCTAACATTTGTTGGTTTTCAGGGTTGCTAGTCCAGATTTTTTCTGTTCCATCAGATTGATAAATATTTTTACCGTCGTTTGTCATTCCCCATCCTTCAATGTCTTTTGTGAAAGCAAAAGTTTTTTCTAGTTTTAAAGTAGTGGCATTATAGATAAATCCTGTTTTTTCTTGCCATGTCAATTGGTACAATTTGTTGTTTAGAAATGTGATTCCTTCGCCAAAGTATTTGTCTTCTAAATCAACCTGTTTGAATATTTTTCCTGTTTTATAATCGTATTTTCTAAAATAGGAAGATCCCTTTTGACCTGTACTTTCATATAATGTGTCTTTGTAGAATTCTAAACCTTCTGTAAATGATAAGGTATCGTGAGCATGTGTATTGACTATTTTATACTTCAGTAATTTTGGTTGTACATTAGATACTAATTCAACTCTTGCTGTTGCTTCGGCATTTTCGCCTTCGTAATACACTAATGCTTTTAAATTTTGGTAACCTAATTTCTGCTCTTTTAAAGGAAATGACAGTTGGTTAGCACCTTTTGAAGATCCTATTTTTTTATCATTTATGTAATATATTACGCTATCAATTGCTTTTGTATTTGGGTTTAGAACGCTTAAGTTAAGCGCGTCAGAAGTAATGTATTTCTGTTTAAACTCTGAATTATTGAAAGTAAATAAAGAATTTTCACTTTTTTTTGTGTCTCCACAATTGGTAAGGGTTATGCCTAATAAAATGATAGATAGTAAGTTATATTTTTTCATGTTTTATTTTTTTGAATACCACAATATACAATGTTATTTTTACAGCACAAAGGGCTTGCAAAAATATAAAAAGGTTGTATATTTGCACCGGCAAGTCCTACACGACCAGCTCCTGCAGACTCCCCCAGGATGGGAACATAGCAAGGGTACGTGGTTGAGCGGTGCGATGTAGGTCGCTTGCCATTTTTTTATAATCTGTTAGTTTCGGCTAGTCAGATTTTTTTTATGCCAATTTGTAACTGTTTTCAAAATAATAAGAATAGTAGTCTTCCTTATGGAGGATTTTTTTATTTTTGGACAATTCTAAATAAGTAGGTTTAATGATGCTATAATTGTTAGTATCTACTAGAATTTATAATCTACACCTTAAAGAGTATTTAATGAATAAAGTAGTATTGATTACTGGAGGTTCTTCAGGAATAGGGAAATCTATTGGAGAATTTTTGCACCACAAAGGAATTGTTGTTTATGGAACAAGTAGGAATCCAGATCGCGTTTTGAATTCTGTTTTTCCATTAGTAGCTTTAGATGTTCGCGACGCTGCTTCTATTGAAAGTGCGGTTGCTAAAATAATCGCCACCTCTGGTAGACTGGATATTGTAGTAAACAACGCAGGTGTGGGTATTACAGGTCCTATGGAAGAAATTCCTACTTCTGAAATGAAGAGTCATTTTGACACCAATTTCTTTGGTCCTATCGAAGTAATGAAGGCTGTTTTACCACAAATGCGTGCACAAGGAGACGGGTTGATTATCAATATAACTTCAATAGCAGGATACATGGGGCTGCCTTATCGCTCGATGTACTCGGCTTCAAAAGGAGCATTAGAAATCGTGACCGAAGCACTGCGCATGGAAGTGAAAGCTTTTGGTGTTCAAATAACTAATGTGGCTCCTGGTGATTTTGCTACAAATATAGCTTCTGGTCGATATCATGCACCAGTTATCAAGGGATCTGCTTATGAAACATCTTATGGCGAATCTTTAAGAACTATGGATGAGCATGTCGATGCGGGAAGTAATCCTAATGAAATGGCTGAGGCGGTTTATAAAATCATACAAACTAAAAATCCTAAAATTCATTATAAAGTAGGTGCGTTTATGCAGAAATTTTCTATTGTTTTGAAAAGAATTCTTCCTGATAAAGTGTATGAAAAAATGCTGATGAATCATTATAAGTTGTAATTTTGCAGCAAGTTTGCGTGAGGGATAGCAGTGAAAAGCCCACAGCAGCGTGTAGCGATAGCGAAACGATGCGAGGACTTGCAGCGAATAGCCCGACCCGATCCCGATTGCTATCGGGATTAATGAGGGTCACGCCCAAAAAAATAAAACACACAATTTAATATAAATATTATGAAATTTTTTATTGACACGGCTAATTTAGCTCAGATTAAAGAAGCGCAAGCATTAGGAGTTTTGGACGGAGTTACAACTAATCCATCATTGATGGCTAAGGAAGGAATTACTGGAAAAAACAACATTTTGAAACATTATGTTGACATTTGTAACCTAGTTGAAGGTGATGTAAGTGCTGAAGTGAATGCGCTTGATTATGATGGAATGATTAAAGAAGGTGAAGAATTAGCTGATTTGCATGAGCAAATTGTTGTTAAATTACCGATGACTAAAGAAGGAGTTATGGCGGCTAAATATTTCTCAGATAGAGGAATTAAGACAAACGTAACTTTAGTATTCTCAGCTGGACAAGCTTTATTGGCTGCAAAAGCGGGTGCTACTTATGTTTCTCCATTTATTGGTCGTTTAGATGATGTTTCTACTGATGGTTTAGCTTTGATCGAAGAAATCAGAGATATTTATGACAATTATGGTTATGAAACACAAATTCTTGCTGCATCTGTACGTCATACGATGCATATTGTAAATTGTGCAAAAATTGGTGCTGATGTAATGACTGGACCACTTTCTGCTATTTACGGATTGTTGAAACACCCTTTAACTGATATTGGTTTAGCACAGTTTGTTGCTGATTTCGAAAAAGGGAATAAGTAAAAAGAATTTTATAAGAGCAATCAAGTGCTCGTATAATGACATAAAAAAAGTGCCATTCGCTGCGGTGAATGGCACTTTTTATTTTACTTACTGTATAATTATTTGCGTACAAATGGTGGTAATAATTTTGAAGAAACTTCTCCAAAACCAATACGAACTTGACTGTTTTTGCAAAAGCCTTTCATAATTACAGTGTCATTGTCGTTGATGAACTTACGTTCAGTACCATCGTTAAGTTTGATAGGGTTTTTACCTCCCCATGTCAGTTCTAACATAGAACCGTAACTGTCAGGTGTAGGTCCAGAGATAGTTCCAGATCCCATCATGTCTCCTGAATTGACACGGCAACCGTTAGAAGTATGGTGTGTTAATTGCTGGTTCATGGTCCAGTACATGTATTTAAAGTTAGAGTTACTTACAACTGTAGGCTCTGCGTCTTCTGGTTGGATAGCTACTTCTAAGTTGATATCAAATGAATGTTTCCCTTTTTGCAATAAATACGGTAACGGACTAGGATTTTGTTTAGGTCCAGGAACTCTAAATGGCTCTAATGCATCCATAGTAACAATCCATGGTGATATTGATGAAGCAAAGTTCTTGGCTAAGAAGGGTCCTAGTGGCACGTATTCCCATTTTTGAATATCACGAGCGCTCCAGTCATTTAATAAAACCATCCCGAAGATATAATCTTCAGCTTCGCTAATAGGAATCATTTCTCCCATCACATTAGCATCTGTCGTAATAAAAGCCGTTTCAAGTTCAAAATCAATTAAACGAGATGGTCCAAAAACAGGTGTGTTTTCACCGGCAGGTAAGGTTTGACCAATAGGTCTATGAACAGGAATTCCAGAAGGTACTATAGTTGAACTTCTACCGTGGTAACCTACAGGAATGTGAAGCCAGTTAGGTAATAAGGCGTTATCTGGGTCACGGAACATTTTTCCTACATTAGTAGCGTGTTCTTTACTAGAATAGAAATCAGTGTAATCACCAATAAGGACTGGTAATTGCATTTCTACATCTGCGATATTAAAAATAACGATATCACGATGTTTTTGTTCATCGCGTAATTTTGGGTTGTTGTTGTCAAAAATGTCAGCAATACGATTACGAACTAATCTCCAGGTTTTTTTACCATCTGAGATAAAGTCGTTTAAGGTATCTTGCATGAACATATCATCAGTTAATTCAATACCTGCAAAGTAATTTAGTTGTTGTAAAGCTCCTAAGTCTATTGCGAAATCACCGATTCTAGTTCCTACGGTAACAACATTTTCTTTAGTTAAGAAAACTCCAAATGGAATATTCTGAATTGGGAAATCACTGTTTTCTGGTACTTCTAACCATGATTTTCTGTTAGTATCGTTGGCTGATATTGGCATAATATGTTAATTGTTTTGTTGAAAATTATACTTCAAATATATTATAATCTAAGAGTTTGGCAAGCGTTTTTTTGTATTTTTGCTACAAATTAACTAAATTCAAAGAAATGCAACGCGACGAACAAATTTTTGACCTTATTCTAGAAGAACAAGAAAGACAAATACACGGATTAGAACTAATTGCCTCAGAGAACTTTGTAAGTGATGAAGTAATGGAAGCTGCTGGTTCAGTATTAACTAATAAATATGCTGAAGGATATCCTGGAAAAAGGTATTATGGTGGTTGCGAAGTGGTAGATGTTGTAGAGCAAATTGCTATTGATAGAGCAAAGGAATTATTTGGTGCTGTTTATGCCAATGTGCAGCCACATTCAGGTTCGCAAGCAAATACAGCGGTGTATCATGCTTGTCTACAGCCAGGAGATAAAATATTAGGATTTGACTTATCTCATGGTGGTCACTTAACTCATGGTTCACCAGTGAACTTCTCAGGACGTTTGTATACTCCTGTTTTTTACGGTGTAGATGCTGAGACAGGTCGTTTAGATTATGATAAAATTCAAGAAATTGCTACTAAGGAGCAACCTAAATTAATTATCGCTGGAGCTTCGGCTTATTCTCGTGATATGGATTTTGAGCGTTTTAGAGTAATTGCTGATAGTGTAGGGGCAATCTTATTTGCTGATATTTCACACCCAGCAGGACTGATTGCTAAAGGATTAATGAATGACCCAATTCCTCATTGTCATATAGTATCTACTACTACTCACAAAACATTGCGTGGGCCTAGAGGTGGATTAATATTAATGGGTAAGGATTTTGAAAACCCAATGGGATTAAAAACACCAAAGGGAGAAATCAGAATGATGTCCTCTTTATTAGATCTTGCCGTTTTCCCTGGAAATCAAGGTGGTCCTTTAATGCATATTATTGCAGCTAAGGCTGTTGCATTTGGAGAAGCTTTAAAAGACGAGTTTTTTACCTATGCGATGCAATTGCAAAAAAATGCCAATGCAATGGCAGATGCTTTTGTAAAAAGAGGGTATAATATTATCTCTGGTGGTACAGATAACCACATGATGTTAATTGATTTAAGAAATAAAGGTATATCTGGTAAAGAAGCTGAAAATGCTTTAGTAAAAGCAGAAATCACTGTAAATAAAAATATGGTTCCATTTGATGATAAATCACCGTTTGTTACCTCAGGTATCCGTGTAGGAACTCCAGCTATAACGACTCGTGGTTTAGTAGAAGAAGATATGGAAACAATCGTTGCTTTAATTGATAAAGTATTGACTAATCATACTGATGAAGATATTATCGAAGAAGTAGCAAACGAAGTAAATGAAATGATGAGCGAAAGAGCAATCTTCGTTTTTTAAAAAGTTTACTAGTTTGAATATTGAAAGTTTAAGGTTTTGTAAGGTTGAAAACACTACAAAACTTTAAACTTTTTTTTAAGTACCTCTAGGTTTAAACCAATTTTAAATTAAAAAAATGTCTGTATTACGATTAAAGCTGCCTACAGACCCAAGATGGGTTAATATAGTTGAGAAAAATATCGAGGAAATCTTGACAGATCACGCTTGGTGTGAACAAAAAGCAGCAACCAATGCTATTACCATAATTACTAATAATTCAGAACATCAAGATTTAGTCAAAGATTTATTGGCTTTAGCCAAAGAAGAAATTGATCATTTTGAGCAAGTGCATAATATAATTATTAAAAGGGGGTTAAAGCTAGGCAGAGAACGCAAAGATGATTATGTGAATGAATTGTATTTATATATGAAGAAAAGTGGAAATGGGAGTAGAGTTTCCAGTCTGGTGGAGCGCTTACTGTTTTCGGCAATGATTGAGGCTCGCAGTTGCGAGCGCTTTAAAGTTTTGTCAGAAAACATACAGGATGACGAATTAGCAGTCTTTTATAGAGACCTAATGGAGAGCGAAGCGGGACATTATACAACTTTTATTACATATGCGAGAAAATATGGTACGGGAATTGATGTAGAGAAGCGCTGGAGAGAATGGATTGAGTTTGAAGCATCCGTTATTGCCAACTACGGAAAAGGCGAAACCATTCACGGCTAGCACTTAGATGTGTATTTAATGCTATTGAAAATTATTTTCAGCGGTAATAAAAAGAGGTTTATAAATCAATTGGTTACAAAAATGGCAGAATATTATGCCATTTATTTTTGATTTAGTTCTCGTTTTTTTCGTCCGATTATTATTTTTGGTATATATTTATAAAATTTATTTGTAATAATAACAACTTAAGTATTAAGATGAGGCTCTATATAAAATATGACGGTATTGTGGCTTGTAGAGTAATCTTACAAGAGCAGTTAGAAAAATTAGGTATTAGTTACAAACTTTTAGAGTTAGGTGAAATTGAGATAAGCAACAGTGTTCCTAAGGAAACGCTAGCAGAACTTCAAGAAGTACTCAATAAGTATTCGATTTTTATCGTTAGTAATGAAAAAAGCCAGTTGATTCAAAGAATAAAAGATGCTATTGTAGAGATGGTTTATGAAAAAGATAAGCTCCCTTCTGTAACCATATCTCAGTATTTATCAGAAAAGCTAAATTTTAGTTACGGATATATAACTAATATTTTTTCGGAATATACCTATACTTCAATTGAGAACTTTATTATCATTCAGAAAATTGAACGTGCTAAGAAATTAATCATTGAAGACGAATTGACACTGACAGAAGTTTCGTATAAATTAAATTACAGTAGTGTTGCTTATTTATCCAGTCAATTTAAAAAAGTAACAGGCTTAACACCTTCGGCTTTTAAAAGAATAGTAGACAAGAGAAGAAGCTTGTCAAATTAAAAAAAAAATAAACAAACAGAAAAAGTTATGATTACACACAAGGATTCGATACATATTTTGATTGCAGATGATGATGAAGATGATCGTGCCTTCTTTAGTGATGCGATGATGGAACTGAGAATGAACAATAAACTAACATTATTTAATGATGGTAAAGATTTAATGGAATATTTAGCAGATCCAGATATTGTTATGCCACACATATTGTTTCTGGATTTAAATATGCCTTATAAATCAGGATTTGAATGTTTAAAAGAAATCAGGGCTGACGAAAGATTTAAAGAGGTATCTATTGCGATATATTCAACGTCATCTTCAGAGAAAGATATTGAAGAAACTTTTATTGAAGGTGCAAATATTTATATAAAAAAACCAAATGACTTCACCAAGCTTAAAAAAGTGATAAAAGAAGTATTAAACATTAATTGGCAATTTCATTCATCTGGTTTAAATAAAGAAACTTTTTTCTTTAGCATATAATATACTTTTTGATGAAGTTAGTAAACTTATATAGAAATTCTCAAATATTTAAGATTGCTTTAGGAATAGCAATCGCTGTAGTAATATATATAGCATCTGTTTTTTATAAACAGATGCAAAGTTTAGAATCATCAGTTAATTTAATAACAAATTCTACAGAAACGCAACTGGAATTAGAACGGGTACTTTCTATAATAAGTATTTATGAAACTAATTTACGTAGTTACATCATTACAAAAGATCAATCCTATCTTGAACATCGCTTTTTAAGAAAAGGGGAAATCGATTTGAATTTTAGCCGCATCAAAAAGTTAGTAGCAAACAATCCTGCTAGGACTAAGGATGTAGAACAGTTAAAGAGAATGATCGATTATCGATTTGCCCTGTTTAGGGAAACATTGCTCCTAGCTAAAAGTCCTAATACAGATAGCCAACGCTTAAATGCCAAATTACAAGAAAGTAGTGACTTCACGGAATCTATGAAAACCTTTGTCTATAAAACTATTAATGCAGAGGGGGATAAATTAAAAATTCACAACAACAACCATCAGTTCGAATTACAAGATTCTATTATCAGTGCCTTTTTACTGGTAATATTATCCTTACTCATTTTATTATTATCGTTTAATAAGATGAATGTAGATATAAGAGAGCTTAAAAAAGCCAATGACGAACTTAAGTTTCTTAATCACGCTTTTAATAATGCAGAAAAGATAGCCGGTTTTGGACACTGGAAAATTAACCTGGAGACCATGGTCTATACTTTTTCAGATAATTTCTTCCGATTAATTGGCGTCGAACCACATTCATTTGAACCAAATTTAGCAAATGTTGCCAAATTTATTCATCCTGATGATTTAGAGTATGTGATTAAGACACATAAGGATTCTTTAGAAACCAAAGAGTCTACTTCAATAATGTTCAGATTTGTATTGCCCAATGGTGATTACAGGTACATAATATCAGTTGGAACTTTTACAAGAAATAGCGAAGGACAAATGGTTAAAACTGGTGTTAATTATGATATGAGTGACCAATACAAAAAGACATTAGAACTTGAAGAAAATAATAAAGAACTAAAAAGTATTAATGAAGAGCTAGAGTCCTTTAATAATATTGTAAGTCATGATCTTCAAGAACCCTTGCATAAAATTCAAATGTTTATCTCAAGAATTGAGGCTAAAGAAATGGATTTAATAACAGAACAAGGAAAAGTATATTTTTCTAAAATTCGTACCTCTGCTAATAAAATGCAAACGCTGTTGATTGATTTAGTAAATTATTCTCGAACTATTAAGGGCGATAAAGTATTTGTTGAAACAGATTTAAATGAAGTTCTACTTCAAGTTATTGATGATTTATCTCTTAATATCGAAAATAAAAAAGCCTTAGTTAGTGTAGCACTTTTACCCACATTAAAGGTTATTCCATTCCAAGTAGAACAACTATTTATTAATTTAATATCTAATTCTCTTAAGTATAGCAAGGAAGAACTAATTCCAGAGATTACTGTTTTTACTGAAGAGATTGAAATTAATGATATTTATGAAAACGAACTTATTAGCAATGATGATTTTTATAAAATCGTAGTATCTGACAACGGTATTGGCTTTAAGCAAGAGTACGCTGATAAAGTTTTTATATTATTTCAGCGACTGGAGAAAGATTCGAAATATTCAGGAACGGGTTTAGGCTTGGCTATTTGTAAAAGAATTGTAGAGAATCACGATGGATTTATTAAAGTGAATTCTGAACCGGGTGTTGGAACTCGATTTGCAATTTACTTACCCAAAAAGTTTTCGTCCTAGATTGACTTACTAATGGTAAGCATTTGTACGAAGTTAAAATAATACGTTGTTATCTAGTAGCACTCATTTTTCAATACCTATTTTATGATTACAATTTCACAAGCTACTCCAGAAGATTTTAAAATAATTCGTGATATCGCTTATGAGACTTGGCCTCACGCATATGGAGAAATTCTTTCTAAAGCGCAATTAAGCTATATGTTGGAAGCTTTTTATTCGATAGAAGCGTTAAAGGATAATGTGAACAATAAAGGGCACCATTTCTTATTAATAAAAGAGAATGAATGTTTTTTAGGATTTGCCTCTTATGAAAACAATTACAAAAACCAATCGACTACACGTATACATAAAATATATGTTTTACCCCAAACTCAAGGTAAAGGTGTTGGTAAAAAATTAATAGATGCCATTGAATGTATTGCAAATGAGCATAATTCCACTTTACTTTCTTTGAACGTGAACCGCTATAACAAAGCTTTGACTTTTTATCAAAAAATAGGTTTTAAAATAAAAAGCCAAGAAGATATTGAATTAGATTATGGTTATCTAATGGAAGATTTTGTGATGGAAAAACAACTTTAGTTTTTCTATATATCACATAAAATAAATAAATAATAGTTTGTAACTAATTGTTTTACAGTAAAAAAGAGGTAAATTTAAGTCATTATTTTTACTCATTTACTTAAAAGCTGTTGATGAAAATTATTAGACTTTATTATTTATTTGTAATGCTAAGCTTTATCTCTTGTTCGAAAAAAGAAAAGGGCATTAAACCCCAGGTAGGAACTATAACTGAGGCGGTTTATGCTTCAGGTATTATCAAAGCAGAAAATCAGTATGTCGTTTATGCCACAGTAAATGGTATTTTACAAAAAATAAATGTAGTTGCTGGGCAGTCAATCAAGGAGAATCAATTGTTATTTGATATTGAAAGAAAGAAAGCAGAAATAAACACTGAAAACGCTCGACTGACGTATGAACTAAGTAGAGAAAACAGCCGTTATATTCAAGATCGACTTGCAGAAATGGAAATTAAGGTTCAAAGCGCGAAGGATAAATTTGCCTTAACTGAATCCATTTATAAACGCAATGAACGTATTAAAAATTTAGAAGGTATTTCAGAAATTGATTTTGAAGCTGTTACTTTAAATTTTAAAAGTGCAAAACTTAGTTATGAAACTTCTAAAAAGCAGCTAGCTCAACTCAAAGAGCAATTGCGTACGGAGCAAAAAAGGAATTCGAATAATCTTAGGTACAATCAACAATCACAAAATGATTTCAGTATTAGAAGTGCGTTTTCGGGGCAATTATTTGATATCCTAGTAAAAGAAGGTGCTCTGATTTCTCCTCAAACACCTATGGCTATCATTGGAAAAGCTAATTCCTTTATAATCGAATTAGAAGTGGATGAAAATGATATGGTACAGGTTGCTATGGACCAGAAAATTATGGTAACCATGGATAGTTATAAAGGGACTGTTTTTGAAGCTTATGTTTCAAAAATTTACCCCATCATGGATGAGCGATCACGTACTTTTAAAATTGAAGCTCATTTTATAAACCCTCCCAAAAAACTATATCCTAATTTAACAGCCGAAGCAAATATTATTATTAGACAAAAGGAAAATGCGCTTATCATACCAAAAAACTATTTGGTTGATCAAGAATATGTCTTTCTTGATAAGGAAATAAAGAGGAAAGTAAAAATTGGTTTAACTGATTATATGAAGGTAGAAGTCTTAGAAGGACTAGATAAAGACGATCTTATTTATAAACCCAAAGAATGAAGTCTAAGCTAATCGTAAATATTGCACTCCATCTTCTTCTTGCTCGTTTAAAACAGACCATTGTTGCGGCGGTAGGAGTGACTTTTGGGATTGCCATGTTTATTGCTTTGGTAAGTTTTATGAATGGTTTAAATGATCTACTGGATGATTTGATGCTTAATCGAACTCCACACGTACTGCTGTATAATGAAGTCAAACCGTCAGAAACACAGCCGCTGGATTTATCGCAGCAATATAAAGACAACATGAATTTTATAAACTCTATAAAGCCCAAGGATCGCGGGAAGTCGATATACAATAGCAAAAAGATTATTCATAATTTAAAACAGGACAAACGAATTATTGATGTAGCTCCTAAGGTAGTTGCTTCTGTTTTATTTAACTCAGGTACTATTGAAATTGCAGGTTTTATAAACGGCATTGATTTAATAGCAGAAGATAAATTGTTTAAAATTAGCGATTACATAAAAGAAGGTGTAGTAACTGATTTAGAGCAAAATAACAGTATAATAATTGGTAAGGGCCTAGCCGATAAAATGATGCTGACTAAAGGTGATATCATTAAAGTATCGAGTTCTAATGGTGACTTAGCAGCATTAAAGATTGTAGGTATATCAGAATTAGGAATATCAGAAATAGACAATGTAATGAGCTATTCTTCACTTGAAACGGCCCAAAAGCTGCTTGGAGAGCCCACTAATTATATAACTGATATCCAAATTAATCTTTTCGATAAAGAGTCGGCACCAAAAGTGGCAAAAGAACTTCATCAAGAATTCAATTTAGATACGATTGATTATGTAGCTGCTAATGCCCAGTTTGAAACTGGCAGTACAATTCGGGGGATAATCTCTTATTCTGTTGGGATAGTGCTTTTAATTGTAGCAGGTTTTGGAATATACAACATATTGAACATGATGATTTACGAAAAAATGGATAGTATTGCTATCTTAAAAGCAACAGGTTTTTCTGGTAGTGATGTTAAATGGATTTTTATAACATTGTCCGTAATCATAGGGTTTACCGGAGGAATTTTTGGACTATTATTTGGTTATATTTTTTCATCGATTATTGATGTCATACCTTTTGAAACAAGTTCGTTACCAAATTTAAAAACATATCCTATCAATTATAGTCCTGTCTTTTATATGATAGGAATTTTGTTTGCATTATTCACTACAATTATTTCTGGATTATTTCCTGCTTTAAAAGCAAGTAAAGTGGATCCAGTAGAAATTATTAGAGGAAAATAGTATGGAAAATATTGCTTTACAAACGGTTGATTTATCTAAGTTTTTCTACGATCCAATAGAATTCCAAGTAATTAAAGGGGTTAATTTAACTATTAATCATGGAGAATTTGTATCGATTGTAGGGAAGTCGGGAAGCGGAAAATCTACATTACTATACTTGCTATCTACCATGGATACAGATTATGAAGGGCAGTTGTATATTGATAACGAGTTAGTGACTGGTCAGTCGGATACTAAGTTAGCAGCAATAAGAAATGAAAAAATAGGATTTGTTTTTCAATTTCACTATTTGTTATCAGAGTATAGTGTCTTAAAGAACGTGATGCTTCCTGGTTTAAAATTAGGTAAACTATCTGAACAAGAATTAGAATACCGAGCCATTGAGCATCTTAAAACCTTAGGTATTGAAAAACATGCGTTAAAGATGACACATCAATTAAGCGGCGGTGAGAAGCAAAGAGTAGCTATAGCTCGCGCTTTAATTAATGATCCTCTGATAATAATGGGGGATGAACCAACAGGGAATTTGGATCAAAAAAATGGAGATATCGTTTTTGATATTTTTAAAAAATTAACAGCTGATTATAATCAAACCATCTTAATTGTCACTCATGATACTGATTTTGCAAATAAAACCGACCGAATAATTACAATGGA
Organism: Flavobacterium sp. W21_SRS_FM3; assembly: GCF_052113625.1. Classification (NCBI taxonomy): domain Bacteria; kingdom Pseudomonadati; phylum Bacteroidota; class Flavobacteriia; order Flavobacteriales; family Flavobacteriaceae; genus Flavobacterium; species Flavobacterium sp. W21_SRS_FM3. The sequence goes on along the minus strand of NZ_JBGQOD010000003.1, from coordinate 58,955 downwards.
GGATGGGCGCATATTGTCATAGTTGAAACTATTGTACTACGATATCGTATTTTGAAAGTAATCCCTTTACTCCCGAAATGCTAAATTTTGCCTTCTTTAATTTGGTTATGGAGGGATCTATCGTGTAATTATAACTAGTTGTGAAGTCCGCTTTATTGGCATTAGCCTTAGCAAATTCAGAACGATACAAATCACAACGGTCATAAACAACTTCGTTTAAATTGCTATTCATGAAATCAGTAGCAATCATACTGCAATTTGTAAAATGGGTGCTTTTTAAATTTAGTGAGTAAAATTTCGAAAAATCTAATATACAATTGGTGAAATTTATTTCAAAAATAAATTTGTCGCACATAGCAAAATTTACCTCTTTAATTGCACACTTTTTAAAATGAACATTTCGTAGGGCAACGTGATTTATGTGTGCATTGCTAAAATTACAATTTTGAAAAACACAATCTATGAAAGTCACCGCAATGAAATTACAATCAGTAAAATTACTGTCATAAAAAACACAGGATTCGTATTCTTTTTGATTCAAATCATCTCTCTGAAATTTAATGGATCGGTATTCTTTATCTAGAAAATATTGCGTCATTAAGTTGTATTAAATTGAGGTAACAAAAGTGAAATTTTGTAGCTGCAAATTAACAAAAATAAACGATAATTTTGCCTTTAAAACTCGTTCAAAAAAAGCCGTTTTTTAGTCGAAAAATATGCCGTAAATATTCTTTCAAAATTCGATATAAAATAGCTGAAATTAAGATAAATAATGCCCGATTAAGATTAAAAATAAGTATCAATATATTTTATTTTTAACTTTTTTTTAAAAATTAAAAAATGTGCTAACTAATGTGTTTACAGTATGTTTAGACTTTTTTTATAAAAACAATTATACTATTTTATAATAAAGTTGTAACATTATCACGTCAGAATTTTAAGATTAATTTTTTTTCATAATATTTCTATAAATCAATGAAATTTAGAGCTGATTTCAAGAGATTAATCACTTCTTTTTTTTATTTTTGAATCACTAAAAAACACCTTTTTAGGTAGTTGAATTTTGAAATATAATTTTTTTATATAAAAGTGTTCTCAGGAATGATTTTTTTATTTAATTCGAAGATTTATGTTGGGTATTATTTTTTATAAAAACCCTTTTAAATTGAACGAATTTTATTTCGAATTTCAAGCTGTTTTTGTTAGAAATTTTGCTCAATGCAAAAGGAAAGAAATACAACATTATGATACTAATTGTCGATGATATAAAAGCAAATATTGTAGCACTAAAAAAAATACTAGAGCTGCATAACTTGGAAGTAGATTCAGCTGAATCTGGTGATGAGGCTTTAAAGAAAATTTTGAAGAATAATTATGCTCTGATAATTATGGATGTTCAAATGCCTGGAATGGATGGATTTGAAGTGGCGGAGATCCTAGCGGGTAGTAATCGAACTAAAGACATACCTGTGATCTTTTTATCTGCAGTAAATAAACAGAAAAAATTTATTTCTAAAGGTTATGAAACCGGCGGAGTGGATTACATAACTAAACCAGTAGATTCTGATTTGTTAATACTTAAAGTTAAGACGTTTCTAAAAATATTTCAGCAGCAAAACGAATTAAAATCCATTAGAGATTTATTATCTAAGGAAATTGAAATTCGAAAAGAAGCACAAGAGAACCTAGAAAATAAAGTCTCAGAACGTACTAAGGAGCTTGTGGATAAAAATGATGAGTTAGAATTAAGAAACCACGAGTTACAACAATTTTCTTGGGTAGTATCACATGATCTCAAGGAGCCCCTCCGAAAAATTCAGATCTTCAATAATATTATTAAAGACAGGTATTTAATAGAAGATGAAAAAGCAGTGGATTACGTTAATCGTACAGTCAAATCTGCAGAGAGAATGCAAAATTTAATTTCTGACTTATTAGAATATTCTCGTTTATCTGCTAAGGTTACTCCAGAGAAAGCAGAACTAAACAACCTTGTGAATGAAGTTGTTTCTGATTTTGATTATTTAATTGACGAAAAACAGGCTACAGTAAAAATAAATAATCTACCTACTATTAAAGGAATACCCACCCAACTAAGGCAAGTGTTTCAGAACTTAATTGGTAATTCATTAAAATTCACCAAAAAAGAAGAGCTACCTGTTATAGAAGTCAGCTGTGATCTAATTGAAAGTCGTGATTTTGACAGTGAAAAGTCAGACAATGGTAAGTTTTGTAGAATTACGGTAAAAGATAACGGTATTGGTTTTGATGAACAATATTTAAATAAAATATTTATGATTTTTCAGAGTTTAAGTGATCGTAAAGTCTATGAAGGTACAGGAATTGGACTCGCGATAGCTAAAAAAATTATTGAAAAACATAATGGTTTAATAACAGCCAAAAGTAGTGTAGGGGAAGGGGCTAGTTTTATTATGGTACTACCTTTAGATTTTAGTATTTAAAAAATAAATTAATACGTTTATATAATATACATGGAAAGTAAATTTAAGAGAAATTTATACATTAGTTCTTCAATATCTATTATGATATTAATGATAAGTTCAACCGCCTCTTTTATCAGTATTAGAAGTCTTTTACACAGTAATTCCTTAGTGAACCATACTCAGGATGTGATTTACAATTTAAATGAAGGAGCAGCCCAAATTGTTGATGCGCAAACCAGTATGCGTGGTTTTCTTGTTACTGGACGAGAAGATTTTTTAAATCATTTTGACGAAGCAGAAGAAAATGCAAATGCTTATTTTGAGAAAGTTGAGCAACTCACCTTAGACAATTCAGTGCAACAAAACAGCTTAAAAGAGTTGAAACCTCTTAGAGCTAAATTATTTACTTTTTTAAGATATCGCATTGCTGATAAACGAATTGGTGTCAATATTTTATCCTATGATTTAGATACAGGAAAAATGTTAATGGACAATATACGCGTTATTGTCAAGAGAATTGAAAAGCATGAACAAGATTTGCTTATTCAACGAAATGCTACCTCTGAAAAATATGGGGATTATAGTTCAATTTTAATTATCATCGCTTTTTTAGTGGCATTAATAATTAGTGTTGTTATGCTTTTTAGAATTTTAAGTGATTATAGAGAACGTTCCCAATTACAACTAGAATTAGAAAAAAGAGATGAAGAAACAGCGCAGCGAATAAAAACTATCAGTGAAATAGCCAGTCAATTATCTGAAGGGAATTATGATATTCGAGTAGATGATGAACAAAAAGATGCGCTAGGTACTGTAGGAATTTCTTTGAATAATATGGGTAAATCACTGAGTACTTCTTTTCAACTATTATCTGAGAAAGAATGGTTGCAAGCTGGTATTGCACAGCTGAATAATATTATGCTAGGTGAAAAGAAATTAAATATACTTACCAAAGACATTATTGAGTTTGTTACTGTTTATTCAAACAGTAGTGCAGGACTTTTATATATCTTAGAAGGTGATGAATTATACCACTCTGCAGGTTATAGCTATATTCCAAATAAAAGTAGAGAACGTTTTAAAATTGGTCACGGTATTTCTGGACAAGCAGCCCTTTCACGAAAACTAGTTGAAATTAAAGCATTAGAAGAAGATGATATTAAAATATCCTATGCATTAGGTGAAGTGAAACCTTCCCATGTAATTGCTTTACCGTTGCAAGATAATAAAGTAGAAGGAGTTATTGAATTAGCTAGTGTTAAAGGATTTTGTAGTACTGAAATCGAGTTTTTAAATACAGTAGCTAGTAATATAGGAATTGCTATAAAGGCAACTCAAAATAGAAAGAGAGTACATGAACTGTTAGAAGAAACACAGTCTCAATCAGAAGAATTAAGACTGCAGCACAGTGAAATGGAAGCAATTAATGCAGAATTAGAAACACAAACTGAAAAACTGCAAGCTTCTGAGGAAGAGTTAAGAGTACAGCAAGAAGAACTGCAACAAACCAATGAGGAGCTAGCAGAAAGAAGTGTTTTATTAGAAGAGAAAAATTCTGAAATCCAAAAGAAATCAGAAGATTTAGAGGTGTCAACCCGTTATAAATCGGAATTTTTAGCTAATATGTCACATGAGTTGCGTACACCTCTTAATTCCATATTGTTATTAAGTAGATTGCTTTCTGAGAATAATGATAACAACATGAACAGCGAACAAATTGAATTTGCGAAGGTGATTCAAAGTTCAGGGAATGGTTTGTTAGGCTTAATTGATGAAATTCTAGATTTATCTAAAATTGAAGCCGGTAAAATGGATCTTGAATTTATTGATATTGCAACTAAAGAGATTACAGATGGCTTAAAAGATTTGTTTACGGAAGTTGCAAGAGATAAGAAAATCAATTTTGAAATTATTGCTAAAGATGCTCCAGTTGTAATTAAGACTGACAAAATGCGCTTGGAGCAAATTCTTAAAAATTTAATTTCTAATGCGATAAAGTTTACTGCCAAAGGGAGTGTGACTTTAGAAATTAAGAGAGATCCAAAGAATGATAACACAATTTGCTTTATTGTAAAAGATACGGGAATTGGTATATCATTAGAAAAACAACCCTTAATTTTTGAAGCATTTCAACAAGCGGATGGCTCTACTAAACGTAAGTACGGGGGAACTGGTTTAGGATTATCTATTAGTAGAGAATTAGCCAAACTTTTAAAAGGTGAAATTTCGCTTAAGAGCGTTCCTGGAGAAGGAAGTGAGTTTATGTTATGTATACCAGTTATAGGATCAGCGATTGAAAGAAATGAAGAGGTTGAAGAACCAACTCCACTTCCTGTCGAAATCATCAAAGATGTTAAAGCGGAAGAAAATAATAAATATTTAAGTCTTACTATTCCAGATGAAATCGAGGATGATAGAGAATCAATTGGGGAGAATGATAAGGTGATTCTAATTGTTGAAGACGACATAAATTTTGCCAAATCTTTACTTACGTTTAGTAGAAAAAGAGGATACAAAGGTGTCGTAGCAGTAAGAGGAGATTATGCTTTAAATTTTGCTCTGTTGTACAGTCCTGTTGGGATTTTATTGGATATTCAGTTACCCATAAAAAATGGTTGGCAAATTTTAGAGGAGTTAAAAGGGAACTGGAAAACAAAACATATTCCTGTACACATCATGTCTTCTCATCAGCTGAAACAAGAAAGTTTGTTAAAAGGCGCCGTGAATTTCTTGGATAAACCAGTGGCTTTCGAAAAAATGCCTGAAATCTTTAAACATATTGAGCAAATAATAAATAAGGAATCTCAAAAGGTCTTAATAATTGAAGACAACCCTAAACATGCTGAGGCGCTAGCTTACTTTTTAGAAACCTATAATATAAAATCTGAAATTAAGAGCGAAGTAGAAGATGGAGTGAATGCATTAAACAAAAATGAAGTAGACTGTGTTATCCTTGACATGGGAATTCCAGATATGAAAGCTTATGATATTTTAGAAGGAGTCAAGAAAAACCCAGGTCTTGAGAATCTACCAGTAATTGTATTTACTGGTAAGAGTTTGTCTATGAAAGAAGAGTTAAAAATTAAAAAATATGCGGACTCGATTGTTGTGAAAACGGCACACTCATACCAAAGAATGCTGGATGAAGTTTCCTTGTTTTTGCATCTTGTTGAAGAAAGTAAAGATGAAGTAGGAAAGCGTGATGTGTACAAGAAAATGAATTTGTTAAACAATATACTAAAAGACAAAACAGTACTCGTTGTTGATGATGATGTTAGAAATATATATTCCTTAACGAAGGCTCTTGAGGTATTCAAAATGAATGTCATTACTGCTATTGATGGTAAAGAAGCCTTAAAAGTTTTAGAAGAAAATCCACAAACGGATATCGTCCTATTAGACATGATGATGCCTAATATGGATGGTTATGAAACTGCAGGGATAATAAGAAAAAAGGAAAGTTTGAAACATTTGCCATTGATTGCCGTTACTGCTAAAGCGATGACAGGTGATAGAGAGAAATGCATTCAGGCAGGGGCATCAGATTATATAACTAAACCAGTTGATATTGATCAGTTATTATCTTTATTAAGAGTATGGTTATACGATAAATTTTAAAAGAAAAAGAATATTTTTTTGTTTGGAATATGAATAAGAAGAGAGTTTTAATTATTGATGATGATGCCCGAAATATTTTTGCTCTTTCGGCAACGTTACGTGCACGATCTTACGAATGTGTTTCTTGTTTAAGTGCTGAAGAAGCTTTAAAAATTTTAGAAACGGACCAGGAAATTGATGCTATACTAATAGATATGATGATGCCAGATATAGATGGCTATGAGGCGATACCTCTAATCAAAGAGATTCCGTCAAGAGAGTCTACATACATTGTTTCTGTGACGGCCCAAGCAATGGTTGGAGACCGGGAGAAATGTATAGAAGCAGGTGCTGATGATTATATTTCAAAACCAGTTGACGTAGATAAATTACTTCATTCATTACGAAATATATAATTAGTAGTAGTTATGATAGAAGATCTTCAATTAGAAACACTGATCAATGTAGTATATGAATACTATGGTTTTGACTTTGGAAGTTATTCCAGAGCTTCATTAAAACGACGTGTTGACCGAATTTACAATTTAGATGGCTTTAGCCGTTTTTCAGAATTTTTATCTCGAATTCGTTCAGAACCGGAGTATTATAAACGTTTAGTTGAAGAAATTACCGTTAATGTTACTGAAATGTTTCGTGATCCTTCATTTTATCAGGTTTTGCGAAATGAAATATTACCTACCTTGGCGGCAAAACCATTTATAAGATTATGGCATGCTGGTTGCGCAACAGGTGAAGAAGTATATTCTATGGCTATTTTATTGAAAGAAGCTAATTTACTCCATAAATCGTTAATCTATGCTACAGATATAAATGCACTTGTATTAGATAAAGCAAAAAAAGGCGTCTTCCCATTACAAGTGATTAAACAATATGCTGAAAATTATAGGGATTCAGGAGGAGCACATGATTTTTCGGATTATTATATTGCCAATTATGGGCTTGCAAAATTTAGTGAGGAATTATCAGAGAAAATGGTCTTTTCCCAACATAATTTAGTTTCGGATAGCTCATTTAATGAATTTGACTTGATCTTGTGTCGAAATGTCCTTATTTACTTCGATAAAGATTTGCAAGAAAGAGCTTTGAACCTTTTTGATCAAAGCTTGGCCAATCTAGGTTACATTGCCTTAGGGACAAAGGAAACAATGAAATTTGCTTTGATTAAAAGTAAATTTAAGCAAGTCAACAAAGAGAAAATATGGAGAAAGATAGTGTAGAAAGTGATTTTAAAGTAGTTATTATTGGAGGATCGGCTGGTAGTTTACAGGTACTAATGAGAATATTACCCGAATTAACCACCATAAAATCCTATGCTTTAATTATTGTTTTACATAGAAAAAATTCAGATGACTCTACCTTAGAGGAACTAATAGCATTAAAAACAAAAGTGAAAGTAAAAGAAGTGGAAGACAAAGTTGCTGTACTCCCTGGTTTTATTTACGTAGCGCCTTCAGACTACCATTTATTATTTGAGAAAACCAATGTACTTTCTCTGGATATTTCTGAAAAAATAAATTATAGCCGCCCCAGTATTGATGTGTCTTTTCAATCTGCTGCTGAGGTTTATCAAAGTAATTTAACAGGCATCCTTCTGTCTGGAGCAAATGCCGATGGAACACAAGGATTAATTGCCATTAAGAATTTAGGAGGGCATACAATTGTTCAAGATCCTTTGACCGCTGAAGTACCATTTATGCCTAATCATGCTACTGAAAATGCAACAATTGATGAAATTCGAGATATTGATGGACTGAAAGATTATCTACTATCATTAAATAGGTAGTGTGCCAACATTTCCATTATACAGTCTATAATTCGCTACATAAAAAAAAAAACAGCTCCACATTCTGGAGCTGTTTTTTTGCAAAAAGGGTGTATATATGAAGCTGCTATAGCTAACGATCTTTTTTATTCATTTAATTTATATTTCAGTACAACAGTATTTATTACTGTTGTACTGAAAATGTATATATTAAGCTGTAATAGCTAACGAATTTTGAGCGTATTTATATTTATTTGGACTACAATTGTATTTTTCTTTAAAAATTTTAGAAAAATAACTTCTACTAGTAAAGCCTATGGAATAAACGATTTCTGAAATGTTTAAATCCGAGTTTATAATCAAGTTCTTTGCTTTTTCAATTCTTATTAAAGTGATAAAATCATTGACTGTTCTATTGTGAATAAGTTTGAAGCCTTCTTGCAACTTGTTAGGAGAGAGTCCAGTAGTTTCTGCTAAAGTTTTGATTGTATATTGTTCAGCAGGGTTTTGCTTAATCACATCACTTACTTTTTTTATTTGGTCAATTTGTTTTAAAGTAAGACAATTAACAATTGCTTTTTGATCAGTATATCTATTAGTATGTTGTTCAATTTCCATTGCTAAAATAATTTGTAAGATTCCTTTTTTTAATAAAGTTCCCACAATTCCTTTTTGCGCTACCGCTCTTAATTGTCCTATCTTTTCTTCAATTTTAATGTGCTGCTGTCCTATGTGAATAAAGCTTTCTTTTTTATTCTTAAAGGTATTCTTAAGCTTAGTATTTAGAGAATCTGTACCTTTTTCATTAGAAGTCGCAACTCCTATCAAAGTAAATTGCAACGGTATATTTTTTTTGAAATAGAGCACATTTGAAGAATTATTAACAGTGTTGATTACAGCGGTATTGTGTTTCTCTATATTGTTTTTTTCTTTCAATTCCCCAAAACTGTGTTCCATAGAACCTTGTGAACAGTATGCAAAATAAATAGGAGAGGAATCACAGGAGTTGATACTCAAAGTGACATCATCAAAAAATACAATATCGAATTGGAGGTATTTCATTCCTTCGTTAAAAGATACTGCCTGAATATTTCCTTTTATTAATTGGTTGTTTAATGTCAAATTATATTCATTAGAATCATAATTTAATGATCCATTAAGAGTGGTCTTAAGTTCCATTATAACATCTTCTACATTTCCTGTGTTTAGATATATCTTTTTCATTAGGATTCTTTTGTGTTCATCAAAGTACAATTTTACGTTGCAGTTTAATAAACTAGTTTTTGGTTGTTTTGTTTAATTCAAATTTCGGAACTAAGTAGCTGTTTTCTATTATGGAATTATTAACGAATGTTTCATTATTATTGGGAGTCTCTTTTAATTCTGAAATAGCATAAATGGTTTGTATTTAAGATGTTGATTTTTAGGTGGCTATCGAATAATTATGCATAGTTTATAATTTTATGTGAATAGATTGTAGAGTTTGCATTAGACCTTATGGGAACAAATTATTTTTTGTAGATTTAATTTTACTGATACAAATTAGATTCCTTAATTTTTAATTTAAAGACTATGAAAATAAATTCTTTTGATAAAAAAGCAATAATGGGAGGTATACTTTCCCTCGGTGTAATAGTTTTAGGAACATTATTACTAGGTAGATTAAGTGGGTATGAGGCTAAGACCCTAATTCAACATTCCTTATCAGGTATGCATACTTTATGTAATACCGTAGCGCTAGCCTCAGCTACTATTCTAGCTTTATTATTAACTTTATTAGGAATAAGCTCGGGATCTAAATCCAAATTGAAGAAACAGCATTATATTGATGTATTACAAATAGCTAAGTTAGATACGGCTGTTTTTATAGGATCTGTAATTGCATTCTTAATCTTTAATTTACCTATTACGGAATCTGAAAATGTTCCTGACAATTGGTTTAAATTTGTGTACTATCTTTCATTATCTATTTCCAGCATTTTAAGTTCTTCTTTAATTGTAGTGGTCATCATGTTGTACAATACAATTGTAAATATCATTAATATTGTTGGTCTTAAAGTAGAAAATCATGCTCTTGTAGCAAAAGATGAAGGCAAAACGAATGAATAATGCACAAATAAAAAGAACCGCTATTTCTACAGAAAAGCGGTTCTTTTTATTTAAATTTAATTCGATTATATTTTATTGATATCAGCTTTATCAGAGCAATTAGCTTCTGGTATATCTTTAAAGAATTCAGCTGCTTCTAAGTCCCCTGTAGGGCCATAGCCTAGTAAGTAGGTCCCTTTAACGCTATCTGCTGTTTCAATTACATACAAAATAGACATATCTTCAGGATTACTCATTCCTTCATAACGATGCTGTGCTACTATATATAGCTCTTCTGGTTTATACCCGTACTTACTTTCGCTATCGATTAAAGATTCTTTTTGAAATAAGAAATTAGTTGTGTAACCTCTTTTCTGATATTCTTCTATATAATCTATTTCGTGTTTTGCAAATTCTTCCATAATGAATTGTTTAAAATGTGATAATAGTATTTATATAATTTATTTGAAAATTATAGTTTTTTTCTTCCGCTTATTAAGGAAAGTATAAAAAGAACTATGAATATAAAAAATAAAACTTTAGCGATACTTGCAGCTCCAGCCGCAATTCCTCCAAACCCGAAAATTCCCGCAATTATTGCTAGAATTATAAAAATGACTGTCCATCGTAACATATGATTTTGATTTAAGTTAATAAAAGTATTGTGTTAAAATTATATTGTTTAACAAATTTATTAAATAGGAATCGTATCAATTAACTCTAAAAAACAAAATTTTAACTGAATCGCGTTCAATTATATAATTTTGTGCTTCAGGAGATTGATAGAGCTGGGACGCTTTTAGTTGTTAATTAACTTCTTAGAAGTTTTATGCAAGAAGATTATTGGTATTACAAATTGGAACTCTTCTTATAGAAAAGATACTATTTTTTTTAATTCATTTCCGTTTCGAAAAGTTTACATCATATTTATAATCGTGAGTAATTTAAGCATGAAGTATGAATTGATCCCTACTTGGTGTCTGATAATTATTTTCTGCAAGTATGGTTAAGGCTTTAGAAATTATGGTTTTTAATTGAAAAAAACATCCTGGTTTTTGAATGTAAAAATACGCACCTTTTTCGTAAAGAGAATCTACTACATCTATATTCATTGAAGTGGATATAATAAATACAGGGAGGTGTTTTAAGCTTTCGCTTAGTTTAATTTCTGTTAAACAATCAAATCCAGTTTTTCTAGGCATATTTAAATCAAGAAAAATGACCTCGGGCTTTTGATTGCTATCTGTATTAAGGTATTCCATCAATTCTACTCCATCATTAACTGTAGTTAAAGCCGCTTGAAAAGGCAATTCTTCTAGAGCCTCTTTAAAAAAAAGACAATCGTCTATATCATCGTCAGCAAGCAGTAGTGTGTGGGAGCTAGTATTCATATTTACAAATTAGTTTCGTTCAAGAAAATAAAGTACTTTTTTAATAAGGGTAACATATTAAAAGTAGGTTAATTCCTTAATTCGAAATCAATTACGACTTAATATTCAGTAAATATAAAAAAAAAATCTATAATAATCTCTCATCAACAGTTGAATAGCATTATCCTTATCTGTGGGTAATGCTATTCATATATATTACTGTTGTTTAATAATTTGTAGTAATCTTTGCCTTATAATTTAATTCTATTTAACGTAAAATTCATTTTATTTATGCTGCCATTTACTTCATTAATACGAGAATTAGTATAATATAATTGGTTATCATAAATACTAAAAGTATCTGCCCAGCGTACTTTGTCTCCTTTAAGCATTATTGAAAGCGAACCCGTAGTGTCCATTTTCATAATGGCGTTCTGCTCTAAATCGGCATAGTATAAATTACCGGCAGCATCAAATATCATCCCATCTGGAGCCGCAGTTTTGGCTACTTTCTCTACTGCTTCTGCAATGTCAGCTGTTGTTCCTTTGAGCAAGGTTTGCACTTCAATAGCATACAAAGTATATCCTGTTAAAGCATGAAAATACAACTTATGATTAATAGGATTCAATGCAATACCATCAGAGTGAATGGTGTTTTTCCATTCTTTTCCATTAATGGTTAAATGATCTACTTCGGCTTTTGTAGAAAAATGATTGTCTAAAACACGTTTTGCTTTTCCAGTATCAATAGTTAGAACTATCAGTCCTGCATGACCAGAATCTGTTAAATAAATACTGCCATTTGCTTCATCAATCCTCAAATCATTAATGTAAGAGTCTATATGAAAACTCTCTTTGGGAAAAGTATAGATTCTTTTTAACGCATTTGTTTTTAAATCAAAGACAAATAATTTTGGTGCACCAATAACACCCTTAAACAAAGGGCATCTAGTATCTAGTACATAGAGCTCATTTTTAAAAGCTACTACTGATTGTACAGCTACGAAAACAGAATCGTTAACCGATTGTCCTATTTCCCATTCATTCCATTTTTTATTTGGAAACGCTACCGACTGACCGTTTTTTACTTCTTTGACTGAAGCTTCAACCCCTTCTCTCCATCGTGGAAAATTAACAAAAACACGTCCTTGATCAGTTACTGTAACTCCTGTAACTTGTTGACCAGTAAAAGTCGCTACTTCTTCTGTTTTTTGTGCTGATGTGTTATTTGTAGCTTCATCTTCAGATTTTGTGTTTTCTTTTTTACAACTTACTATTGCTAATATGGTGATGCATAATATCCCAAAATTTTTCATATTAGATTGTTTTAATTAATATATCTTTTTGTATCCTTGATTTCGGATTTATACTAGGTTGGTTCTTATCATCCTCAGCTCTATGTCCAATCGCAATGGCTACTAAACTGCAGTAACCTTGTAAATTTAAAATATGGGCATATTTTTCTGGCTCAATTCCTTCCATAGGAGTGGCGTCAATTTGCATTTGTGCACACGCACTTAAAAAAACACCAATAGAAAGGTAAACCTGTTTGTCAAACCATACTTTGAGGTCTGCCGCTGGTAAATTTTTTAAATGAGTGTTGTAATAGTTAATTGCACCTTCAGGAAGATGCTGGTTTATTTGCTCCTCAAATAGCGCCACGCTGTCAATTGAATTAAAGACCACTATCGTATCACAATTAAGTATTTTTTCGGCATTAAAAAGTGAAGCAGCTGCTAATTCTTTTTTTATTTTTTCGTTAGAAACAAAATGGAATAACCAAGGTTGACTATTTATAGATGAAGGGCTAAGCCTAACTATTTCCTTTAAATCATCTAACTGTTGGCTACTTAATTTTTTTGTGGCATCATATTTTTTGGCAGTGTACCTATTTTTCATTGCGTCAATAAACTTCATTTTTTTTATTTTTTATATTATACTATCAAAATTATAGTTGCAAATGTAATGATAGCTTAATACATTTGCAATAACTATCAAATAGGGAAGTATGAAAGAGGAAACAATTTTAAGTGATAATGGCTGCGAGATTTCATGGAATGGTAAAATTTACCCTTGTGGAACCTCTGTAACCATGGATATCATAGGAGGGAAGTGGAAGGCCGTTATTTTATGGCATCTTGTCGAGGGGAAAAAGCGGTTTGCTGAACTGCACAAACAAATTCCAACTATGACCGAACGAATCCTGAGTTTGCAATTAAAACAACTGGAAGCTGACGGTATTGTGGACAGGATTGTCTTTACTTTAAAACCTCCTTTAAAGGTAGAATACTCCCTTACTGATTTTGGAAAAACACTTATACCCGTAATTCAAACCATTGCAAAATGGGGTTCAGAAATTAGTTCGCTTCAACCTGAACCGTTGTCTGATAATCGTATTATTTCTAACAAAATAAAATTATCACAACCTTAACAATCTAAATGAATGCTTTTGAGTATTTTTCATAACTGCTTCTTTATAAGAAAATAATCTTAAATTGAAGCTGTTTTTAAATTCTATACAAGTACTCATTATGAAAAATAATAAACTGCAAGCCTTCATTCCGTTTATATATCTAGTTTGGTCAGATGATTTATTGACCCAAAAAGAATTTGTTACACTACAAAATTTCATATTGGCTCAAACTTGGCTTTCGCCAAAGGAAAAAGAGGAATTATTATTGCAGATTAATTTATCTAATCCTCCTTTAAGAGCAATGATTACCGAGTGGTATTATGAAATTCAGAAAACGGTTCAGGAAAATAAAGCAGTGCATTCTATTTTTGATGTTGCAGTTTTACTTTCGAATCATGATAGTACACTTTTAGAGTTAGAACCCGAATTTGCCAAACTTGAGGCTGATTTAGGAATTTTAAGCGAAGAGATAATAGGTGATTTTAAAACTACCTCTGATTCATTTACAGCTACTAATCAAACAGCATCAAATTTTGATATAAAAGATATTACAATACTGCTCGATGGAGATCAAGCAGTTATTATCAATAAAGTGAAAGGAATACTCTCACGGCCTGAATTTGCTTATGAAACCTCGACCGATATCGCAGTTTATCGTGAAACAGTATTTGAATGGTGTACAATATTAGCCAACGAAAATTTAGGTAACATGGCTTATCCAAAAAGCTATGGTGGAGGAGAAAATATAGCCGATTATTTTGCTATTATGGAAACCTTGAGTTACCATGATCTGAGTTTGGTAATCAAATTTGGAGTTCAATTTGGTTTGTGGGGAATGAGTGTACAATCTTTGGGAACTGAAAAACATTACAGCAAATATTTAAAAGATATAGGCACACTAGCTTTGCCCGGTTGCTTTGCAATGACGGAGACACATCATGGTTCAAATGTAAAAGGACTAGAAACTACGGCAACTTACAACCATCAAAATAAAACTTTTACAATCCATACGCCGCATAAAAAAGCACAGAAAGAATACATAGGTAATGCAGCTGTTCACGGACAAATGGCCACTGTATTTGCAAAATTGATTATTGATAATCATGATTATGGTGTTAACGCTTTTATAGTGCCACTGAGAGACAAGTCAGGAAATGTATTGGACGGAATCACGATAGGAGATTGCGGAAAAAAAATGGGTTTGAATGGAGTTGATAATGGAACTATTCAATTCAATGAAGTAGTAATCCCTAAAGAGAATATGCTGGACCGTTTTGCTTCGGTAAATGACGAAGGTAAATTTGAAAGTCCGATTCCAAGTGATAACAGGCGTTTCTTTACCATGTTAGGAACTTTAGTAGGAGGCCGAATCGGAATTCCACGGTCTGCTTTGGCTGCAGCCAAAAGTGGATTAGCAATCACCATAAGATATAGCGATCAACGCAGGCAGTTTGGTCCTCAAGGCGGTTCAGAAGTTCCCATTTTGAATTATCGCATGCACCAGCGAAGATTGTTGCCTCCTCTGGCCAAAACCTATGCTGTGCATTTTGCTTTGCAGTATTTAACCAAACGTTTTTTAAATAGGACCGAACCTGAAATGCAAGAAATTGAAGCACTTGCTGCAGGATTGAAAGCCTACTCAACATGGAGCACTACAGCTATTTTACAGGAGTGCAGAGAAGCATGCGGTGGTAAAGGCTATTTATCAGAGAATAGAATAGATGACTTAAAAAATGACACTGAAATTTACACCACTTTTGAAGGTGATAATACAGTATTGATGCAATTAGTAGCAAAAAATAGGTTGTCAGAATTTAGAAAAACCTTTGGTGAAATGGGTTCTCTCGGAATGATTAATTATGTTTACGAAAATGCAATGACGGCTATCACTGAGAAAAACCCAATTGCTACCCGTAAAACAGATAGCGAGCATTTATTAGACGGACAATTTCATATGCAGGCCTTTGAACATCGAGAAAGAACTATTTTGGCTTCAGCAGCAAAGAGACTTAAAAAGTTAATGGATAACGGCTTAGAGCCTTATGATGCGTTTAATGTGGTACAGCATCAAATGATTGATGTTGCTCAAGCCTACTTGGAGCGTGTTGTTCTAGAACAATTTCAGCTAGCAATTATAACTGTAGAAGAGGAAAACACGCATTTAATTCTGTCTAAATTAGCTCAGTTGTATGCATTGTCACAGATCGAAAAAAATAAAGCTTGGTATTTAGAAGATGGATACATGGAAGCGGTAAAAACGAAAGCGATTCGCAAAATGGTGAATCAGCTTTGTTGGGATATTAGGCCGTCTGCAGTAGCTTTAGTAGATGCATTTGGAATTCCAGACTCTTGTCTAGCTGCTCCAATCGCTTTTAATTAACGATAAGAACAAAGGCTAGCTCATTAGTACTGGTCTTTTTTTTAAGTATGTAATCGCGTTCGATTCTAGATCCTATTATTAATATTATTATTATTATTATTATTATTATTTGGCTTTGATACTTTTTAAGGCAGTTCCATTTAAGTTATTTTTAGCACATTAATCTTGGGAATTATTTTTTTGTAAATTACAGTACTTTAATAAACCTCTATAAGTCTTAATTATGATTAATCGTTTTTTAAAAGTCAGAGAACAAACTGAATTCCTGTGTAAGCCCCTAATCGTTGAGGATTACTCTGTCCAAGCAAGTGAATTTGTATCTCCGCCTAAGTGGCATTTGGCGCATGTAACCTGGTTTTGGGAAGAGTTCGTTCTGACTAAATACGCAAAGGATTATAGCGTTTATGACGAAGATTTCTCTTTTTTATTTAATAGTTATTACAATAATGTAGGTAAGCGTGTTTTAAGACCGTCCAGGGGGTTAATGACGCGTCCTTCTGTAGCCGAAGTTTATAAGTATAGAAAATATGTCACAGAAGCTATGGTTGCTTTCATGAGTGAGAAGCCAAGTAAAGAAATTTTAGACGTGATAGAAATTGGGATTAACCACGAGGAGCAGCACCAAGAGTTATTTGTTTATGATATTAAATATATATTAGGAAATCAACCTACTTTTCCATCTTATGGTTCTGCTTTTGAAACAGTAATTGAAAATCAAACTGCCGAATTTATCAAAATTAAAGAAGGAATTTACTCCATAGGGCATCAGTCAGATGGCTTTTGCTTTGATAACGAATTGGGAAGTCATAAAGTCTATGTGGGTGATTTTGAAATAAGTAATAAGCTAGTAACGAATGCTGAATACCTTGAATTTATCGAAGCGGGAGGCTATCAAGATTTTAACTATTGGCATGATGAAGGGTGGAGTTTTATAAACGAAAATAAGATTGAAGCACCTTTGCATTGGTACAAGATAGAAGGCGATTGGTTTCATTATACATTAAACGGTTTAGAGAGAGTGAATCTAAACCAAGCGGTTATGCACATTAGTTTCTATGAAGCTTTTGCGTTTAGCCAATGGAAAGGATTGCGATTACCAACAGAATTTGAATGGGAAATCGCTAGCGATAAATTTGACTGGGGACAATTGTGGGAATGGACAAACAGTGCTTATTTAGCTTATCCTGGTTTTAGTAAATCTGCTGGCGCTCTAGGGGAGTACAATGGTAAATTTATGATCAATCAAATGATTCTTAGGGGTGGATCAGTAGCAACTCCTGTTGGTCATACCCGAAAAACATATCGAAATTTTTTTCATCCTAATCTACGTTGGCAATTTAATGGTATTAGACTAGCGAAGTAAATAGATGATTTATTGTGATTACTTTGGACTACATAATTAGAATTATTACTATTTCTATTTAGTAAATTAAATAACAAGCTTTTGATGAGCTAAGAACGTTTTAGGTATTGAAAATTTAATAATTATCAATTTAAATAACACGCTTTGGTTAAACAGTTATATGGACATTTAAGAACAAATAGTTTACTGCTCTATGGCTTGCTATTTGGTGTGCTTTTCCTAATGACGGGTTTGCTAAGACCCACAGCTTTAGTTTACATCCTTAATGAAATTAACCAAAACTTACTGGCAGTTTTTAGTACGTATTATTTATGGGTAGGATTACTTACTGTTGTAACGGCTTTGGTTGTCTTAGTGCTGCCTATTCGAAATGAACGTTTAGGTACTGCCAAGCCTGAATATTCTTATTTTAGTTGGGTTGCTTTACTGTATAGCACAGGTATGGGGTCCGGTTTGTTACTACGAGCAGTACAAGAACCTGTATATTACTTAAATAACCCACCAGTGCTAAGTTCTAATGAAAAACTTACAGCGTTACAGTACACCTTCTTTCACTGGGGTTTTACACCCTGGGCCATGTACAGTTTGTTTGGGTTAATTATCGCTTACAATCTCTATGTAAAAAAAACGACTAATTTATTAGACGCACTTTTACCTTCGTCAAAAAGCACGAAATTAAAATTTATAGCCACCCTTTTTATTGTGTTAATCACCATTACGGGCGTTATTGCATCTTTAGGACTTGGAACTGCACAAGTATTCAACGGAATCAATTATGCTTTTAAAACTACTTTAGGAACTAATTCTCTATTGCTGATGGTTGTTTTAATCGGAGTTGTGGCTACGTATTCAGCGCTTACTGGAATTAATAAAGTGATAAAATATCTAGCCGATTTTGATTTTTCTTTTTCAATTCTATTGCTATTGTTTGTTGCTTTTTTCCTTAATTTCGAATCGTTTCTCTATCAAACAGTCCTCGCTTTTTATAACTATGTAAGGCATTTTTTTGAGATGAGTTTGGCGATAGGAAACTTTAAAACCTCAGAAAGCTTCATAAAGGATTGGACAGTTTTTTATTGGGCATTTTGGTTGGCTTGGGTGCCTTTTACGGGGATATTCATTGCTAGAATTTCAAAAGGCAGAACTATAAAAGAATTTTTACTCACTACGATATTAATTCCCACTATTGCAACGGTTATTTGGTTTTCCATTTTCGCAAATTCAGCATTTGATATTATCGAAAATGGGGATGCCACCCAATTTAATAATGTATTTAATTCGTTATTTGTTTTCCTAGCGCATTTTCCTTTTCACAATGTTACATTTTTTGTTGCGGGTTTACTGGTACTAATATCTATTATAAATTCGGTTGACTCAGCCATTTTTGTCTTAGGAATGTTTAGTGATCACGGAAATGAAAATCCGTCAAAAAAGCACAAACTCGCATGGGGATTCATAATTACGTCAACAGCATTGGGATTAACAGCTATAGGAACCACTCAGTTACTTAATGGGATAAGCAATTTACTAGTTATTATGGCACTGCCGTTTAGTTTTTTATACGGATATACCATTTTTAGCTTTTTCAAAAATATTCTCACCAAAAAGCGAATACAAGATAGAAGTCAATTGTAGTGGGTGCGGGAGTCAGCTACTATATTTATAACGTACTAATTACTATGCAATGAAAGCACAAAAGACAATATCAAAAACAGAAAATAGATCTATGATTGAGCAATTTAAAAAAGAGGTGGACGAAGGATTAAGCGGCGATATAAAGTCACTTCCTTCAAAATTTTTCTATGATAAAAAAGGAGATGCTTTGTTTGTAGAAATAATGCATTTGCCTGAATATTATGTAACTCGATCAGAACATGAGATCTTTAAAGAAAAAAGCGAGACTATTATTGAAGCTCTGCAATTACATCCTGATACTTATTTTGAACTTATTGAGTTAGGAGCAGGTGACGGACTTAAAACAAAAGAGCTTTTAAGGGCGTTAGATAAAGGGAATTACAATTTTGATTATATGCCTGTAGATATTTCTCAAAATGCCTTAGATAAGCTTGAAGCAGATTTAAACCAGCAATTAGAGCGCGTATCTATTAAAAAAAAGCAAGGT
The DNA here is from genome assembly GCF_052113625.1 of Flavobacterium sp. W21_SRS_FM3. Classification (NCBI taxonomy): domain Bacteria; kingdom Pseudomonadati; phylum Bacteroidota; class Flavobacteriia; order Flavobacteriales; family Flavobacteriaceae; genus Flavobacterium; species Flavobacterium sp. W21_SRS_FM3. Next base: position 39,395 of record NZ_JBGQOD010000003.1, on the reverse strand, counting down.
GATTACTTTGAAGTTTTAGAATCTTTAAAAGAAAACCAACATCCAAAAGTTATTTTGTTTTTAGGTTCTAATATTGGGAATATGCCTGATGATGTGGCCACTGCTTTTATAGGAAAACTGAGCGACAACCTGCATATTGGAGACAAATTGCTACTAGGAGTTGATTTAATAAAGCCAGCATCTATAGTTTTGCCAGCCTATGATGATAGTCAGGGAGTAACTGCAGCGTTCAATTTGAATTTACTAGAAAGAATTAATTCCGAATTAGAAGCTGATTTTGATATTGATACTTTCGAACATCAACCAGAATATGACGAAAGCGACGGCATTGCCAGAAGTTTTTTAGTAAGTACCCAATCTCAGGATGTGTATGTAGCCAAACTAGATAAAAAATATCATTTTCAGAAAGGAGAAAAGGTCTTAATGGAGATATCTAGAAAGTATAATGACGTTATCTTAAACGCTATTTTAAGTGAGACAGCATTTGTAATTAACACTAGAATCATTGATAGTAAAGCTTATTTTGCAAACTATGTTCTAGAAAGACAGTAAAATAGTAGACGTCTTTTTTGTAGAAATACAGCAGATAAACAGAGATAGCTTTTATATGGTGAACCGTAAAATGGCTATCTTTTTTTAGTGTAGTTTTGCTTTAATTCTAAGGTAGAAAAAGGTAATTTTGTTTACTTGATTTGAGAAACGACGGTTTTTGAAAGTTTCTTTCCCCTTCATTCAATCTGAGAATTAATCTCTCATTAAAATTCTAAAAAAAAATAAGCCATTACTATGAGCATAAAAATTTTGCATACTGCTGATTGGCACATCGGTAAACAATTATTGAAAGTTGATTTTGCTAAAGATATGGATCTCTTTTTTGACTGGTTAATTAACTGCATCAAAGAAAATGAGATAGATGTCTTGTTGATGTCTGGAGATTTATTTGATCAAGCAAATCCGTCGCAGGCTGCTATGAAGCAATATTATTCTTTTTTAAAACAGTTACGCCCTTTAAACTGTAAGGTGGTTTTAACGGGAGGAAATCATGATTCGCCTCATGTTATCAATGCACCTAAAGAATTGCTGGAAATTTTGGATATCAAAGTTGTTGGCGGTGTTCCTGAAGCTGTTGCCGACTTATTTTTGGAAGTAGAAAAAGACAGTCAAAAAGTAGTTATTGCCGCTGTTCCCTTCTTGAGAGATAAAGACATTCGTAATGCAGCTCCTGGAGAATCTTACAGTGATAAAATTGAACTGATTAAAGACGGAATCGCAACTTATTTTAAGAATGTTAACGATCATTATAAAACGCATTATAACGGAATTCCTTATGTTGTTATGGGGCACTTATTTGCGCAGGGAGCTTCGGTTTCTGATAGTGAGCGCGACATTCAAATTGGGAATCAAGCTGGAGTAGTGTCAGCGGTTTTTGGTGAAGAACCACATTATGTAGCATTGGGACATATCCATAGGCCACAGCTTGTAGGCAAGTCTAATATCCGGTATTCAGGATCACCTATTGCACTTAGTTTTAGTGAGAAAAAAGACAATAAAGAAGTGGTTGTTTTAGAGTTTGCTAATGACAAATTAACGTTTAATTCGTTGACGATTCCTAAATTTAGAAAGCTAATCACTATTAAAGGAACTGTTGAAGAAGTTACTTTAAAAATTACTGATTATCAGACAGATTCAGTCTTAATTGATCTTGCTGAGGTTATAATCGAAGAGCAGAATGAGAACATAGCGCATATTAAAGTTTTGGAGGATTTGCTCACTTCAGAACCAAGCAATGGGTTACAAATTTTAAAAGGCAGTATTAAATTTAATAATACCGTTTCAGGAACTTCAAAAATACTTTCTAAAGGCGAAGCTATCAAAGATTTTTCGCCAGTTCAATTATTCGAGAAAAGATTAGAGCAAGATGAATCTCTTGAGGATACGACAGATTTAATCCATGCTTTCAAAGAAATTTTAGAAAGTTTACACGCAACTGACGCCACAGAATAAATAGTTACAATTCTTACCTTGATATGAAAATTTGCAAAATTAAATTTAAAAACATTCACGCTCTAAAAGGAGAACATTCCATTGACTTTGAAAACGGAATTCTGGGTGAAGCAGGACTTTTTGTGATAACTGGTGCGACAGGAACCGGGAAATCAACCTTGCTGGATATAATTACATTAGCGCTGTACAATAGAATACCAAGAATTGACAAAGCCATATCTGAAAGTGTAATTGAAGAGCAGGGCGTTATCTTAACAAAGAACGCTCCCGATTGTTATGCTGAGGTTGAATATGAAGTGAAGGGAATTCGCTATCTGTCTTCTTGGTCCATTCGTAGGACAAGAACAGGCTCTTTAGATAAAAGAAAACAAGAGTTGGTTGACGTTGCTTCAGGAGCGATTATTGTCTCAGGTGTACAAGAAGTAATTGTTGAGAACGAACGCATTATTGGATTGAATTACAATCAGTTTGTACAGTCCATGATTTTGGCTCAAGGGCAATTTTCGAAATTGTTATTAGCTAAAAAAGACGAAAGAAATGCGTTGCTTGAAGAGATTACAGGATCTTCAATTTACAGGAAAATAGGTAAGGCAGTTTTTCAAAGGTTTAGAGCAATTGAGGATGCTGTTAAAACGCAAACCATCAAAATGGGCGAAACTGTTTTGATGGCACCAGAAATTGTAAAGGAAATTCAAGAAGATATTCTAGCTCAAAAACCATTACTTGTTGCTGATGAAGCAAAGAAAAAAGAATATGAAGTAAAAAAGATCGTCAAAGAAAACATAGTAAAAAACAAGAAGTTAAAAGCAGAAAACGAAATCTCATGGGATTTATTTCTAAAAGAGAAAGAGACTTTTTTGCCACAACTTAAGCAACTAGAAGTACATGATAGTGTTGTAATTTATAAAGAACAGCTGCTCGCAGTGGAAACGGCTGATAAAACACTGATTTCAGTAGTAGAAAAAATTAAGAGTGCAAAGGATAAATTGGTGGATAATGAAAAAGAGAAGTCGAATTTGCTTTTGGCTGCTACTGATTTGGTAAAAACGGAAGTTTCTGTCGAAAAATTTGAGGAGGTAATTGTTGATTTTAGAACACAAGTGCTAAAGCTAAAAGAGTCTGAAAGTGAAAAATTAAATCAAGTAAAACAGCAGCTGGGGCGCATTGAAGATAAATTATTAGAAGCAAATCGATACGGATTGGCCCTAGTAAAAAATGAAACGCTGGAGCAACAGATTAAAGACAATTTAAAGCATATCGAAATCCAAATTGGCGACCGTGGTATTAAAACAGTTCTTGCTGTAAAAGAGAAAAAAGAAGAACTCAATAAACTCATACTGCCAGCTATCCAGTTGATAGGAGATAGAAGGTTGTTTGATGAAAAAAACAAAGCAATAGGGGAGCTGCAAGCTAAGATCAAGAAGCAATTAGCACAAATAGAAGTACTTGCTTTAAGCGATAAGCAACAGCAAGAAAACCTCTGCATACTATTACCTGCTGTAGAAAAGGGACAAAAAGAGCTAAATGAGTGGCAGCAGCGTAAAAGTTTAGACGAGCATCGCCATGATTTAAAGGAAGGTGAAGCCTGCCCATTATGTGGTTCTCAGACACATCCTTTTGCCTCCGAAGTTTCAGAAACTTTAGTCGAAACTTTAAATGAAAAGCAACAAGCGTTGAATAAGCAATTAGATCAACTGAAAAAAGAAATTTTTGAGAATGGTGTAAAGTACAAAGAATTACAAAAATTAAATGCAACTGATACTTTAGATTTAGAAAATAGAATAACTGAATTTAACGATTTACAAGCGAAGATTACACAATGGTGTCTACAGTTAAAATGGACTATTGATGACCAACTTGAAACTTGGGAGCGAGAACTGTTAGCTTTGCAAAAAGAATTAGGAAGCTTAGATCAACTTGAAAGGCATATTCAGGCCAAAAGTATACTGAATGAAATGCAGCAGTTGTTTCAGAAATATATTGCCTTAAAAGCAGATTTTACCGCAGCTAAAGAGGAACTCAGGTTAATTTACGATAAGAAAGATGTGAATGAAGATACTAATGCCTTACTAAGCAAATTTATTTTATGTCGCTCGAACCTGAAAAGTTTAACAGAACAATTAAAAGATTATGAAAAATCCAAAGCTGACACTATTGATGAAAAAGAGCAGCTTTTAGCAATGCTGATGCCTGAATTACTAGGGAAAGGAATTAGTACATTGGCTGATTTAAAATCTAAAATACTCGAAGAGAAAACGGCTAATCAATTGCGTACCAATTGGCAAGCATTGAATCAGCAGGAGATTAGGTTGCAAGCCAATAAAGAGAAAGTTGAGAAAGACTTGAATGAAGATCAAAAATTAGATGATGCAACAATTTCTTTAGAAAGCTTATTAGCGGAATTACCAAAACTGACAGAAGCAATTTCGATACTGCAAAAGCATATATGGAAACAAGAACAACAACTTATAATTGATAATCAGAATAAAGAAAAATTAAAGGAAAGCCAGCTACTATTAGATGCATTGAATAAAGATTTGGCACTTTGGGCTAAAATGAACTTATTAATAGGGGATGCTACGGGTAAGAAGTTTTCTAATTTTGTGCAAGATCTAACTTTAAAACAATTGCTAGAATATGGTAATCAGCGCCTTGTAGGTTTCTCTGATCGGTATTTATTAGATACCTCAAACGATACTGATGGTTTAAAGGTGATTGATACTTATATGGGCAATACAAAACGATCTGTAAGTTCTTTATCAGGTGGTGAAACGTTTAAATTGAGCTTGGCTCTAGCATTTGGACTGTCAGATTTAGCCGCTCAAAACGTTGCCATTGAATCTCTGTTTATTGATGAAGGTTTTGGTTCACTAGATCCAGAATCTTTAGATCAAGCGATTAGTATTCTTGAGAATATGCAGAATGAAAGTAACAAATCAATCGGAATTATTTCGCATGTAGGAGAGTTAAAAGATCGCATTGGAACCAAGATCAAATTGGTACGAACTGGTGCTGGTTACAGTACTATTGAAATTGAGTAGTCTGTGAAACTGTAATGAAATTGATATAAATTAATAATAGAAGTAAAGTTGTTAACTATTTAACTTTGAGTAACTTGTATTTATTCGAACAAAGTTTTAATAGGTATTGCATTCTCATTTTTAATTTGCTTAATGAGTGAAAGACTTCCATCAGTTTCTAGAACAATTGCATCCGTTTCCGATAAAGAGCTTAGTCCGTTTTGTCTAATGACAGCCCAAATTTCATCCTCATCTATTCTTTCTTTTAGCATATTCTTTTTTAATAATTGTCCTTTGTAGGCCATCAGAGTCGGCGAAGATTTAACTAGTTGGCTAACGCTTTTCTTTCTTGAAGAGAGAAAGGTGATGATGTATTGAAAAAGGATCAGTAAACCAAAAGTCAATATTCCTTCAGAAAGGCTTACATTCTTGTTAAGAATTACTGTGGCAAATGTTGATCCTAGTGCTATAGTAACGATCAAGTCGAAAGCATTCATTTTAGATAAAGTACGTTTTCCAGATATGCGAAGGATAGTAATTAAAGCGGGATAGGCAATTGCTGTAATTATAATAATGCGAATAATACTGTACCAGTCGTTGAAAAATACTTTCTCCATGATGTTAATGTTTTAAATGAATTAATTTGTTTTTAAAAATGTAAGGGACTCAGTGCAATGTTTTTTAGATATTTATATGACAGTCGTATTTATAATTTATTAGCCGTAGGAATGCTAATTATGATGTTACAGATACAAGTATACACCGCAAGCTACAAACGTGAAAATGATATGAACTACGAAAATGTGTATGTAATAACCCGTAAAGTTTATTTTAGGTTTATAAGTACTAATTTTAAATAGTATGACCCAGCCTAATACTCCAGCAGTCGCGGTATATAGAGAGAAAAGACTCACAATAAACCATGAAACAGGTACAATATTATAATACCAAAGTAGGTGGTAGCTTATGACAAATATAAGGCCAATGCTATAATGCAAAATCCAACTTATAATTGATCGTTGCTGTATGGATTTGCCTATTCCTAAAGATATTAAAAAATAATTGAGAAGAACAGGTTCTTTATAAAGCTTTTTTAGAGCATAGGAAATCAAATAACTACAAACTGTCATTATTGAAGTGGCTGTAAATGCAGCAAGAACTATTTTAAAAAAGAATAGTAAATCCATGGTATATTATTTACCCTCTAAATTAGGCAATTGTTTTTTCAGAGGGTTATAATTTTAAAATAGCTTGTTATATAGTTGTCACTTCCTAATTAGCTCATTCAGCGGAAGTTTATCTTTGTGTATGTAACTAAAAGTGGATAGTTGGTTTACCAAAATTTTACAGAAAGAATACTTTTAATTCTATAATAAGTAGTGATCAAACTGTAATCCTAGGACTGCTCTAAATAGCTATTTTTACTTCAAACTGTAGGATGGAATAGTATTATATCCATTTCAGTAGTTTAAATTAATAGATCGAACGCATTATAAATTATAAAAAAGCTAGTTATGTTTAAAATAGGACAACACGTAAGACAAGATTTTGGAGGACAGATTATGGTGATTATTGATTTTGAACCCGACTTGATTGAAAATGTAATCACACAGTGGGAAGATGAAATAGGTAATGTCTTGACTGGTAAATTTAGTGAGCAACAACTTATTTTAGAAGAGGAAAGCCCAGAAGCCTTAGAAAACCAAGAATCATAAGTATAGATATGATATAATCTTTATAGGACGTATTATTATTATTATTATATATTATTTATGATGTAGGAACGGGCATAATTTTTAATCATTCGCAAGTGAATGCAGTATGTAACTATGGCCGTGAATTTAGAATACTTTTTTATGCTATAACTGCATTGTTGCTACCTCATTATTTTGAAAGTTTTTTTTAAAGAATACTTTTCTTTTATTTTTGGCTGCAAAGCTGTAAAGCAACTGCATAATATAAGGATTGCTTTTATAAGGGATAATATAGTCTTTTAGCTCTGATGGATCCATACAACTCACATCAGATCCAATATAGCCCATGCCATAAAACAAACCGTTTTCAACCCAAATACAGCTTCGTTCATCAGTGGATCGTCCTTTGTCAATTATTGCAAAACTTGCTTGCTCTTCCGTTAAGAAAGAAATGGCTTGGTCCATTTGCCTGTTGTGTTCTTCAATTTCAGGTAATTCTTGTGAAATGTCCTGTACAGTTTGCACTACCTCTTGTGAACTGGGAAAGGTACAAAAGCGATAATCAAGTTTGAATTGCTCTGCTAGCTGTTGCAATAAATGGATACCATCGTGCAGGCTGTTGCATTCTTGAACGCACAATTGAAACTTAGTTAATTTACCAACAGCTAAATATTTATAGCCATTACGAGCTTCATAAGTGAACAGTCCATATTTTGCCTCATACTTTTTCAACGCTCTATTGTATTGTGGCCATAGTTTTTTTATTTCTGTACATTCTAGCAGCAAAGCCATCAATTCAGTACCGCTGATTTCATACGAAATAGCATGTATGTCTCTTAAAAAATTTTGCCTTTGAGGTTTTATACTGTGTCCTGTAAAATGGGAAGCAACGCGCTTCTTTATATTGATCGCCTTACCCACATAAATTACTTTTTTTTCTTGATTATAAAAGTAATAGATTCCTGGTTTTTCAGGAAGTGTTTCAAAGTCCGAAGGAGGAAGGTTAGGCGGTAAGCGCTGGTCTTGAGCATTGTTTTTAATCATTTTTGTCATTACACCCTCCTCATCTAAATCTAGTAACATAGCAAATAATTCCACAGTAGCATCAGCATCTCCACCTGCACGATGCCTATTTTCTATACCAATATTTAAGGAACTACAAAGTTTACCTAAACTATAAGAATGTAAACCTGGAATAATTTTCCTAGCAGCCCTTACCGTGCATAATTTTCTTGCTGTCCATTGTAAACCTGATTTTTCCAGCTCGTGGCGAACAAAAGAATAGTCAAAATTAACATTGTGTGCGACAAAGATGCGGCCGCTTAATAATTGCAATATTTTTTCGGCAACATCTTCGAACAATGGTGCCTGACTTACCATTTCATTGTTGATCCCGGTCAGTGCAAAGATGGGAAGCGGAATCTCTTTTTGTGGATTGATAAGAGTTTCAAAACGATTAATGACATTTTCCCCATTATGTATAACTATCGCAATCTCGGTAATGCGACTGTGACTGGCATTTCCTCCAGTAGTTTCAATATCGACGATGGCGTATTCTAAATTTTTCATCCGTGATTCTAAATAATGACATTCGTATTTCTTGCAAATGGGATAGATTAAACGACTATTATATTGAGCTGTACAACTAAAATCATTTTCGATTAAAGATCAGCAGCCTAAAAAAAATCTAAGACCTCGGTTTGCTCAGTAAATTTATACCGATGAGTAATAGTATTTCCACTGTTGTACTTCATGCAAGAATTTAATTTGCAAAATTAGCACACTCTAGAACATTTAATCATAATTTTTTGTTACAAATTGTAATAAATTTTACTTAGACTCCTCAAAGTAATGTAGATTTTATCATTAAAACTGGAATATAATTTTTGTTGACTTATAAATGAATCTTTCGGAGAGTGACAAATTTAGTATTGGTAGTAATAAAAAAAAATAATTTCCGTAAAAGGTGCAGTGTAATCCTGATTATAAAAAAAATGTAAAATTATTTTCTGAGATAATTTTTGATCTTTTTACGTTAATCTGTCTTTTAGTAATGTTGTTATTTTATAGTAATGATAGTATAAATGAAATTGTTATGAAAAAACCAAAGACATTTCCAGAACAGAAACAAAAGCTCCCAGGCAAGGAATACTTAATGAATCCAGAACCAGAGATAATTAAAGATAGTTATAAGGGTAGCGGAAAACTTGCTGATAAAGTTGCGTTCATTACAGGAGGCGACAGCGGAATTGGTAGAAGTGTAGCGGAACATTTCGCTCGAGAAGGTGCAGCTGTAGTCATTGTTTATCTTAAAGAAGATAAAGATGCACGTATCACTAAAGAATTAGTAGAAAAAGAAGGTGGCAAATGTTTGCTTATCAGTGGAGATTTAAGAGAGGAACAATTTTGTAAAGCTGCAATCAAGCAATGTATTAAAGAGTTTAAAAAAATAAATATCCTCGTTAACAATGCAGCAGTTCAATTCCCTCAAACAGAATTTGATGCTATTAGTACGGCTCAGCTTCATAAAACTTTTGAGACCAATATTTATCCTTATTTTTATATAGTTAAAGCCGCGCTGCCCTTCCTTAACGCTGGGGACAGTATTATAAACACCAGTTCAGTAACTGCCTATAGAGGCTCCGAACATCTTGTTGATTACGCCAGTACTAAAGGTGCTATTGTCAGTTTTACTCGCTCTCTTTCGACAATGTTAGCTAAAAAACAAATAAGAGTGAACGGGGTTGCTCCAGGACCAATATGGACCCCTTTAATCGTTGCAAGTTTTGATACAGTAGCTGATTTTGGTAAAGACAATCCTATGGGAAGAGCAGGACAACCTTCAGAAGTAGGACCAGCCTATGTATTCCTAGCTTCAGAGGATAGTAGCTACATTACTGGGCAATTCATTCATATAAATGGTGGAGAAATAATTGGTGGTTAACTTAATTAAAGCAACTTATGAACTTAATAGATGTTTTAGGATTTTTTGCGGGTATTTGTGTAACTCTTTCGGTTATTCCTCAAATAGTAAAAGTTTGGAGAACTAAAAAGGTACAAGATATTTCCTTACTAACCTTCGGTATGTTAACTTTTGGAATTGCAGTATGGGTTGTTTACGGCATTTTGAAAAATGACTTACCCATAGTAATTACTAATGGAGTGTCATTAACGCTAAATCTCATTATGATTTATTTTATCATCCATTATGAAAAAGAATAATACTTTTTTTAATGGGTTACTGTTTAGTGAAATCAAAATAAAATTGGATACGATGACTGAATAATTATTCACACAAATTCAATAGTGCAAACTAATTTGTGTTTCTATAAAATAATATAATTTCAAACGCTAATCTTGTAAAGTTAAATCAAGCGGAGCGAATTATATTTACGTAGTATATTAAAAGAGAACGTGATGCATAGATTGGAAAATAAATTAGCTAAAATTGATGATAATCCAAAACAGACTGCTAAGTTGGTTGGACTTCGTTATTTTTCGGATACAACCAGAGGATTTTATCGGGTAAAGAAAGGGAAAGGGTTTCATTATAAAGATCAAAACGGAGAAATTATAGAGGATACAGAATTATTAATGCGGTTTAAAAAATTAGTGCTCCCACCGGCCTGGGAAAACGTCTGGATTTCGCCTTATGAGAACTCCCATTTACAAGCGACTGGCATTGATGGAAAAGGGAGAAAGCAATACAGATACCATGCTAATTGGAATAGAATCAGGAATCAATCTAAATTTTACAGATTGCGACAATTTGCTGACGCCCTTCCTGATATCAGACAAAAAGTGGAAAAAGATCTTAATAGAAAGGGAATGCCGTATGAAAAGGTCATCGCTTTGGTTATTAAATTAATCGAAGTTACTAATATTCGTATCGGTAATGAAGCTTATAAAAAGCTATATGGTTCATTTGGACTCACTACTTTACAAGATCGCCATGCTAAATTTGGAAAAGGTCTGCTGTTTTTTGAATTTAAAGGCAAGAAAGGAGTCAAGCACAAGATCACTTTAAAGGACAAAAGATTAATGCGAATGGTCAAACGTTGTCGGGAAATTCCTGGTCAAGAACTTTTTCAGTATTATGATGATAATGGAAACCATCAAAGTGTGGGTTCAGCAGATATCAATAATTACATTAAAGAATGCACTAAATTTGACTTTACAGCCAAAGATTTTAGATTGTGGTCAGGAAGTATCAATGCGATGTGTAGTTTTTTACAACAAGAAAAACCTCTTTCTGCTGCCGACTGTAATAAAAAGATCATTGCTGTTTTAGATAGTGTTTCACAAAAATTAGGAAATACCCGTACAGTATGTAAAAAGTATTACGTTCATCCCACAATAATAGCCTCTTTTCAAAGCGGATCTATCTGGAAATACCAACCGAAAAATAGGAACAGCAAAGGAAAATTAAATGCAGAAGAAAAAGCATTAGTTAAGTTGTTAGCTAATGAAAGAATTGCTGAGGTACTTGGTTAGAAAATCGATTTTACAACCTCCGATACTAAATCATAAAACCTGATATTGATAAATCGATATCAGGTTTTTTTATTTTGTTAAGGCTCTTATTTGGAGATCTAAATTATCTGTAATAAGTACTTAATAAAGTAGTTTTATAAAAATTGCTTTTCGCAGTACGCAAAAAAAAGATTACATAAAATAAACATCATGATGCTCATTTTATGTAATCTTAATTATTGTAGGTTTACTTAAACTGCTGATTTAATTAGTAACAGTTTTTAGAATAGTATTTTAATGCTGTTCGAATAAATCTTCCATCTGCACCTTGAAATTATCGATATCTTTTTGAACTAGACTCTGAAAGTAAGGAGTGAACAATCTGGCAGTACGCTCACCAGCTACACCAAGTGGTGCGCGATAAGAAATAAATACTTCTACTTCAGTAGCATCACCTTGAGGGGTAAATGTTACTTTTCCAGAGTTGTCAATGGTAGCATCTCCAACTGATTGCCAGGCAATTACTTCATCGGTGATATCATTGACGATTTCCGCTTTCCAACTTAAAGTTCCAATTCCGGCAGGTCCATGCGCCGTCCATTCAGAACTGAGATGATCGAGGTTTTTTACAGATGTCAAGTGGCTCATAAGTTTGGGTAAATTTTCTATATTTCTCCAAAAATTATATACATCACTAACTTCCTGATTTATTATCGTTTTAACTCTAAAATTCACATTTGATACTTTATCATTTTTCAAATGTTCAACAGCATCATAAATAGGGCAGTAACCTGATAATCCTCGTAGGAGCATGGTTCCTCCGCTAGTAGATTGTTTTAAATTTTTTTTCTTTTGAGAAAGCCCTTTATATAAAAGATAAGTTCCCGCTGTAACCATTAAGATTCTTTCAGCTAGTGGTACATTACATTTAAAAGAGCCCGAATTTTTTTCACTGTGCTTTTTGCTTATTGAAGGTGTCATAGTAAGTCAGTTTATTGGTTATTATAATAAGGAATAGGCGAAACTTACTGCGAGCTGTATTCAGTTGCAAGCCCTTCTTTGTTCTCATTAGTTTCGGCAAGTTTTTGATATAAACCTACAGTTAATAATGGTAAAGACCATTTTTCGATAAAAGAAGCTGCGTTTTCTTTTCCAAAACTCTTTAGTCCAGAGGAGATGATCCAAGCAGCAGCACCTGCTCCCAATAGGTAATTAGCAGGTACATCAGATAGTATACTCTCTACATTTTGTTTTAAACTTTCTAAATTTTCGCTTGTAATTAAATTTTCCATTGTTATCTTTTTATATGTTAATATTTTTTTTCCAGATGTTGTTTACTTAGTAATTGTAATCATGCCCATCAGGCGTTAGTAGAATTACTTTATAAAATTGAGCACAGTTAGGATAGCATCATTATCAAACTTTATCTAATTTATAGGTTAAGTTGTAATTTATTCTTGTTAACTGTGACTAAAACCTTGAAAAAGTAAGTGTTGTAAATTTATTTTAATTGTAGCTAAATAAATTACAAGATTTTAAAATAAGGTTTTAAAATAATAAGGAGCGGAACTTGATAGAAAGCTAGTTAAAAGAGTTATACGATAGTTGTGTACGATCAATAATAGCTATTTCAACGATTTTATTTACTATATTGCTTTAATCTTATTAAGGTTTTTGATTCAAGATTATGCTAACTTAAAGGTTTTACAAAGTACACAGGCAATAAGTACGAGAATTTATTTAGTAACCAAAGTAATAGTAGTAACTAAATTGCATAAAAAAAGCTCAATTCTTGCGAATTGAGCTTTAAAAGTAGTGACCTCGACTGGATTCAAACCAGTAACCTCTTGAGCCGTAATCAAGTGCGCTATTCAGTTGCGCCACGAGGCCTTTTAATGTGCAATACTTCACTTTTCAGTGTCGTTGTGTAAACGTGTTTGCGGGTGCAAATATAGAGATAAAAGTGTAATTTGCAAGTATAAAATTCAAAAAAAATGTAAAAAAATGAAGATCGAAAATTATATCCGTGATATTCAGGGATTTCCGAAAGAAGGAATTTTATTTAAAGACATCACACCGTTGTTAAATGCCCCTGAAGCTAGACAAGAATGCTTAAAAATTCTCCTGGATTCTATAAAAGGGAAGCAAATAGATAAGGTGATAGGTGTGGAGAGTAGGGGGTTTTTCTTCGGAATGTTACTGGCGCAAACACTAAATGTGGGATTTATTCCAGTTAGAAAGCCTAATAAATTGCCTTATGAAACAATTTCAGCAAGTTATCAGTTGGAATATGGTACAGACTCTTTAGAAATTCATATTGACGCTATTCAAAAAGGTGATCGGGTATTGATACATGATGATGTATTAGCTACAGGCGGGACAGCTAAGGCAGTTTGTGAATTGGTTGAGAGACTTGGAGCAGAGATTGTACAAGTCAACTTTTTAATGGAATTGAGTTTCCTGAATGGGAAAGAGCAAATTAAGGATTATGAAAGTTTTGCTGCATTAACATACTAACCCAAGGCTCTAGTAGTTACATAATAACGATATCCTATGATGGCCATTTGCCATTTTTTGGCTTTGGCCAAATCTAAATGTTGCTGGGTAAAACTAGGTAACAGTACTTTGTTTATTTTAGCTAATAGTTTAAACATATCGATTTTATTTTTAACAAAGATATAAAAAAAGACTGTCTTGCTACTGACAGTCTTTTTTTGATGCTTGTTATTTTGATTCTTTAATTTTTGCTTGGTATTCTTCCATTTGTTTTTCGTACACTTTCATTTTCTTTTCAAATTTTTCCATTTGCGCGTTAAATGGAGCCATACGTTTATCAAAATCAGCCATTTTTTTGTCAAATAATTCAATTTCGGGAGCTAATGCTTCCATCTTTTTATTGAAATCTTTCATTTTTTCTTCAAAATCATTCCAAGCTCGTTTATCACCTGTAATTGGATCTCCTTTTGGCGCCTTAGGAGCTTTTGGGAAATTTGGTGCTTTAGGTGCTTTGAAGTTGAATGTTGGTGCAGTAGGTGGAACTGGTGGCTGTGGAATTTTTCCTGAACTTCTAGAATAAGATCCTTTCTTAGTAATGAAAATTGTTTTTTTATTAGAATCACCACTTTTATTTACTTCCATTTTGCTAATAAAATTGGGATTAAGCTCTTCTAATTTATCGGCACTTACTCTTTCGCCATCAATATAAATCTCTGTATCTTCAGGAATTCCATTTTTCTCATTCTTAACTACCGTAACATAATGGCTCTTTTTCGAATGTTTTTTACCATTTAAATTAGTGATATCGGTTTTTTCTAATTGCAACTCGGTACTTGATTCATCGTCTCCCCATATACTTACTTCGTCAGTAGTAGTCGAGTTGATGCCATTTTTAGTTATAATTCTAATAGTGGACTGATGATTATTTTTAGAAACATTCATTGTTTTAATATCATTTGGATGCGTTTTTTCCATTTCCTCTTTACTAACCTTTTTTCCATCAATATAAATTTCAGTATTTTCATTAATACCTCCATTGTTGGTGGTGCTTAGTATAACCTTTTTCATTTTTTTAATGGTATCCAATACCTGTTGGGCCTCCGTAGTATTGCTAACTACATCCGTTTTTTCCACTTTAGTGGTTTCAGTAACTGTTTTCTCCTGAGCAATTACCTCAATTTGAAATAGAAACATAAAGGCAACTAGAGCCGGAAGTATTGAGAAATACTTCCAAGAGTTCATTTTGTGTGATTGATTTTTGTTTAACATAACGATTCGTTTTTTGATTAATGATTGATAAAAATGATTGGTAATGGCAACACAATTTTCCTGTGTTGTTATTTTTAAAAGGGTAATTTGGTACGCTTTTTTGTCAGTGAGTTTCTTAGTAGCTTCACTATCGGCAATGAATTCTAAGTTTTGCATTATGGCTTTTTTGTACAGCCAAATAAAGGGATTGAACCAAAATAGCACACAAAATACCCTAGAAACAAGCACATCAACAGTATGATTCTGGTCGCTATGAACTTTTTCGTGTTCTAAAATATTATCTAATTCTCCCGAACTGTACAATTCCGAATTGTAAACAATGGTATTGAAAAATGAAAAAGGCGCTAGGTTTTCCTTGGTGTCAACAAACTTATAATCAGCCTGACGTTGTATTAATTTTCCCTTTAATAGTTTTCGCAAACTATAAAAATCATATAAAAACTTATTCAGTAATACGAACACTCCTATACCATAAATTACCATCGCCATAAGAGGCAAATAATCAACAAATGTTTTTTCTTCCACATAATTTGTTACAGGAATTGTTGACCAATCTATAGTTGAAACCACGGGTTCTATCCAAACTACTTTAGTATAAACCAGCAAAGGTAAAAGCACCGAGGTAAATAATCCTGTAAGTAGAAACCAACGGTTGCTGTTGAAAAAAGTTTCTTTTCTAAGTATAAAAAAGTAGCTTATAAAAAACAAAGCCAGCAATCCACTAGATTTAATGCCGTAAATAATGAATGGTTCCATAGTATTATTTTTTGTTTTCTATCATCTCCAGAATTTCCCGTAGTTCTTTGGCCGATATTTTTTCCTCTTTCGCAAAAAACGAAACCATATTTTTGTAAGAACTATTAAAATAGTTGTCAATTGCGGTGTTCATAAACCCTTTTCTATAATCTTCAATCGCTATGATGGGATAATATTGGTGGGTATTTCCGTAGGCATTGTGCGATACATATCCCTTCTCTTCAAGATTTCTAACTATGGTGGATAAGGTATTGTAATGTGGCTGATCTTCGGTAATTTCAGCCATGACTTCTTTTACAAAAGCTTTTTTTAGCTTCCATAAGATGTGCATGATTTCCTCTTCTTTATTCGTTAATTTTTGCATAGTATGTAAATTATTTGGGCGTTTCCCTACGGGTCAGGCTATCGGCTTTATCTCTTCGTTTCACTACGAGGATATCGCCTTCTATCCTTAACGCAAATCAAACATACAACTATATTTATAGTTACGCAACTATAAATATAGTTATTTAACTAATTTTTAAGTTGTGATACGGGGAATAGGTACTTAGTAAGCGGTTTTATATTGGAAATTAAGCAGTTAAGTTGCTGTGGTAGTTTCTAATTTTAGTAGTTTCTGTATCCAGATACAGCAAAGAGCTGCGGCGATACCAAGTGTTCCCATCACAAACCAATTGCTTTGGTAACCTAATCGCGCAATGATTTCAAGACCTGCTTTAGAACTCACGATATGTGCTAAACTAAAACTCATCGTATACAAAGCCATGTATCTTCCTTCGTGACCTCTTGGAGCTCTGCTCATCGCAAAAGTATTAGAGAAAGGGAAGGCAAAGATCTCACCCACAGAAATTAACACCATACTTAGGACTAACATTCCTGCCCAAAAATTGATTAACAATGCATAAAAGCTGATTCCCATCATCAATGCTCCACCAAAAATAATCTTAAGCTTTGGGGTTTTCTTTCGCTCAAAATAACTTACAATTGGCATTTCGAGAGCAAAAATTAATAATCCGTTCAATGTCATTAGCAGACCAGTTTGAAATTCTGATAGACCAAATTTTTCACTATGATATAAAGGTAAAGCAGTAAAAAGTTGGAAAAATATCATTGCTGTAACAAAACTAACAAATAGAAAAATCCAAAATATTTTATCTTTAAAAACCGAGGCTACTTCTAATATGGAGTGGTGTGCATCTTGCTTTGAGGTTTTCTTTTTTTCTTTTACCAGTAAGGCAAAAATTAAAATAGCGACTACGCATGAGGAGCCATCTACCCAAAAAAGACCCTGATAACCTACTCCCATAATAATCAAACCACCTAAAGCTGGACCAGCAGCAAATCCTAGGTTGACTGCTAATCGAACCAAGGTCAAAGAACGGGTTCTGTTTTCTGGTTTAGCATAAGCACCTAGCGATACAAACATGGCTGGTCTAAACATATCGGCCAGTGTCATGATACTGAACATTCCAAGACATAATCCCCAGAAACTAGTAATGTACTGCAGTACAAAGAAGAATATTCCGCTGCTGAACAGACTAAAAACCATGACTTTATAAAAACCTATTTTATCTGACAGTTTGCCACCTAGCCAGGAACCCAGCATAGAGCCAAATCCAAAGGCTACCATAATCCAGCCCACTTCTCCATAGCTAAACTGTAAATCTTCTTTTAAATATTTTGATAAAAACGGCAGTACCATAGTTCCTGCACGATTAATAAAGGTGATAAGAGTAAGAATCCAAATTTCTCTAGAGAAACCTCTAAAGTTGTTGATATAGCGTTGAAAAGCGGTTAGGAACATTCTGGTTGAGTTATATCTTACAAAGGTAGAAAACTTTGTAACTTAGCGACTTTGTGCCTTTGTAACTTTTAAACTATTTTTGCTAAAATTTTAAAAATGAAAAACCTTTTCTCTTTTCTCCTACTTTCCCTTTTTGTTTTTGGCTACAGCCAAGAAAAATTTGATATTTCAAAAGTTAAAAAGTTTCAGGAAGAATTAAATGCAGAATATGCTGATGCAAAGACGAGCCCGTTAATGCAAGAGGATTTAGCTCATTTTAGTTCGCTAGATTTTTTTCCAGCGACCGAAAAGTTTTTTGTCAATGCGAAGTTTACAAGAACTGCAAAAGAAAAACCTTTTGAGATGAAAACATCAACTGATAGGAAACCGATGTATGTCAAGTATGGTGAAGTCTCATTTGAAATTGATGGCAAGCCTTTAAAATTGAATGTGTACAGAAATATTGAACTATCAAAAAAGAAGAAATACAAAGATTACCTATTCTTGCCTTATTCAGACCAAACTTCGGGTAACGAAAGCTATATTGGCGGTAAGTACATCGATTTAAGAATCCCGAAAGGCAAAAATATAGTTATCGATTTTAATACCGCTTACAATCCGTACTGCGCTTACAATTACAAATACTCTTGTCCGAAAGTGCCTCTAGAGAATGATTTGGATATCGCTATTAAAGCAGGAGTCAAAAAATTTCATGATTAATGGAATTTTTTAATTTACATACACATAAATACACACAGCAAGATAATGTGCTTGAACTGGTAAATCAATATCCTAAAGACTTTGATGAATCGATTCCCTATTATTCTATTGGGATTCATCCTTGGTATATCGATGAACAAGGTCTTGATAATGATTTAGCGATAATCGAAAGTAAATTAAAAGAAAATAATTGTCTGGCTATAGGTGAATGTGGATTAGACAAACGAATTGAAATGCCATTTGATCTACAACAACTAGTTTTTGAGAAACAGTTATTACTAGCACAAAAATACAGTAAGCCGGTAGTAATTCACTGTGTTGCCGCTTTTGAAGAAGTAATAGCCATTAAGAAAAGATTAAATATTACCGTTCCGTTGATCATTCATGGGTTTTCTAAGAGCGAGCAGCTAGCGAAACAATTAGTAGACAATGGATTTTACCTTTCATTTGGGAAATATCTATTACGCAATCCAGAATTAGAATCTGTTTTTACGGCTGTTCCTGAGGATCGTTTCTTTTTAGAAACAGATACCATAGACGAGAGTATCGAGCAAGTATATGAACTCGCTGCGAAGTATAGCAATTGCTCTTTAGGCAACATTCAAGAAAAAATTAAAACTAATTTTCAGGCGGTTTTTAAAATTAGCTTGGAGTCAAAATAACAAATATATAAAGGTGTAGTTTTTATACTATACACCTCAAACTTTAAACAAACATAACAATGGCAGAGTGGACAGAGAGAGCAGAACTTTTATTTACAAATGAAGGTTTAACCAAATTGAAAAACGCAAATGTTTTAGTTGTAGGATTAGGTGGCGTAGGATCTTTTGCAGCTGAATTTTTGGCTAGAGCAGCAGTAGGAAAAATGACCATTGTTGACGGGGATGTGGTTGATATAACTAATATAAACCGTCAGTTACCCGCACTGCATTCAACAGTAGGTCAACCTAAGATTACCATCGTAGGAGATCGTTTAATGGATATTAACCCAGAATTACAGTTAACACGTGTTCAAGAATTTCTTTCGCCAGAACGTGCTTTTGAGATCGTTAGTGAAGAATTTGATTATGTCTTAGATTGTATTGATAGTGTTACCCCAAAATTAAATTTGATTATAGCAGCAAAGCGCAAGCGTGTCAAAATTATTTCAAGTATGGGAGCAGGAGGGAAGATGGAAGCAGCCAAAGTGAAAGTTGCTGATATTAATAATACAGAGAATTGTTTTCTGGCTAAAACTATTCGCAGGCGCTTGAAAGAACATAAAATCGATAAGTTAAAAGTCGTTTTCTCTTCTGAAATTCAAGATGATGCTAGTTTGAAGATGACCGACGGATCTAATTTTAAAAAATCGTTTTACGGTACTAATAGTTATATGCCTGGTTTATTTGGTCTGTATGCTGCCGAAACCGTTATTCGTTATTTACTAAAAAAAAGCTAAAGCTATAATTCTAAAAAGTTTTTGACTTCTACGCAATTCATCAACTATAATTCACCAAAATTTAAAACCGAATTCAAGGATGAGAAAAACAGTAATTTTTGACATGGATGGTGTCATAGTCGACACAGAACCTGTACACCGTTATGCCTATTTCAAGCAGTTTGCCGAATTAGATATAGCAGTAACCGAAGAAATGTATACTTCATTCACAGGGAATTCTACTCGAAATACATTTCAAAAAGTAAAAGATATTTTTCAGCTTCAGCACGATGTAGAAGATTTGATTCAGAGGAAAAGAAGTATTTTTAATGATGCTTTTGATACCAAGAAAGATTTAGAATTGTTAGTGGGCGTACGTGAGCTTATCGTGGATTTACACGACAACGGCATCCAATTAATTCTCGCATCATCAGCCTCAAAAGTGACCATTGAGAGGGTTTTTTCTCGTTTTGACTTGCACCAGTATTTTACACACAAAGTAAGTGGTGAGGATTTTCCTAAATCTAAACCTCATCCTGCTATTTTTGAATATGCGGCTTCACTGTCTATTGCTCCAAAAGAAAACTGTATTGTTATCGAAGACAGCACTAATGGAATAATTGCTGCGAAATCAGCTGGTATTTACTGTGTGGGTTATAACAGTGTTCATTCTAAAGACCAAGACTTATCTCGTGCTGATAAAATAATCAATCATTTCAGCGAACTGAATTACCAGACCGTAAGCGAATTGTAAAAATGAGTTTAAGTAAAAATTAACATTTATACATAGATGAATTTGTAAATTTGAAAAACTATTAAATATTAGAACTTATACCCTTTAAAAGATGAAAAAAATATTAATTGCGCTGGCTATAATCATTACTCAGTTTACTATTGAAGCACAGGTAAAAACACCTCAGGCTAGTCCAAAAGCCGAAATTAAGCAGTCGGTAGGATTGACTGACGTAGAAATTGTTTATTCTAGGCCATCTGCAAGAGGTAGAGCCGTTTTTGGAAATTTAGTTCCATTTGGAAAACTGTGGAGAACGGGTGCTAATGAAAATACCACAGTATCTTTTAGCGATGATGTAATTATCGACGGTAAAACATTAAAAAAAGGGAAGTATGCTTTGTATACTATTCCAAACGCACAGAACTGGGATATAATTTTTTATACTACTACAGATAACTGGGGAACACCTCAAGATTATAATGAAGCCAATGTAGCTTTAAAAACAACGGTGAAAGAAATGACTTTCCCTACTACTACAGAAACGTTTACATTAGGGATAAGCAATCTCGATTCTAACTTCGCTTATTTAGAAATGTATTGGGAAAACTCATATGCTAGAGTAAAGTTTGAAGTACCTACACAAAAAGTGGCTATAGAAAGTATAGAGAAGACCTTAGCAGGTCCATCTGCAGCGGATTATTTTGCTTCAGCTCAGTTTTATTTTCAGTCTAATGGAGATATAAACAAAGCACGAACGTATATTGACAAAGCATTAGAAAGCAGTAAAGAAAAACCTTTTTATTATTTGCGTTTAAAATCTTTAATACAGGCAAAGCAAGGAGATAAAAAAGCGGCTGTAGAAACAGCTAAACTATCTTTAATTGCCTCCGAGGCTGCAGGAAATCAGGATTATGTTAAAATGAATAAAGACAGTATTTCTGAATGGAGTAAATAAGATGTCACTATATAAATAGAAAACCCGTTTTACAAATAATGTAAAACGGGTTTTTTTATGGAAGCAATTATTTATTAAGCTTTCTCTTTTCTAAAAAGGGTACTTTGCATCAATGTGGATAAGACAATTGTTAGCATGGCACCAATAAAATTCAACCAAAGATATCCTAACTTTTCTTCACCACTTGGATAAATCGCAATGGCATAGTAGTAAATGATAAATATGGTGATTTGGCTGATCAGAGCGCTATAAAATATAGCTTTAGCTTTCACATATTTGATATAGAAGCCAACCAAGAAAATACCCAAAACGGTACCATAAAATATGGAACCAATGATGTTTACTAACTGAATTAAATTTTCGAATAATGTTCCAATACAAGCAAAAAGAATCGCTATTATACCCCAAAACAAAGTGAAAAACTTAGTCGCATTTAAGTAATGTTTTTCAGATTTTTCACTTTTCAAATTACGTTTATAAATATCAATAGCTGTCGTGGATGCTAAAGCATTTAATCCTGAAGCCGTTGATGACATGGCTGCAGAAATGATAACCGCTAGTAACAGTCCTATTAAACCTTTTGGGAGATAGTTAAGAATAAAGTGAAAGAATACATAGTCTTTATCATTTGTCTCACTATTACTATCGGCTTTCAAAATTATTTCTTTCGCGCGATCTCTTAGATCTTTTTCTTTAGAGGATAATGCAATTAACTCTTTCCTTAAAATAGGATTGTCGTAATCTTGATTCAGCTGATCTATATACAAGAGATTTATCACCTTTTTATCTTCAGATAACACATCTAATTGTTTCTCTAAATCGTGATATTCTTCTTTATACTGTGATTTTTCTATTGTTACTTTATTGTTTGGATTGAAATTTAAAGGAACAGGATTGAATTGGAAAAAAACAAAAACCATTACACCAGTCAGCAATATAAAGAACTGCATAGGTACTTTTAAAAGTCCGTTCATAATCAATCCCATCTGACTTTCTCGTACCGATTTCCCGGACAAATAACGCCCTACCTGTGATTGATCAGTTCCAAAGTAAGCAAGCGCTAAGAAAAATCCTCCAGTTATTCCGCTCCAAAAAGTATACTTGTCCTCTGGGTCTGTGGAGAAGCTTACAATATTCATTTTGTCATTTGCTCCCGCGATATGCAACGCATTACTAAAAGTCATATCATTAGGTAGGAAATGTAAAATGAGAAAAAAGGTAATAAACATACCCGACATGATCACAAACATTTGCTGTTTTTGAGTCACATTTACCGCCTTAGTACCTCCTGAAAAGGTATAAATAATCACCAAAACCCCAATGACAATATTCATATAGGTAAGATTCCAACCCAATATGGCCGACAGTATTATGGCTGGAGCATAAATGGTTAGTCCTGTCCCTAATCCTCTTTGAAATAAGAAGAGAAAAGCAGCTAATGAGCGCGTTTTTAAATCAAATCTTTTTTCTAGATATTCATAAGCAGTATAGACCTTGTATTTATGATAAATAGGAATGAAGGTAAGACAAATAACCACCATAGCTATAGGCAGACCAAAGTAAAACTGAATGAACCCCATACCATCATGATAAGCTTGCCCGGGTGTTGACAAAAAGGTAATCGCACTTGCCTGAGTTGCCATAACAGAAAGCCCTACCGTGTACCAAGGCGTTTCATTACTACCCAAAATAAAGTCTTCTACATTTTTACTGCCTTTAGTTTTCCATGCACCATATATTACAATAAATAACAGGGTTACAATTAGTACAATCCAATCGAATAGTTGCATAGTTTTAAGAATATAATTTCATTATTAGATAAAAGATCATAATATAAATGGCATTAGCCACTAGAACCCAAGTGTAGTTCTTTTTCCAATTCTTTGTTTTTTTTTGCTCCATAATTTAGGGTTTTAGTTTTTGGGCAGGAATTGTAGTTGTATTTTTTAAAGAAATGATATTGGATAACAGGCGATAAGCTCCTGAAACGCCTTCAGGTAATTCTCTAAATAAGCTCAATCCAGTATAAATGTAGTATCCCTTGCCGTACGGAGCTACAAGTAAAGCACCATTTTTAGGACCTTCCCCTTTATCATTAGATGATAATATAGCAGTAAAAGCGGGATCATATTCATCAGGATAATACAAACCTTGCTCTTGGGTCCATCCTTTAAAATCTTGTGGCGTGATTGCATTTGGATAATTCAATATTGCGTGATTAGGAGCTAAGAAGCGGACTTCAGCATTTTCCTCGGTTACACGGTCTCTAGAAATTTTTAAAGGATAAGGTGCGATGTTAGTTGGGATATTTTCATCAGGTGTATTGTACTGTACAAGCATTGTTTTACCACTCTTTACAAAATCAAAAAGAATTTGTTGCTTGTTGGCCAATGCAGGATTTGTGTTATAGGCTCTAATCCCAGTCATAATTACATCGAGATTTTCAATACTTTCTGTAGTTATTTCGTTTGGGTCTAATAGTGTAACTGAATACCCCATTTGTGTCAAACTTTCTGGAACTTCATCTCCAGCGCCCATGATATAACCAATTTTTTGATTGTTTGTTTTAAGATCCAATCTAATAAATTTTGCTTCTGATGGCAATAAAACCTGTTGCTTTGTAATATGATTATAGTCAATTATAATTTGTTCTTTGTCAAATACCGTATTCCCAATTGTCGCTACACTCTTTGCGTAAGCCTCTGCTGGTTGTAGCGGTGGAGTGACATTAAAATAAACAATTTGCTCCATACCTTTATTGGCTAACTGAAACGGAATAACTTTTGGAGAAACAGTCCAATCCTTAGGCAGCTCTAACTGTAAATTACCACTGACATTATCTTTTCCCGCTTTTATTTTCACTGCAATCGCTTTATTTTTAGCAGTGTTAAAGAGGGTTACTTTGTTTAAAATGGTAGATGTTACTGCTGGGACAATGTCGAGATAATTGTACATCTCACCCTTCACTTTATCATTATATTTATAAACTACTGTGCGTTCAAATGGAATCAGTACACCTTCTATTTTAATATTAAAAACTACGTTTACATCTCTAATGATATCTGGTTTTCCAATATTTATTTGATCAGCTACAGTATACATTCCTACAGTTCCTTTCTCTTTTAACCAGTAGGGACTGGTGTATGCTATATTTAGTGGTAGCTGCAGGCTCATTGTTATATTCTCATCACTATTATGAGTTAAAGCGGAATTAAAAGAACTGTTTTTAGCGTCAAACGGATTTGTAACACTAACCAGTTCTATTGATACGGAACTTCTATTGATCGCTTCTAGCTTTAAATTTATTGTACTACCAGGATTTGCTTCCTGATTGTCGGCTACTGCTTCTAGGTATAAACCAGCGCATGCCGCAATTATATTCTTTATTTCCTCTGTTTTAATTTTTTTCCAATGATTGTCTTCCAGCGATTGTATCTGCTGATAGACTTTAAGCAAATCTGAGATACTAGCAGACGGTTCCGTATAATTGTAAGAACTGATTATTTTAGAAACTAATTCACCTATCGGTTTTCCGCCTTTGACGCGATTCCAACTCGTATCTATTCCTTCAAAAATATTGTTTTTATTTTTTAATGGTTCGCCATTTATAAATTCCAGGTATTCTGAGTCCTGACCTCGACTTCCTGTACTTCCAAAGCCTTGTGACTGATGACTGCTTCTACTTAGAGCTGCAATTTCTTGATTTGACTTTCCTAAATTTGTGTAATATACTCCTGTTTCAAGTGTTGTTAAATTAGATTTATTTGCTGCATCAAATTTTTCTTTACTACCATAAAACCACCATGAAGTATTAAAAAATTGCCTTTTGGCTTGCCAAGGGGAAACTAAATTTAATTGTTCAGGAAAAATTGTTGGATCATTTGTTAAATCAAAGCTTTCGGTACTTAATAATGCTGATGAGGTGTGGTGACCGTGAGTGGTACCAGCAGTTCGATGATCAAAACGGTTGATAATAATATCTGGTTGAAATTTTCGAATCGCCCAAACTACATCGGAAAGCACTTTCTGTTTATCCCAGATAGTTAAGGTCTCTTCTGGATTTTTAGAATATCCAAAATCATTAGCTCGTGAAAAAAACTGTTCGCCTCCATCTATTTTTCTGGCTTCAATTAATTCTTGGGTTCTTATTACTCCCAATAACTCTCGTAGCTGGGGTCCAATTAAATTTTGACCTCCATCACCCCGGGTTAAAGATAAGTACCCTGTTCTAGCTTTTGTATTATTCGATAAATAAGAGATTAATCTTGTGTTTTCATCGTCTGGATGTGCTGCGATATATAGTACTGAACCTAAGAAATTTAATTTTTGAATCTGATTGAAAATTTCTGCTGAGTTGGGTTTTAAGGGTTTTTGTGCATATAATAGTGGAGCGATTAATAGCGTAAGTAGGAGTAAAGAAACTTTATTTTTAAGCATTTCTATTTGGTTTTTTGGCAATTAGCTCAAATGTAGTAATTATTTTTTTTAAGTGGAAAGCTACTTTTTATATATTACCTTAAAACTTATTCTATAAAAAAAAAGAGCACCTTATGGGTGCTCTTTATAATTATGCGTTTTGGAAGAAATTAGTTTCTTCTATGACCATTATGTTCTTTGTTTTTTTTGTTTCCATGGTCGTTATGTTTGTCGTATCTTTTACGGTTGTCCTGGTATCTTCTGTCTTTTGTATTTCTGCGGTTATCGGCATAATGATGGTTATTAGAATACCTCGGCTGCTGAGCATATCTTCTGTTATTATAACGATGTCCAATTGTTCTTTGTTGTTGACCTCTATAACCAACTTGATATCTTGATCTATGATTTTTAAAATGCGCATAAGGTCTTCGTCCATGGTAATCATTTAGAACCACTTTGTATCCACTATATAAATCATAATTTCTATATCTTGCGGGTAAATATCTTGATCTTATCCATCTTCCTTGTCCAAAAAATATAAATTGTGAAGCCCGAATATCATAATAAGCTTGAACATCTGGTAAATAATAATATTCTACATTAGAATACCCTGAAGGTCCCCACGCTGGTGCGGTTCCTATATTTAAATTTACTGAAACTTGTGCTTGTCCAGCATTTGATACGAGTAATATTATTCCAACGGCTAATAGTTTTAATGTTTTCATCTTTTCCTTTTTTTGTATTTCTAATTAATATTGTATTGGCTAGCACAATACTTTAATGCTAAAACCAACAACTGTGCCACGATGAATTATTAACCTAATATTGAATTGTTAAAATAAAAAAAAAGAGAAACGTTTTTTCGTTTCTCTTTTTTAAATAGATTTCTCTAATGCTTGCCTTTTCCTTTTCCATGACCATTGTATTCTTTGCCTTTTTTTGCACTGTAATGTGCGTCTTTATGGCCAATACTTTTTTGTGGCTTACCTTTATAGCCTTTGTAATATTTTACCTTATGTTCTTTATAATAATTATAAGGCGTTTTACCATGATAGTCAGTTAATACCACTTTATAGCCTGAGTACAAATCATAATTTCTATATTGATTAGGAAGGCTTCTTGATCGCACCCATTGCCCTTGTCCTAGATAAATGAACTGAGAATTACGTATATCATAATAGGCTTGTACATCTGGTAAATAATAATATTCTACATCAGAATATCCAGAAGGACCCCATGACGGAGCTGATCCTATATTAACATTTACAGATACTTGAGCTTGACTTGAAGTTCCTACAAATAGAACAATGGCTATCGCAATAAGTTTTAGTGTTTTCATATTTTAAAATTTTTAAGGTTATAATAATAATGCTGTTTATTGGCATTGTGAAAGGAAAAACAACAACTATGCCGTAGTATTTTACTTAACATTATTTTGTGCTTGTTCGTTTTCAGACATAAAAAAAAGAAACGTGTAATACGTTTCTTTTTAATTATAATGATTTTAATTAATTATAGTAATAGAATCAACAATAGGATAATGATAATTATAGCTCCCACTGATAAATAAACACCATTACCAGTAGATTTTAAATCGGCTTTAATTTCACGAACTTCTTTACGAAGTTCTTTTTTCTCCGAAGAGTTCAAGGTTGATTTATCCATCTCTTTAATTTCTTCTAATCGATCTAACTTCACTTGTACTTCAGCAGGAATTTCTTTTGGTTCTGATACTGCAACGTTTTTTTCTGCCGCGAAAGTAGAGGTTGGGAATGCAGTTAATGATAATGCTATCATCATTACATAAAAGCTAAGTTTTTTCATTTTAATTTGGTTTTAGTTGGACTTAAATATTTACTAAAGATAGTCATAAATAGTACTTATAATTTGTGTAATTTAACTTAATACTTATAAAATTATAATATTAGTTTTCATGATTATAATAAATAGATAACTAAAAAAATATTTTGCATTTAGTTACTTATGTATTATCTAAAAGTAACCGTCTTAGGTTTGGCCAGTTCAAAGTTCTGTAGACCATAATCAGTAGTTTCAAAAGCATTTGTTCTAAATACATTATCACCTTCGTATGGAATTCTTGGATAATAGGAAAGTGAAAGTTGGAAGGAACTGAACACAAGATAATCGTTGCTTATTACGACGCCAAGACCAATTTTAGAATAGGCTTTTCGTTGATCAATACCATTTTCAGTATTGCCTAAAACAGCCATAGAGTAGTTTAAATACGGACTCATTCTAAAACCCCAAACTTCCTTTGGTGCATAGGTTTGTGTTTGTAATGTTATTACAGCTTTACTCGTGCCGTATACAGCACTATTAAAACCTTGAATACCATAATTCTCATTAATAGTCAATTGATCACCCAATGAAGCCTTTCGATTCACTCCAATTACTACTTGGGGTTTAATAAATTGGCGCACTTTCCAGCTTCCTACTTCCATTAAATTAGTGAAATAACTCGCCATGAAAGAAAAGGCAGTTTGCTCCGTTTTCCCTTCATTAAAGAAAGTCCCTAATTCAAAATTGGTACTCAAAAACCCCCATTTATGGTAGTTTCCAAAAGACATTTGGCCTCCTAAGTACGATCGCCATTTATTATTTTTATATTGATAACCTCCAGTTATACCATATATTCTTCCAATAGGCACATCTTCAATAATGCCGTTTTTAAAAATATATTTGTCTTTTATAAATTTACGGGTATTGACTCCTATACCCGTAAGGATTAGTTTTTCAGAGGAATAAAAATGGATAGGATCATATACTTCTAATGGACTTTCGATGTAATTTATATTTAAGAATCTTGCAGATAAAATCAAATTAGTAGTTCTATCATCGACGCTATTTCCTTTAAATAATGTAAAGGCTTTACCTATCCAGAAATCATGAGAGCTATACTTGAAATTTTGAGATATATACTGTAAATCGGGTCCTTGTAAAGTATCCTTTCTAAATTGCTGACCTAAGTAAACTCCTCCAGCCCATTTTGTAAGGGGGGAATAAAATGGCCGCTCAACAGCGATACTTTTGTCATAATAATTATCTAAATCAACCTGATATTTTAAAATAGTACTAATAAAGGTGTTCTTAAAATTAGGGACTGTATAGGCCAAATTGTGTGCATCTTTACCATCAGAAAACCTATTGGTAAAACGATAATCAAATTGTTGCCCAGTTCCAAAAAAGTTTCTCTCATTCAGTCCTAAAGCTACTTTTGAGTTAGAAATAGCTAATCTCGGTTGTGTAGTCCATGAATCTAAAACGCGTATGGTAACATCTACTGAATCAGATTTAGGAGCGGTTAATGCTTCAGAGATGGTGACTCTATTTACAAATTTTTGAGAACGAATTATTCTTTCTGATTCCTGTATTTTTAGAGCGTTGTAAGGAGTGTTTTTTTTAAACAAAAGTAAATTTGATATGGCAAATTGCTTCGTCTTTAAATGCCAGCTGTTTCCAGTTCTTTCTCCCCAATTATGCGGTCTTCTTGTCGTATCAACATCTGAATAACCAAAAGGATCTAAGGTAACTATCGTTAT
Source organism: Flavobacterium sp. W21_SRS_FM3 (assembly GCF_052113625.1). Classification (NCBI taxonomy): domain Bacteria; kingdom Pseudomonadati; phylum Bacteroidota; class Flavobacteriia; order Flavobacteriales; family Flavobacteriaceae; genus Flavobacterium; species Flavobacterium sp. W21_SRS_FM3. The sequence continues at coordinate 10,099 of NZ_JBGQOD010000003.1, read as the reverse complement.
GTTTCTGATTATTTTGCCTTCGGCTTTAAATTTTTTATTTTTTACTATTTGAGCCTCTTTATTTTTTTTAGAATCGATCGATTTAAAAATTAAGCGGTGCATAAAAGAAGCAAATTTGTGTTTTTTAGAATACTGCTGAATGCTTTGATAGATATCTATACTGTCTTTTTCTTTCGATTGTATCTGTGAAAAAGCGAGTTGATAACCAAAAAGGAAAAGTAGCAGTAGTATTTTATTCTTTGGTGGCATTTAGTGGTATTGGGAGATTTTTAGTACAGAGATATCTCAATATTCGAATAGAATTAAATAATACTAAAATTGTGATTTAATCGACAACATCAGTAGGTTTAAGATTTTCATCTATTGCAATTACTTCTACTTCTTTCTTGTGAACAACTTCAACAACAGATTGTTTATTGTTTTTAGGGGTTTTTATATTACGCCAAATAAATGTTTTTGGGAGATTATCGCCCATCAGATAGCCCCAAGGTTCCAGTGAATCAATACGGTCAAAGATAATTTTAAGTATAGCCAAAAGGGGTATTGCTAAAAACATCCCAGCAATTCCTGCGATACCACCACCAATAATAATTCCTACAATAGATACAAAGGCATTAATTTCCACCTTTGTGTTAATAATCATGGGAACAAGGATGTTGTTATCAATAATTTGAACAATTATATTGACAATAATCACTCCTAATATTACTGATAATTCAGGTGTAGCAGTTAGTGAGGATAGAATAGTTACCACTCCGGCAATTAGAATTCCGATGTATGGGATAAGGTTTAAAATTCCGGTAATGATGCCTAATAAGATAAAATACTCCACACCAATCATATATAAGCCTAGACTAGTCAAAACGGATACAACGATCATTTCGATAATTAAACCCACAATATAACTGTTAATAGCTACTTTTATCTGAGTAAGAATTTCTTGTAATTTAGGATGGTGTTGTTTTTTGATGAGTTTTGCAAAAAATAATATAAAGTGAGTTCTATACAGTAGAATTAAGAAAGTGTAAATAGGAATTAAGGTCATGTCTACAATTGTATCTGTAATGGACATTAAGGTGGTTCCAATCGTTTCGGTACCTTTCTTTACAGAATCTTGAGTTACATCTTCTATATATTTCCTTTGTTCCCAAATACTAACGTGAAAATATGTTCGGATAAATCGCTGAATATCAGTGATGAATAGGTTGATATTCTTTTTTATTCTAGCAAAATCACTAGCGATATCAGTTATTTCATAGGATATAAAGGCCAGTATGCCTATTATGATTAGGACAAAAAATAATACAGTTAGAGAAACGGCAAGAACATGTGGAATTCGAATTTTATCATTTAAAAAATGTACTACTGGTAACAACAATACAGCAAATAAAAACGCCATTAAGACTGGGATCAAAACACCTTTTCCAATATATAAAATATAAGTTATGCTAATTAAGCTAATTAGTGAAAAAGCCAACCGAATATAAAAAGGATATTTGATAGTATTGCTCATATGTGTGGGATTACATTTCTTGATAAAAGTAGTAGATTACTAGTACTTTACAAGAAACAAATATGAACTATTTACTACAAATTCAAGTTATAAGTTTCATTTTTTTATTTATAGAATTACCACTTAATAAAGGGGTGTTACTATGGAATTGTAACACTAAAATTTAAACTAATTTTTTCTAATCTGTGAATTCTTTATCATTAAAATGCTCTTTAATGATAGTGATTCCTTTTTGAAATAGTAAATTGTTAGGATAAATGATCATTTCGCCTTCCTTAGTTTTTAGTGAAACATGAAAGGCACGGATATCTTCAATCTCCCCGATGATAGGGAAATCTTTATCATGTATTTGAATTACATCTCCAATTCTAAAGGGAAATGAAAAGAACAGTATGATTCCAGATGTTATGTTGCTTAAAATAGACCATTGGGCAAACATGGCAACACCTACAACGGTTGTAATTGACGAAACAGCAATGATGATGTCTTTTGGTTGCACTCCCCAAATTATGATTAAAGCTATAGCTGCTAAAATGGTCGTAAGTAAATGGAGGTATTTAATTACAAGATTAGTTCGATGTTCAATGATATGAGTTGACTGTGCAAAACGCCTAACTAAGCTGGAAGTAATCAGACGTAAAAAGGCGACAAGAAATAGTAATATTCCGGTACTGATTATTTCTTTTATATAATCATTAAAAAAGTTCATCTTATATATTTTAAGCTAAGTTACTTAAATACTGGTAGACTTTATCAACTGGAAGCCCCATTACATTTGCATAAGAACCTTCAATTTTACTAACACCGATAACTCCGATCCACTCTTGGATACCATAAGCTCCCGCCTTGTCATAAGGGTTGTAATTTTCGATATAATATAAAATATTTTCATCTGAGAGTTCATTAAAAGTGACTTTGGTCGATTCACTAAGTGTCTCAATTGCAGTACTTGACTTAAAACAAACAGAAGTAAATACTTCATGGGTTGTATTCGATAGGGATTTTAAAATAGCGAAGGCATCTTCTTTATCTTTTGGTTTACCCAACGCTTTACCATTATGCCATACGATGGTATCACTGGTGATAAGGATTTCATTTTCCTGAAGTGTTCCCTCAAAGGCACTAGCTTTTAAAGCTGCCAGATAATTAGTTATTTCTGCTCCTTGTAAATCAACTGGGTAAACTTCGTCAATTTCCTTGATTCGGATTTCAAAATCTAAATTCATATCCTTGAAAAATTGCTGTCTTCTAGGAGAACCTGAGGCTAGGATAAGCTTGTATTTATTTAATTTATTTTTAAGCATTGTAATTGATATTTAAGGTAATGATGAAGATGGATAGAATTCCTGTGAATAAAAGCCATTTTAAAAGTGTACTCATTGCATGGTAATCCTTAGCATTTTTTGCAGTAAGCAATTGGATAATAAAATAAAGTATAGGAGCTACAATAAATAATAGAGCAAAGGCTGTAGCTATGTATAAATCATTGGCAACTAAATAATTGTTTATGTAAAACAGTAACAGTAATAATGGGACAAAACTAAATACAAAAACTACTTTTAACGTTCTAGTTATACCTAATACAATGGGTAGAGTTGTCATACCTTGATTGTAGTCGCCGTTCACATCTTCAATATCTTTAATTATTTCACGAATAAAATTAATCAAAAAACTAAAGATAGCGTAATCTAAAAGGATTGAGAAGAAGCTTCCCATTAGTTGTTGATTACTTGCATGGGTTACTGGAAATAAATCAAATACACCAATAATTAGAATACTGATAGAAAGTAAAGCGGCAACAATTAAATTTCCCACTAACATCATTTGTTTTAAACTCGTGGCATAAATGTATAAAGTAGCTGCAATGACTATAAAAATGGCTGCAAAACCAGGTTTTGAAATCACATTGGATAAATAGAAACCAATTCCTACCCCAGAAACATTCAGTAGAATGTACAAATTATAAGCTGTATTCTCAGTAATGCTTTTACCAACTACGACTGCATTAGGTTTGTTAATGCTGTCTGTTTCTTGATCAAATATATTATTGATAATGTAACCAGCAGCAGCAATTAATACAGTACTTAGGACTAATAGTGCATAATTAAAATCTGACAGTGCCAGTGGAATGTTTTGAAATTTCAAAAAACCATACCTGAAAACTATCTGCATGAATGCAAGTAGTAGAAGGTTTTGATATCGTATAAGTTTTAGAAAATTCATTGTAATAAATGAAGTTGAAATTATCTTTAATCGTGCTGACCGTCAAAATAAGCCATCCATTTACCTTGCACTTTCATCACTTGTTCAATCACGTCACGCGCAGCACCTTTTCCACCATTTTTATGTGAAATATAATTGCAAATGCCTTTGATTTCTGAAGTTGCATCTTGAGGACAAGTAGGTAAACCAACTAATTTCATGACATGGAAATCCGGAATATCATCTCCCATATACAATACTTGCTCAGGATTGATAGAATATAGCTCTGTATATTCTTTAAAAGTTTCCACTTTATCAGGTGTTCCTAAATGGATATCAGTTATTCCTAAATTACGTAATCGTACACGAACGCCTTCATTACTTCCCCCTGAAATAATACAAACATGGTAACCACTCTCCACAGCTGCTTTCATTGCATAACCATCTCTAATATTCATTGTTCTTAATATTTCTCCTTCTGTGGTTACAAAAACGGAGCTATCAGTAAGTACACCGTCAACATCAAATATAAAAGTGGTGATGTCATTCATTAATTCTTTATAACTTTTAGCCATTGTACTGGATTGATTGTGTTAGTATTTTGTAAATTGTTAAATTATTGTCATCCGTTATGAATTCTTCTTGTGCCTGGATGGTTTTTAAATCATTGCGCTTGGCAGGACCAGTTTGTGCTTCTTCGGGCGTTAACTCCATAATTTTGTTGGCCGTTTCTTGTATTAAGGGCTTTAAAATTGCGAATGGTACTTGGTTTTCTTGACAAATTTCACTTCCTATTTGATACAAATGATTGGTGAAATTATTTACAAATACGGCAGCGACATGCAAGGCTTTTCTTTGGTTAGAATTAATTGCAAATACTTTGTCAGAAATGGTTTTGGCAACTTTTTCTATGATATGGTAGTCAAAAGCATTTTCACTTTCTAAACAAATAGGAATGTTCTTGAAATCTACTTTTTTGTTCTTTGTGAATGTTTGCAATGGATAAAAAACTCCTTTTCGATTATTATTGTCCAATAATTCTAATGGAAAACTTCCTGAAGTATGCACTACAAGTCGGTTTTTAAAATTTAAATTGGATGAAACTTCTTCAATAGCATCATCAGAGACCGCGATAATGTATAAATCGGATTCGATCAAACTATTATAATTATTAGTGATTCGATCTAAAGGAAGTAAATGTGCTAAGGTTTCTCTTTTTCGAGAATAAACCTGAACCAACTCTATATCCATTCTGGATTTTTGGGATTCTGTGAAAGCGGTAATTAAATGTTGTGCAACATTTCCAGAACCTATTATGGTAACTTTAATCATATGGCAAAATTAACAAAAAAATTATAGGGTTTGAATCCTTATGAGTATTGATTTTAAAAAATTATAAGGTGGGAAAAATAGTAATTTCAGCGCTTATATACGCTTAATTTTGGATTAAATTAACAAATGCAGGAATATAGAAGTCAACAATTTTAAGTACTTTTGTCGCACTTTTATAAAAACGTAATTCCTTACAAATGAATAAAAAATTATTCTCTTTTCTGTTTTCAACCCGATTAATGGCCCTACTATTTATAACTTTTGCAATAGCAATGGCTACTGGAACCTTCATCGAAAGCAAATACAATACGGATACAGCTCGAATTTTAATTTACAATACATGGTGGTTTGAGGTGATAATGGTGTTTTTTATGATTAATTTCATTGGGAACATAAAGCGTTATCAATTACTAAAGAAAGAGAAATGGGCTACATTGCTTTTACATTTAGCATTTATATTTATTCTGTTAGGTGCATTTGTAACTCGTTATATTAGTTATGAAGGGATGATGCCCATCCGTGAAGGTGCTGCTGAGAACCAATTTTATTCAGATAAAACCTTTCTTACTGTTTTTGTAGATGGAGAATACAAAGGGGAAATGAAGCGTCGTGTTTTTGAGAAATCTTTACTATTGTCTCCCGTAACAAATAATAATTTTTCAATCTCTGATAAATTTGCAGATACTGATTTTGAAGTTGAGTATGAAAATTTCATATTGGGAGCTAAGGAATATGTAAAAGAAGATGCTAACGGAGTCCAATATTTAAAATTAGTAGAAGCAGGTGATGGAGGAAGAGAAGAGCATTTCTTAAAAGAGGGAGAAGTTCAAAATATACATAATGTATTATTTGCATTAAATAAACCTACAGAAGGCGCTATCAATATCAATACTACTGGCGCTGAATATACCATTCAAACTCCTTTTGAAGGTAACTTTATGCGAATGGCTGACAAACTTCAAGGGGAAGTTACCAAAGATATTATACAACCGCTGATGATGCGTTCACTATATACAATTGGTGAAAAACGCTTTGTTTTTCCAGATCCAGCAGTTAAGGGAGTTATAGCATATGAATCTAGCAATGATTTTAAAGCAAAAAATCATGAAGATGCTTTAGTTCTAAAAGTGAAAGCAAACGGAAAAGAAAAAGAAGTTACCATTCTTGGATCTAAAGGTAAAATAGGAGAGGCCAAGACAGTAAGAATAGGGGAAATCGATTACTCCTTTTTTTACGGAAGTAAAGCTTATGTATTGCCGTTCAAGATTAAATTAAATGACTTTATTGCTCAAAAATATCCTGGAACAGAAAAAAGTTATTCGTCATTTGAAAGTAAAGTAACTGTTCAAGATCCTTCAGAAACATTTGATGCCCGAATTTTTATGAATAATGTATTAGATTATAAAGGGTACCGTTTTTTCCAGTCGTCGTTTGATCCAGATGAGAAAGGGACTGTACTATCAGTAAATCATGATTTCTGGGGAACTGGAATAACTTATGCAGGATACTTTATGTTATTTTTTGCCATGATGGCTATTATGTTTACTAAGCACTCGCGTTTTGCCGATTTAAAGCGAAAATTAGAAGTCGTTAAAAATAAAAAATCTAAGCTTTTCACTATCATAGCGTTAATGATTAGTATGGGTGGTTTTGCGCAAACACACAATCATGAACACGATGAGAATGGAAATCATGCTGATCATGTGGAAAATGGAGTTCATGTACGTACGGCACCAACAGAGAAACAGTTGGATTCTTTATTGAGCAAATTCAAAGTGAGTGAAGCACATGCAGCTAAATTTGGAAGACTGATAATACAAGATGCAGGTGGTAGAATGAAACCCATTAATACTTTTTCTTCTGAATTATTGAGAAAAGTAAGTCACTCTAATGATTACAAGGGGATGAACTCTGATCAGGTATTTTTATCGATGTCACAGTACGCCCAGTTTTGGATTGAAATTCCGATAATTTATTTAAGAAGTGGAAATGATAGCATTCGAAAATTAATAGGTGTAGATGTAAAAGCTACAACAGCTCCTTTTATAGCCTTTTTTGATGCCAAAGGGAATTATAAATTATCACCTTATTTGGATGCTGCTTACAAGGCCGCTAATCCAAATCAGTTTGAAAAAGATTTTATAGAGACAGATAAGAAAGTTAATTTAATGGAATCTGCTTTAAGCGGAAGAATATTAAAAATCTTCCCGATTCCAAATGATGCCAATAATAAATGGGTATCTTTTCTGGAGTTAAATGAAGCCGGACTAAAAGGAATGGATTCTACCTATACTAAAAGTGTATTGCCTTTATACTTTGGTTCTCTAAACAATGCTTCCCAATCAAATGATTATAAAAATGCAGATGATTTGGTTGAAAGTATTAATGGATTCCAAAAGAAATTTGGAGCTAAAGTAAGGCCTAGTGAAGATAAAATTACAGCTGAAATTTTGTATAACAAATATGATTTGCTACAAAAATTGCCATACGCTTATGTGTTTGCATCGATTTTAATGTTGTTGTTTACTATTCTTCAAATTTTCAAGGATTCTAAGAGCATGCGTATTTTAGTGAACACAATGCACATCGTGATTGCGACATTATTTTTGTTACATACATTGACTTTAGCTGCGCGATGGTATATTTCTGGGCACGCGCCTTGGAGTAATGCTTATGAGGCTATTGTCTATGTGGCATGGGCAACCATGTTCTTTGGTTTGGCCTTTGATATAAAATCAAAACTAACAGTGGCTTCTGCAGCTTTTGTGACTTCTATGATTTTATCGGCAGCATACATGAATTGGATTGATCCTGAAATTGCTAATTTACAACCAGTACTTAATTCCTATTGGTTAATGATTCACGTTGCTGTAATTGTGGCTAGTTATGGTCCATTTGCCTTAGGTATGATATTAGGATTTGTTTCTTTGTTATTGATCTTTTTCACCAATGAAAAGAACAAGGCAAAAATGGATTTGAATATTCAAGAGATTACTTATATCAATGAAATGGCTTTAACCATAGGATTAATAATGCTAACAATAGGTAACTTCTTAGGTGGACAATGGGCCAATGAAAGTTGGGGACGCTATTGGGGATGGGATCCAAAAGAGACTTGGGCTTTGATCAGTATTATGGTTTATGCTTTTGTTATTCACGCACGTTTTGTTCCTTCGTTAAGAGGTAAATGGGTGTTTAATTTAATGAGTATGTTTGCTTTTGTATCAATTTTGTTTACTTATTATGGAGTAAACTTTCACCTGGTAGGATTGCATTCATACGCTAGTGGTGAAGCACATTCATTAAGTTGGATCTGGTATTCTCTAGGTACAATAACCTTCATAGGTGCTGTAACGTATCCGAAATATAGAAAGTACTATAAAAAATAGTTTTACGTATATAATTGAAAAAAGGTCCAACTGAGAAGTTGGACCTTTTTTTATGCAGTACAAATTATGTTGCATAATGGAACTGCAAACAAAAATAAATGTAAGATTTTAAGGATTTTTCAATGTATTATTAAAGTTATTTAGTCATTTTATGCTTAAAAATATGTTTTTAATCGGATTTATGTGTATTTCATCTATATTTGTTAAGATTTTCTTAATTAAGTTAAGCACGAAGTGGTAGGCCTTTTAATAAACCCCTATAATCTGTTAATTAGAATATGAATTTATGAAATATATTTTACTTTTATTTAGTTTGAGTTTTTACGGGCAAGATCTACACCATCAAGTTATAGCGTCTCAAGGAACTACAAAAATACTTGCTAACGGTATTGTAGTTAGTCAGACTATTGGGCAACAAAGTACTATAGGAAACTCTAATAAAACTTTTATTATAATTCAGGGTTTTCAACAAAGTTTATGGAATAACTTAATATCTTCAAATAACCAGAATAATATTAAGACAACAACTTATCCGAACCCATTTATTGACAGCATTAATTTTGAATTTTCAGAATTTATAGATCAAGAGGTGGAACTATTTATTTTTGACGCATCAGGGCGTGTCGTATTTAATGAGACTCAACAACCGCTAACTAAAATTTTGACTTTTAAGCTTAATATGATGTCAGGGCAGCAGTATTTTGTAAGACTTAGATCAAATAATTTCACCTATTACACTAAAATTGTCAAACAACTTTAAATAAAACTACTACTAATTAACCTGTTAAAATATGAAGAAAATAACTTTACTTTTTATATTATTATTTGCAATAAATATTTATTCACAATCAAAAGGAATTTCGTATCAGGCAGTACTCTTAAATCCGTCAACTAGTCCTTCGCAAGTTGTGACTCAAAACGTACCACTTATAGAAAAGGATATCTGTATGCTATTTAAGTTTATGGATGAGTTTTCTAATATTGAATATCAAGAAATTATTCAAACCAAAACAGATAAATATGGAATGGTTAATTTAATGATAGGTTCAGGAGAACAGACAGGAGGCTATGCTGCATCTTTTGCAAACATCACATGGAATACACTAGGTAAAAAGCTTTATGTAGGTGTATCCATTAAAGGAGGGTGTCTATCATTCGAGGAAATTAGTAACCACGATTTAGCATATGTTCCTTTTGCCTATTCAGCCGTTAATGCTGAAAATGTAACGGGGGTTGTAGCTATAGAAAATGGAGGTACTAATGCTACCAGCCTTCGTGATGCATTAAAGAATTTGCAATTAGAAAATGTAGACAATACCGCAGATGCAAATAAACCAATTTCTACTGCCACTCAAACTGCTTTAGATCTGAAAGTAGACAAAGCAGCAGGAAAAGGACTTTCGACAGAAGATTATTCAACTGCCGAGAAAACAAAGCTAGCAGCCATTTCAGGAACTAACACAGGAGATCAAGATTTGAGTAACTTGGCTACGAATACTGCTCTAGATTTAAAAGTAGACAAAGCAGCTGGAAAAGGACTTTCGACAGAAGATTATTCTACGGCCGAGAAAACAAAGCTAGCTGCTATTTCAGGCACTAACACAGGAGATCAAGATTTGAGCAGCTATGCTACAACAGCAAATTTAGAGGCAAAAGCCAATTT